>NZ_PSWQ01000014.1:0-136275 GCF_002932915.1 Rathayibacter sp. RFBD1
CCGGGGCGTCGGTGCGGGGGGAACGGGTCAGACGACGCGCGGGTCGGACTCCTGGGTGTCGTCCTCGGGGATGTGGACGTCCTGGACGGTCACGTTGATCTCGGCGACCTCCATGCCGGCGATGTGCTGGATGGCGTCGGCGACGGCGGAGCGCACGTCCTCGGCGACCTTCTGCAGCGGCGCGGGGTACTCGGCGACGATGGTGATGTCGGCGGCGACCTGGCGCTCGCCGACCTCGACCTTGACGCCCTGGCCGCGGTCGTCGTTGCCGATCGCATTGCGGATGGCGCCGATCGCTCGGGCCGCTCCTCCGCCGAGGGCGTGGACGCCCGGGACCTCGCGCGCGGCGATGCCGGCGACCTTGGCGATGACGCCGTCCTCGATCACGGTGCGTCCGGATCCGGTGCTGGTCTGACGGGTGGTGGTCGCGGTGGTCTCGGCCATGGTCTCCTCTTTCGCTCGGGGCCCGATCGCTCGATCAGGCGGGGTATGCAGGTAGGACGCTCCGTCGACGCCGAACGTCACGGTCGGATCCGGCCCGCCCAGGCAACTGCCAGAGAGGCGGGCCGGGCCGGGCCGGTCCTCTCAGGAACGCGGTCGACGCCCGTCGATTCGCCCTCGGCCCGGTGCTGTGGTGGCATGGAGCCGTGACCGACTCGACCGCCCCGCAGGCGCCCCTTCCCGGTCGGACGGCCGAGCGCATGCGGCCGCGCGCCCTGCTCGTCCTGGCCCTGATCGGCGCGGTCGGCGGGACCCTGTCGGGCGCGTTCGGCGTCGGCGGCGGGATCGTGATGGTGCCGATGCTGATCGCCTGGGCCGGGATGGACCAGCGCCGCGCCTCCGCCACCTCGCTGCTCGCGATCGCTCCGACCTCGGTCGCCGGAGCGTTCGGCTACGCCCTCGCCGGCCAGGTCGCCTGGGTCCCGGCGGCGGTGATCGCGGCTGCGGCGATGCTCGGGGCGGTGGCCGGATCCTGGCTGCTCGCGCGGCTGCCTCTGGGCGTGCTGCGCTGGATGTTCGTGGCGCTGCTCGTGGCCGCGGCGGTGCGGATGGCCGTGTTCGGCTCGAACGACACCGGCGACGTCGCCGAGGGCTGGGGCGTATGGCCAGGATTCGCGGGGCTCGGCGTCGGGATGGGCGTCGCCTCCGGCCTCTTCGGCATCGGCGGCGGAGCGATCGCCGTGCCGGTCCTGGTCGGCGCCTTCGGGCTCGCGGACCTCCTGGCCAAGGGCACCTCGCTCGCCGCGATGATCCCCACGGCGGTCACCGGCTCGATCGCGAACGCCCGGCGCGGCCTGCTCGACGTGCGCGCGGGCCTCGTGGTCGGACTCACCGCCACGGCGTTCTCCTTCGCCGGAGTGGCGCTCTCCTTCCTCCTGCCGGCGCGCGTGTCCGGGATCCTCTTCGCGGTCCTCCTCCTGCTCGCGGCGGTGCAGCTCGCCCTCCGCGGGCGGCGCCGCTGAGCCCTGCACGACGCGGACCCCCGCCGTCAACGCCCTGTCCGATCCGTCGCAGACGCTCGTAGCGTCGTCGCGATCGGGCGCGGGCCCGGAGGGGCGGGAGCACGATGGAGCAGCAGCAGCGCGAGCAGCAGGGCCGGCAGCAGCGGCGAGGGGGCGGCGCGAGCCTGCACCGGGACGTCGCACCCGGGGTGCACCGGCTCGAGCACGCCTGGACGAACCTCTACCTGATCGAGGAGGCCGGCCGGCTGACCGTCGTCGACGCCGGACTCCCGAGGACGTGGCCGCACCTGGTCCGCGCGCTGGAGGTGCTCGGCCGCTCGCTCGGCGACATCGACGCCCTCGTGCTGACCCACGCGCACTTCGACCACCTCGGCGTCGCCCGCGGCCTCGTCCGGCGGGGCGTCCCCGTGCACCTGCACGCGGCCGACCAGCCGCTCGCCGCGCAGCCCTACTCCTACCGCCGCCAGCGCACGCCGTTCGTGTACCCGCTGCTGCACCCCTCCGCGATCCCGGTGCTCGGAGCGATGGCCCGTGCGGGCGCGCTCGCGGTGCCGCCCGTGCACGGGACCCTGCCGCTGACCGCCGGAGCGGTGCTCGACGTGCCCGGATCGCCCCGCGTGCTCGCGACTCCGGGGCACACCGACGGGCACGTCTCGCTGCACCTGCCCGAGCGCGACGCGGTGATCGGCGGAGACGCGCTGGTCACGCTCGACCCCTACTCCGCGCGCACCGGCCCGCACCTGGTCGCGCGCGCCGCGACCGCCGACACGGCGCAGTCCCTCGACTCGCTGCGGGTCCTCGCCGGGACCGGGGCGCGGACACTCCTGCCCGGCCACGGCGCGCCCTGGCGCCTGGGCGTCGCGGCGGCGGCCGAGCTCGCGGCGCGGACGCCGATCGCCTAGGGCAGGCTCCGCAGGCCGCTCGGACGCCGGTGGCCTGCCTCCCCGGCCGACCCGGTCCCGCAGCCGTGACACCATCGGAGGTGATGTCGATCTCCGGTCCCGCATGAGCGCGGTCAGCTACCAGGCCGCGTCGATCCCCCTCCGCCTGGCCGGCGCCGGCATGGTCGTCGCCCTCCCCGTCCTCGCCGTCGAGCGTCTCGGCGACGTCGCGCTCGGCGGCGCCCTGACCGGAGCGGCGCTCTTCCCCGCCGTGATCGCCGCGCCGCTCGTCGGCACGGTGCTCGACCGGGTCCGCCGCCCCCGCCGGCTCCTGGTCGGCGCCGCGCTCACGACCGCCGTCGCCTTCGCGGTCGCCGCCTTCCTCGGCGAGGTGCCGACGCCGCTCATCGTGGTGCTGCTGCTCCTCGCGGGGCTCGCGACGCCCGTCTACATGGGCGGCATGTCGAGCTTCGTCACGAGCGCCATCCCGGAGCCGCGCCGCGCCTACGCGCAGGACTCGCTCTCGTACACGGTCGCCTCGATCAGCGGGCCGGCGATCGTGGGCCTCGCGGTCGGAGTCGGGGGAGCGCGGACCGCGATGCTCGCCATGGCGGTCCTCGCCCTCATCGGCGTCGTCGGGTCGCTCGGCCTGGCGATGGAGGCCCGTCCGGCGCCGACCGTCGGCGTGCTGCGGACGATCGTCGCGGGCGTCACCCACCTCGTGCGGCACCGTCCGATCGCGGTGGTCACCTCGGCGGGCACGCTCAGCCAGGTCGCGGGCGGAGCGGCGGGAGTCGCGGCGATCAGCCTCTCGGTGGAGCGGCTGGGCAGCACCGACGCCGCCGCGTGGATCCTGACCGCCTTCGCCGTGGGCGGCCTGCTGGGCGCCCTCGCCGTGGCGGCCCGCCGCTGGACCCGCCGTCCGCCGGCGTGGACCATGGGCGCCGCCTACATCGCGACCGGCGCCGTCCTCCTGATCGCCGTCCCCGACCTGGGCGTCGTCGTGGCGATCGCCGCCTTCGCGGTCGCCGGCGTCTTCACGGCCCCCTCGAACGCCGCGATGCTGCTGCTGCGCGACCAGGAGAGCCCCGCCGCCGTCCGCTCGCAGGTGTTCACGATCGGCGCGGGGCTGCGCTCCGCCGCCGCGGCCGTCGGCGCCGTGCTGGCGGGAGCGGCGTCCGGCCTCGGAGCCTCCTGGCTCGTCGCGGGGATCGCCGTGGTCTGGATCGGCTCCGGCCTGCTCCTGCGCCTGTTCCCCGCGCGCGACCGCGACTGAGACCGGCCGCGCGCGGAGCGCTCGGCGGGACCGGCACCACCGCGCGCGGGGATCGCGATCAGGCCGCGACGCCCGCCAGCGTGCCCGTGCTCGGCCCGTTCGGGTCGGTGATCATGCAGTTGATCGTGCGGTCGCCCGTGCCCCAGCTCTCGGCGGTCGGGTAGTAGTAGCTGAAGTCGTACGCCGAGTCCTGGTAGCCGATCCCGGTGAACGACTCGAACGCCGTGACGCAGTCGGTCTCGGCCTGCTCCGTCGCGACGGACTCGCCCGGGTACTCGTCGGCATCGGCCATCGTCAGGTTCTGGAACACCTCGTAGACGTGCGGGTCGGTGCAGGGCACGGTCGGCACGTCGGTGACCTCGGTCGCCTCCTCGCTGAGCTCGCCGTTCAGGCAGTCGCCCACGCGCAGCTGGAAGACGTCGGTCGTCCCGCCCTCGGTGATCTCCCCGGTCTCGTCGTCGCGGGTCTCGCCTCCCATCAGGCCGTTCAGGCCCGAGCAGCCGGTCAGACCGAGGGTGAGGGCCGCGCCGGCGGCCAGGACGAGGGCGGTTCTGCGGCGGTTCATGACGACTCCCGGGATCTGCTGCACGGAGGTGTTCCTGTGACGGCTCCCAGGCTAGAGGTGCAGGGCATCCGTCCCGAGGGGGATGCACTCGATCCGGATCTCCACTTTCCGGAGTAGCGGACGCTCAGCCCCGTCCGGTCGAATGGGGTCATGGCTCAGAAGACGGTCGCAGACCAGCTCATCGCTCAGCTCATCGACGCCGGCGTCTCCCGCATCTACGGGATCGTCGGGGACTCGCTGAATCCGATCGTCGACGCGGTGCGCCGCAGCGGCGGCTCCGAGAAGGGAGGCATCGACTGGATCCACGTGCGCAACGAGGAGGCGGCCGCCTTCGCCGCCGGCGCGGAGGCGCAGCTCACCGGGCGCCTCGCCGTCTGCGCCGGCAGCTGCGGCCCCGGCAACCTGCACCTCATCAACGGCCTCTACGACGCGCACCGCTCCTCCGCCCCGGTGCTCGCCATCGCGAGCCACATCCCCAGCAACGAGATCGGCTCGTCCTACTTCCAGGAGACGCACCCGGACAGGCTCTTCGTCGAGTGCTCGAACTACCGCGAGCTGATCTCGACCGCCGCCCAGGCTCCGCGGGTCGTGAACGCCGCGATGCGCAGCGCGGTGGCGCTCCGCGGAGTCGCCGTGGTCACCCTCCCCGGCGACATCGCCGAGCTGGAGGCGGTCGACGGCTTCCCCGCGTTCGTGCTGCCGTCGACACCCGTCCTGGTCCCCGCCGACGCCGACGTCCGCGCCCTCGCGGCCGCGATCGACCAGGCGCGGACCGTCGCGATCTTCGCGGGCGCCGGAGTGCAGAACGCGCACGACGAGGTCGTCGCCTTCGCCGAGCTGGTGGGCGCGCCCGTCGGGCACAGCCTGCGCGGCAAGGAGTGGATCCAGTACGACAACCCCTACGACGTCGGCATGACGGGCCTCCTCGGCTACGGAGCGGCGCACGCCGGCATGCACGACGCCGACCTGCTCCTCCTCCTCGGCACCGACTTCCCCTACGAGCAGTTCCTCCCCGACGCCTCGAAGGTCGTGATCGCGCAGGTCGACAGCGACGCCTCGAAGCTCGGTCGCCGCGTCAGCGTCGCGCACCCCGTCCACGGCGACGTGGCGGCGACCCTCACCGCGCTGACCCCGCTCGTGCAGCGGAAGGACCACCGCTTCCTCGACAAGACGCTGAAGAAGCACGAGAAGCTGGTCACCGGAGTCGTCGGGAAGTACACCGAGGTCGGCACGCGCAGCCCGATCCACCCCGAGCTCGTCGCCTCCACGCTCGACGGCCTGCTCTCCGAGGACGCGATCGTCACCGCCGACACCGGCATGGGCAACGTCTGGCAGGCCCGCTACATCACCCCCAACGGGAAGCGGCGCCTGCTCGGCTCGTACATGCACGGCTCGATGGCGAACGCGCTGCCGCAGGCGGTCGGCGCGCAGCTCTCGCACCCCGGTCGCCAGGTCGTCTCGCTGAGCGGCGACGGCGGGCTCTCCATGCTGATGGGCGAGCTGGTCACGGTCGCCGCCTACCGGCTGCCCGTGACGATCGTCGTGTTCAACAACTCCACGCTCGGGCTGGTGAAGGTCGAGATGCTGGTCGACGGCTTCCCGGACTTCGCTGTCGACGTGCCGATGGTCGACTACGCGAAGGTGGCGGAGGCGATCGGCATCCGTGGCATCCGCATCGAGGACCCGCGCGACGTGGAGGAGGCCCTCCGCTCGGCTCTCGCCGACGGCGGCCCGGTCCTCGTCGACGTGGTGACGGATCCGCTCGCCCTCTCGCTCCCGCCCACGATCACGGGCGCGCAGGTGAAGGGCTTCGCGCTGGCGGTCTCGAAGATCGTGATGAACGGAGGAGCGGGCGAGGCCGTCGCGCTGGCCCGCACCAACATCAAGCACGCTCTCCGATGATCGACGCCCGAGCGCTCGCGAGCGGCACCTGGTTCGTCCGGGGCTCCTCGCTGCCGCTCTGGCGCTCGCGGTCGGGGGTGGCGATCACGTACGCGCCGCTCCCGACCGGCGGGATCGGCGACGTCGTCAGCTGGCGCGGCCGCACGCGCTCGCACTACGTGGTCGGCATCGACACCCCCGACCCGCACGATCCGTCCGGCTTCCGCTGGCGCGGCGTCGAGCCGCTGACCCTCCTCGCCCGCAGCCGCTGTTCGTTCGTGGCCGCCGACGAGGAGGCGGGCTGGGCGCTCACCCGCTTCGCCCGGACGCCGTTCACGCCCGCCGGCGTCGACGTGTACGTCCGCGAGCCGCACCCGGCCCGCGGCGTGCTCGCGGCGGCGCTCGCCGCCTGCGCCGCCGACCCGCGCACGTCCGCGCTGCGCCCGCGCCTCTTCGAGGTCGCGCCCTGACTCCTGAGCGCGCGCCCTCCCGTGAGGCGTCACGAACGGCCGTCATCCCGCTCGGATGACGACCGTTCGTGACGCCTCGGCGGGCCCCTGAAGCCCGCCGGGCGCGTCACTCGCCGAGCGTGATCGCCTGCGCCTCGACGAGCTCGGGCTCGGGCTCGTGGGCGTCGGCGCGGGCCAGGGTGCGGCGTCCGAGCATCACGATCATCGCGGCGACGGCGACGGCTCCGGCCGCGGCGTACATCGGGAAGGCCGGCGAGATCGCCGCGGCCAGGGCGGAGGCGGCGGGCGGGGCGATCGCGCCGCCGAGGAAGCGGACGCCGGAGTAGGCGGACGAGGCGACCGAGCGGGGCAGGTCGGTCGCCTCCATCACGCACTCGGTGAGCACCGTGTTGACGACTCCGAGCAGCAGGCCGCCGACGATGATGCAGACGATCAGGCCGACACGGGACGAGATCACGAGGCCGCCGGCGATCAGGTCGAGCGCGAGCAGCAGCAGCACCGAGCGCAGCACGACGGTGCGCGGGAGGCGCCGGGTGAGCAGCGGAGCGACGAACACGGAGGTGATCGCCACGCCCAGGCCCCAGCCGAAGAACGTGAAGCCGAGGCCCATCTCGTCCAGCCCGAGCGGGTAGGGCGTGTAGGCGAGCAGCACGAAGAAGCCGATGTTGTAGAACAGGGCGGCGCCCGCCAGCGTGCGGATGGCCGGGACCTTGAGGGCGGCGAAGGGCGCCGAGAGCGGAGTCGGAGCGGGCTTGGGGCCGTCCTCCCGCAGGAGCGTCGCGATGGCGATGAAGCCGACGGCCATCAGCACGGCGGTCCCGAAGAACGGGCCGCGCCACGAGACGCTGCCGAGGAGCCCGCCGAGCAGCGGGCCGATGGCGATGCCGATGCCCAGCGCGGCCTCGTAGAGCACGATCGCCGCGGAGGAGCCTCCGATCGCCGCGCCGACGATGGTCGACAGGGCGGTCGAGATGAACAGCGCGTTGCCGAAGCCCCAGCCCGCGCGGAAGCCGATGACGCCCTCGACGCTGCCCGCCGTGCCGGCGAGCGCGGCGAACACCACGATGAGCACCAGGCCGATCATGAGGGTCTTCTTGGCGCCGATGCGGCTGGAGAGCCAGCTGGTGAAGAACATCACGACGCCGGTGATGACGAGGTAGCTCGTGAAGAGCAGCGAGGTCTCGGTCGGAGTCGCCTGCAGGCTCTCGGCGATGGCCGGGAGGATCGGGTCGACCAGGCCGATCCCCATGAAGGCGATCACCGCGGCGAAGGCGACGGCCCAGACGGCCAGCGGCTGCTTCAGGATCGAGCCCTGGGCGGGCGAGTGGGGGGAGGTGGTCACGGCGTGGAGCCTTTCTCGGGGGAGGAGGGGACGGGAGTGCCGGCGATGCGGGCGACGCGGGCCTCGACGAGGGTCGCGGCGCGCTCGAGGGCGAGGCGGTCGTCCTCGTCGAGGTCCTCGAACAGCGGGGCCAGGGCGGCTTCGAGGCGGAGCCGGTGCTCGGCGAGGGCGTCGAAGCCGGCGGGAGTGCCCTCGATCAGCCAGGCGCGGCCGTCGCCGGCGTCGTGGACGCGGCGGATCCAGGCGGCCTCGTCGAGCCGGGCGATGATGCCGGTCATCGTCGGCTGGGTGACGCGGACCCGCTCGGCGAGCTCGCCGAGGCGGGAGGGGGAGGCGGTGCGCAGCTCGGCGAGCGTCGACCAGACGGCTCCGGACTGCGCACCGAGCCCGGTCGCGCCGCTCGCCCGGCCCGCGAACCGCGTGAGGGCGGTGGCGGCGGAGGCGAGACGCACGGGGGCACTGGGATCGGGCACGAGAAATAATATAGCACGCCTATATAGTTCGGTGGAGGGCACTCCGAGTCCACCCTCCATCGGGCGCACTCACTGACGTTCTCCTCCGCTTCTGTGACAGGATCGTCCGTATTCGCGCGTCCACTCCCGCGATCACCGACGGAAAGAGAAGTCATGTCCCCCAGCGAGCACGACGTCGTCGTGATCGGAGCCGGTGCCACCGGACTCACCGCGGCGCTCCGGCTGCAGCAGCACGGACTCGACGTCGTCGTCGTCGAGGCGCGAGAGCGCGTGGGCGGGCGGCTCGAGACCCGCGTGGTCGACGGGCAGCTCCTCGAGCTCGGCGGCCAGTGGGTCTCGCCGGACCAGACGGCGCTCCTCGAGACCCTCGACGAGCTCGGCCTCGGCACCTACTCCCGCTACCGCGAGGGCGAGAGCGTCTACATCGGCGCCGACGGCTCCGCTCGACGCTTCACCGGCGACATCTTCCCGGGGAGCGAACGCACCGAGTCTGAGATCTCCCGTCTGATCGAGGTGCTCGACCGCCTCGTCGCCGAGACGGACCCGGCGGCGCCGTGGACGCATCCGCTCGCCCGCGACTACGACCGCATCACCTTCGCCGCCTGGCTGGAGCAGCAGAGCGACGACGAGGAGGCGCGGGCCAACATCGCCCTCTTCCTCGCCGACGCCATGCTCACCAAGCCGGCGCACGCCTTCTCCCTCCTCCAGGCGCTCCTCATGGCCGCGAGCGCGGGGAGCTTCAGCAACCTGGTCGACGCCGACTTCATCCTCGACAAGCGCGTGATCGGCGGCCTCCAGCAGGTCCCGGAGCGGCTCGCCGAGCGCCTCGGCGCCGAGCGCGTCCTGCTCAGGCACCCGGTCCGCTCCGTCCGCTACGGCGACGACGGGGTCGAGGTGCGCGCCGACGGCGCCGTCCTCCGCGCCCGCCGCGCGATCGTCGCCGTGCCGCCGAACCTCGTCGGCCGCATCTCGTTCGACCCGCCGCTCCCGCGCCTGCGGCAGCAGGCCCTGCAGCACCAGTCGCTCGGCCTCGTGATCAAGGTGCACGCCACGTACGCCACGCCCTTCTGGCGCGCCGACGGCCTCTCCGGCACCGCGTTCAGCCCGCACTCGCTCGTCCACGAGGCCTACGACAACTCGAACCACGGGGAGGAGCGCGGCACCCTGGTCGGCTTCGTCTCGGACGAGAAGGCCGACCGCGTGCTCGCGCTCGACGAGGCGGAGCGGAAGGCCGCGATCCTCGACTCGCTCGCCGCCTACTTCGGCCCGGCCGCACTCGATCCGGTCGTCTACTACGAGAGCGACTGGGCGTCCGAGGAGTGGACGCAGGGCGCGTACGCCGCGAGCTTCGACCTGGGCGGGCTGACCCGGTACGGCGCGCTGCAGCTGGAGCCGGTGGGTCCGCTCCGCTTCGGCACGAGCGACCTCGCCGCCGAGGGCTACCAGCACGTCGACGGCGCCATCCGCGTCGGCAGGCGCCTGGCACAGGAGATCATCGACGAGGACGGCGCGACCGCACCGGCCCCCCACAGTGAAGGAGCACAGCCCGCATGAGCACCCACTACGCCGTGATCGACCCGGCCACGGGGGAGACCCTCCGCGAGTACCCGACCCTCGGCGACGCCGAGCTGACCGCGGCGATCGGCTCGGCGCAGGACGCGTACTCCTCGTGGTCGCGGACCGTGCCCGTCGCGACCCGCGCGGCGCTGATCGCCCGGGTGGCAGAGCTGCACGTCGAGCGCGCCGACGAGCTCGCGGCGATCATCGTCCGCGAGATGGGCAAGCCGCTCGACCAGGCGCAGGGCGAGGTCGGCTTCGCCGCCGACATCTACCGCTACTACGCCGAGAACGGCGAGGCCTTCCTCGCCGACGAGCCGATCGAGCTCGCCGAGGGCACCGGCTCCGCGCTGATCCGCCGTGCCGGGCTGGGCGTGCTGCTGGGCATCATGCCGTGGAACTTCCCCTACTACCAGGTGGCCCGCTTCGCCGGCCCGAACGTGGTCGCGGGCAACACGATCCTGCTCAAGCACGCGCCGCAGTGCCCGGAGTCGGCCGCCGCCATCGCCGACATGTTCCGCACCGCGGCCGAGGACCTGGGCGCGCCCGCCGGCGTCTACGTGAACCTCTACGCCACGAACGAGCAGGCCGCGACCGTCATCGCCGACCCCCGGGTCCAGGGCGTCTCCGTCACCGGCTCCGAGCGGGCCGGCGCGGCCGTCGCGGAGCTCGCGGGCCGACACCTGAAGAAGGTCGTGCTCGAGCTCGGCGGCTCCGACCCGTTCGTGCTCCTGTCGACCGACGACCTCGACAAGGCGGTCGAGGACGCGGTCGCCGCGCGCCTGGACAACAACGGCCAGTCCTGCAACGCCGCGAAGCGCTTCATCGTGATCGACGAGCTGTACGACGCGTTCGCCGAGAAGTTCACGGAGGCGTTCACCCGCGCCCAGCCGGCCGATCCGTTCGAGGAGGGCACCCTCCTCGGCCCGCTCTCCTCCTCCGCCGCGACGGAGCGCCTCGAGGCGCAGCTGGCGGCCGCGCGCGAGCAGGGGGCGACCGTCCGCGCCAGCGGCGAGGTGACCGGCAACTTCTTCCCGCCCGCCGTGCTCGAGGGCGTCACGCCCGAGATGGACGCCTACCGCGAGGAGTTCTTCGGCCCCGTCGCCGCGCTCTACCGCGTCCGCGACGAGGACGAGGCGATCGCCCTCGCGAACGACACCCCCTACGGCCTCGGCTCCTACCTCTACACGACCGACCAGGAGCAGGCGCTGCGCCTGGCGGACCGGATCGACGCGGGCATGGTCTGGATCAACCTCGTCCTCGGCGACGCGGCCGAGCTGCCCTTCGGCGGCGTGAAGCGCTCGGGTACCGGCCGCGAGATGGGCCGCCCCGCCCTCGAGGAGTTCGTGAACAAGAAGCTCATCCGCATCGCGTGAGACGGGTGCGGGCCGGGCCCCGGAGTGGATCCGGAGCCCGGCCCGCAGCCGCTCGGCCTGCGCCCGCTCACTTCTTCGTCAGCGACGACTCCTTGTGCGCGGCCTTCGCGTCGGTCTTGTCGCTCTGCACGATCCAGTAGGGCTCGTCGTCCGAGGCGTTGAACTTCTGCCCCTCGAACTGGAACTCCTTCGTCTTCTTCTCGACCAGCTCGCCGTGGGTCTCGCCCTGCGAGGTGTTCCAGCTGATCTTGTCGCCCTTCTTCACGAGGCGGCTCCTCTCTCTCGGTCGCGCCGGAGCGCGGTGGTCCCGTCGCGCGGGAGCGCGATGGTGGTGGTGACGTCGACGATCGCCGGAGCGGCGGGCGCCGACGAGAAGCCGAACCGCACGGGCGGCGAGAGCGGGCGCAGCGGGCCGAGGTCCTCCTCCGCCAGGACCGCGTGGACGCCCTCGACGCGGCGGATCGCCCGCACGCCGTAGTACTCGCGGCGTCCGTGCCCTGCCGACCCGGCCGTGCTCACTCCGCGGACGAGCAGGGAGGCGACCGGCGAGATCGCGGTCAGCCATGCCGGGTGCTCGGCGAGCGGTCGTGGAACGATCCGCAGCAGCCGGCCGAGCGGAGTGAGACCGCCGAGCTCCAGTCGCACCGCGAGCGGTCCGGCCGCGACGGACAGGCCGCCCGCGATCCTCCGCCACGACACCGGCGCGATCCGCACCTCGTCGAACGCGTACGTCGACCCGATGAAGTCCGCGACCTCGCGGGTCGGTGCGATCAGGAGGCGGTGGCCGTCGCCGTCCTCGACCATCGCGTCGGCGAACGGGCCGAAGGGGGTGTCCTCCCAGAGGCCCAGCACGATCCTCGTGCCCGAGGACGTGCCGAACCCCGCGATGCGCCCGCCGAAGCGGAGGAGCCGCGGGGTCCGGCCGGTCATCAGGAGGCCGAGCGCAGCAGCGTGAACGAGCCGTCGCGGACGATCAGCGTGGTGACCTCGCCCTCGACGACCTGCTCCGGGTCGCTCGAGGCGGCCAGCGTCCACTCGGCGCCGGGCGCCTCGGGAACGGTGAACTCGACGCCGTTCTCCGCCGCGTTCAGCAGCAGGGCGAAGCTCGCGCTGCCCTCGTGCTCGAACACGAAGGTGATCGAGCGGGCGTCGGGGTTGTCCCAGTCCTCGTCGGCGAAGCCCTGCGCGTCGGAGCGGAGGATGTCGACCGTGTCGGGGCCGCCGTCGCCGGGGGCGCGGCGGAACCACTTCGGGCGCAGCGCCGGCTCCGCGGCGCGGAGGGCGATCAGCTCGCGGGTGAAGGCGAGCAGCTCGCGGTCCGCGTTCTCCCAGTCGAACCACGAGATCTCGTCGTCCTGGCAGTAGGCGTTGTTGTTGCCGCCCTGCGTGCGGGCGATCTCGTCGCCGCCCAGGATCATCGGCACGCCGGCCGAGAGCAGCAGCGTCGCGAGGAAGTTGCGGCGCATGCGGTCGCGGCGCTCGTTGACCGCCTCGTTCTCGGTCGGGCCCTCGGCGCCGTTGTTGGAGGAGCGGTTGTCGCTCTCGCCGTCGTTGTTGTCCTCGCCGTTGGCCGCGTTGTGCTTGCGCGAGTACGCGGTGAGGTCGGCGAGGGTGAAGCCGTCGTGCGCGGTGACGAAGTTGATGCTGGAGACCGGCGAGCGGCGGTCGGCCTCGTACACGTCGGGGGAGCCGAGGACGCGCTGCGCGGTCGTGCCGAGCACCGAGTCGGCGCCGTTCCAGAAGTCGCGCACGTCGTCGCGGAACTTCCCGTTCCACTCCGACCAGTCCGCGGGGAAGCCGCCGACCTGGTAGCCGGCGGTGTCCCACGGCTCGGCGATCATCTTGACGGGCGCGAGCACCGGGTCCTGCGCGATCAGGTCGAGGAAGGCGCTGTGCACCTCGGCCTCGCCGGTCTGACGGGTGAGGGTGGTGGCGAGGTCGAAGCGGAAGCCGTCGATGTGCATCTCGGTCACCCAGTAGCGCAGGGAGTCCATGATCAGGCCGAGCGCGGCCGGGTGCGCGACGTTGAGGCTGTTGCCGGTGCCGGTGGTGTCGAAGTAGTTCGCGCGGTCCTCCTCCACCAGTCGGTAGTAGGAGCCGTTGTCGATGCCCTTGAACGAGAGGGTGGGGCCCTTGTCGTTGCCCTCGGCGGTGTGGTTGTAGACCACGTCGAGGATGACCTCGAGGCCGGCCTCGTGGAACGCCTTGACCATGGCCTTGAACTCGTCGACCTGCGAGCCGTCGTCCCCGGCGTGCGAGTACTCGTTGTGCGGCGCGAAGAAGCCGAGGGAGTTGTAGCCCCAGTAGTTGCGCAGGCCCTTCTCCTCGAGGTGCGAGTCCTGCACGAACTGGTGCACGGGGAGCAGCTCGACCGAGGTCACGCCCAGGTCGGTGAAGTGCTTGATCGCGGCGGGGTGCGCGAGGCCGCGGTAGGTGCCGCGGATGTCCTCGGGCACGTCGGGGTGCAGCTTCGTGAAGCCCTTCACGTGCACCTCGTAGACGACGGTCTCCTCGAGCGGGATGCGCGGCGCGGTGTCGCCGCTCCAGTCGAAGGAGTCGGGGTCGGTGACGACGCAGCGGGGGACCGCGTGCGCGGAGTCGGCGTCGTTGCGGGTGTCGGCGTCCTCGTAGAACTGGCCGAAGACGTCCTCGGACCAGGTGTACGAGCCCTCGATCGCGGTGGCGTGCGGGTCGAGGAGGAGCTTGGCGGCGTTGTGGCGGAGGCCGTTGGCGGGGTCCCAGGGGCCGTCGACGCGCAGTCCGTAGCGGGTGCCGATGCCCATCTCGGGGACGAGGCCGTGGAAGACGTGGCCGGTCCGCTCGGTGAGGGCGACGCGGGTCTCTGCTCCGGACTCGTCGAAGAGGCAGACCTCGACGCTGTCCGCGGTCTCGGAGTAGACGGCGACGTTGGCGCCGGCGTCGCCGCGGAGGGAGACGCCGAGGGGATACGGGAAGGAACGGGGGGATGCGGGCATGCGTCCATCCTGACCGGGCGGCTCCGGGAGCTTCGCGCCCTTGTCGCCGCGCCCGCCTCCCGCTAATCTTCCAGGCCCTCCCTTCGACACGGCGCCCTCCGCGGGCATATAGTCAGCTGGCTTACTAAATCGTCGGAGGAGAGCGTCGTGCGCAACCGCAAGTGGATCGGGCTGGTCGTCATCAGTCTCGGAGTGGCGACGATCATCGTCGACTCGACCATCGTCAACGTCGCCATCCCGTCGATCGTCGCCGATCTCGGGATCACCTCGACCCAGGTGCAGTGGGTGCAGGAGTCGTACACGCTCGTGTTCGCCGCGCTCCTGCTGGTCTTCGGCACCCTCGCCGACCGCTGGGGCCGGCGCCGCGTGCTGATCGTCGGCGTCTCGCTCTTCGCGCTCTCCTCCGTCGCGGCGGCCCTCGCTCCGACCGGCGACCTGCTGATCCTCTCCCGGGTCGTGCAGGGCGTCGGAGGAGCGATGGTGCTGCCGACGACCCTCTCGCTGATCAACGCCACCTTCCGCGGGCGCGAGCGCGCCATCGCCTTCGCCGTCTGGGGCTCGACCATCGGCGGCATGACCGCGGTCGGCCCGCTGCTCGGCGGCTGGCTCACCACCGACTTCTCCTGGCGCTGGGCGTTCGGCATCAACATCCCGCTCGGCGTGACCATCGTGGTCGGAGCGCTGCTGTTCGTCGACGAGTCGCGGCAGCCCGACGGGCGGAGGGTCGACCTCGTCGGCGCCGCGCTCTCGATCATCGCCTCCGCCTCCCTCGTGTTCGCCCTCATCGAGGGGCGCACCCTCGGCTGGTGGGGCGTCGACGAGCGGCTGAGCGTCGGCGGCTGGAGCTGGCCGCTCGGCCTCTCACCGGTCCCGATCGCGTTCGCCGTCGCGGTGCTCGCCGGGGTCGCCTTCGTCCTCTGGGCGCGGGCCCGTGAGCGCGCCGGGCGCTCGGCGATGCTCGCGATCGGGCTCTTCCGCCTCGCCTCGTTCCGCAACGGCAACCTCGCCGCGATGATCGTCTCGCTCGGCGAGTTCGGGATCATCCTGGCGCTGCCGATCTGGCTCCAGAGCGTCCTCGGCTACACGGCCGTGCAGACCGGCCTGGTGCTCCTCGCGCTCGCGCTCGGCTCCTTCGTCGCCTCGGGCTTCGCCGGCGCCTTCGGCAACAGGGTCGCGCCGGTGCTGATCGTGCGGGTGGGCCTCGCGGCCGAGATCGTCGGCGTCGCGGGCATCGGTCTGGTCGTCTCCGACTCCACCCCGTGGTGGGCCCTCGTCCCGTTCCTCGCCGTCTACGGCTTCGGCGTCGGCCTCGCGACAGCGCAGCTGACCGGGGTCGTGCTCCGAGACGTGCCCGTCGAGCTCAGCGGGCAGGGCTCGGGTACGCAGTCGACCGCGCGGCAGATCGGCTCCGCCCTCGGCATCGCCGTGCTCGGGACGATCCTCTACACCTCGACCGCGGGGGTCCTCACGACCTCCCTCGAGCAGCAGGGCCTCCCCGCGGAGCAGGTCGCGAGCACCGTCGACGCGGTGGTCGACTCCTCCGGCGCCGCGATCGCCGGGCTGGCCGCGTCGCCGGCCACCGCCGACGCGGCCCGGGCGGCGGGCGAGGCGTTCTCGGACGGCACGCGCTACGCGGCCTTCGCGGCCGCCGGGTTCCTCGCCGTCGGCTTCCTGGCCACGCTCTCGCTCGGCCGACCGGCCGAGGAGGAGGAGACGGTGGTCAGCTCAGCGGAGCCGAGTCGTCGGCGGTGAAGACGATCTTGCCGATCGTGCGGTCGGCGCCGGTCGCTCGGCGCGACAGCACGTCGACGACGTCGCCCAGCGGATGCACGGCGCCCGGCCGGGGCCGCAGCTCGCCGGAGGCGGCGAGCGAGACCGCGCGCCCGATCCGCTCCGCCGTCGCCACCACGATCATGTTGCGCACCCGCGGGCGGTCGCGGCGGACGAGGCCCGTCGCCTGCGAGACCAGCGCCGGACCGCTCGGCACCAGCGTCGCGATGCGCCCGCCCTCGGCCAGGAGGATCGCCGCGTCGTCGACCGGCAGGTGGCCGGAGACGTCGACGACCACGTCGAAGCGGCCGCCCAGCACCCCGAGGTCGAGCGCGCGGTAGTCGTGCGGCTCGGCGCCGAGCGAGCGGAGGAGGTCGGCGGAGGCGGCCGAGCCGGTGGCCGCGACCGTGCATCCCGCCCGCACCAGCAGCTGGATCGTCGGATCGCCGATGGCTCCCGAGCCGCCGCTGACGAGGACGTGCTCGCCGGCGCGCACGTGCAGTGCGTCCACCAGGCCCACCGCGGTGCCGCCCGACATCGCGAGCGTGACGGCCTCGACGAAGCCGAGGGAGTCGGGCATCGGGACGAGCGAGCGGCTGCGCGCGATGGACGCGTCGGCGAAGGCGTCGCCGTCGCGGGTCATCCCCACCACGCGGTCGCCGATCGCGACCGAGTGCGACCCCGGGCCGAGCGCCTCGACGGTGCCGGCGATGTCGAGCCCGAACCCGTAGGGACGGGAGCGGCCGACGGCCATGATCCGCGCGGAGCCGGACAGGATCTTCTCGTCGGTCGCGTTGATGCTCGCCGCGCGCGTGCGCACCAGGACCTCGCCGCGACCCGGCATGGGCACCGGCGCTTCCCGCCACGAGAGCAGGTCGGGCCCGCCGAACCTGTCGTACCCGAGTCGTCGCATGTCGCTCCCGTCGTCCGTGCCAGCCCCCCGAGCCTAGGGCGTGGCCGCTGAGCGGAGGCGTCGCGGGAGCCCGGCGGAACCCCCTCCGGTGCCCGCGGGCCCGGTGCTACCGTGGCGGCCATGAGCGCAGACGACAGCCCCGAGTTCGCAGGCTTCGAGGCCACCCCCTCCACCGATGCGGAGAAGGCCGACGACGTCCGTCCCGCCGACGCCGAGGTCGAGGAGAACACGACGGCCGACGAGAGCCGCGACCCGGACCACGGCTACGACCCGATGAGCGAGAGCGGCTCCGAGAACGCCCCCGAGGACGAGGTCGGCCCCCGCGAGGACGAGGAGGGCCTGCTTCCCCCCGGCAGCACCGCCGAGGGAGCCGGCACCGCGCTCGGCGCCGACGCGGTCGAGGGCGGCGAGCCCCTGGGCGAGAACGCGAGCGCCGGCACCCCCGGCCAGCTCGCCGACGAGCGCTGGCGCACCAACGGCATCAACCCGCTGGGTTGAGCCTCCTTCCGCGGCGGTCCCCGCCCGCCGCGGCGCAGTCGGCTACCCGGGATGGCCGGGCGGGTGGAGCGTCCTGCGTCCAGCTACGACGGAACGCTGACACGCGTTCCGCCGGTTCGCCTCGCGGACACAGCGGCGGTGGACGCCCGGCCGCGCGGGCCATCGACTCCTCCATCCACGGCCACGGCGGGGCGCCGTGAGGCGAACCGTCGAAACGCGCTCCAGCGTTTCGGCGTAGCCGGTCGCGACTCGCTCCACCTGCCCGGCCGTTTGCGGGAGCCGACCGCGCCGCGGCGGGCGGGGACCGCCGCGGGAGTGAACACCGCCTGAGGCGAACCGTCGAAACGCGTTCCAGCGTTTCGGCGTAGCCGGACGCGACCCGCTCCACCTGCCCGGCCACTCCTGGGAGCCGACCGCGCCGCGGCGGGCGGGGACCGCCGCGCAACAAACACAGCTGGCGTTCCGGTTGCTCGGAGGAGGAGCAGGGGTGGGCGCCGTAGCGTTCCGGGAGCGCGGCACGCCGGTCGCGCGGACGGGGAGTCCCATGTCGTTGTTCCTGAACCGCACTCGTGAGGTCCGATGGACCGAGGACGAGAGGCGGGCGCTGGCCGAGGCGGTGGCGGAGGACCGGGCCGACGCCTGGCGCGGAGTGGGTGCGCTGGATCGCACCGTCGTCGTCTCGACCGAGGACCCGGGCGTCCGCGGCGGCGCGCGCTGGCCCACCGATCACCGTGCGTTCCTGCGCGTGGACCGCGGCGCCTCCGTGGTGCTCGCGACCGACGGTCTGAGCGATCCCTTCGACCGGCTCGCGCATCCCGGCACCGGTCTCGGCCTCGAGCTGTGCCTCGAGACGTCCGCCGTCCGCGGCGTCCCCACCGCCGACCTCTGGAACCACTGGCACTTCCGCCTGCTGTACGAGGCCGCCCGACGGGCCGCCCTGCAGGGGGTGTGCTGCCGCAGCTCCCTCGACACGGCGCGGCTCGCGAACGTCGCGGCGCCGCCGGCCTGGACCGACGAGCAGGGCACCGTCGGTGTCCTCCTGGGCCTGCGCAGCCCCGGCCTGCCCGAGCGGCTCGACCTGGCGACCGGTCACGCCGACCTGGTCACCCTCACGCCGCTGCGGCCGCAGGAGCACGCCCGGGCGTCGGTCGACGCGGGCGCCCGTGCCGAGATCGCCGAGCGCCTCCGGGCCCTGCCGCACGAGGAGCTCGTGCACACGGCCCGGCCGCTCGTGGTCTGAGGAGCGTCGCGGGTCAGGAGCCCTCGGCCGGCTCCGGCACCACGGTCATCTCGCCGGTGTTGTTCGCGCTCGCGATGAACTGCTCGATCCACAGGCGGTTGAGCGACGGGCGCTTGCTGCCGTGGAACCGGAAGTGCAGCGGAGTCGTCGGGTGCACCCAGACGGAGCTGCGGCCGTAGCCGGACGACTCCGGCTCGCTCCAGGAGAGGCTGAACGACTCGTTCCGCCGCATCTTGGTGAACATCGCGACCTTGAGGTGCGCGAGGAGCCGGTCCTCGAAGTCGATCTCGAGTGATTGCGGTCCGTAGATCAGTCGTCCCATTGTCTCCGCCGTGAAGTCGTGCCGACGCGCCGGAGTCCCGGACGGCGTCGCGGGCTCCGTGAGCTCGGGAGCCGCCACGGAGAGGATACCGATCCTGCGACCCGGAGGGGTGACACGGCTTTCGCCTCCGCCGGCCGGGGGCGGGATCACCCCGTCAACGACGGACGCCCCGCCGACCGGATCCGGGGATCCTGGTCGACGGGGCGTCGGAAGTCGGAGATTACTCGCCGACGCCGCGGATGTTCGCGGCCTGCGGGCCCTTGCGGCCCTGCTCGACGTCGTACTCGACGTGCTGGTTCTCGACGAGCTCGCGGTAGCCCTGCTTCGCGATGGCGGAGAAGTGCGCGAAAACGTCGGCGCCTCCGTCGTCGGGAGCGATGAAGCCGAAGCCCTTTTCGGAGTTGAACCACTTAACGGTGCCAGTAGGCATTTCTTTTCCTTATGTGTTAATGACGCCGACCGAGGCCGGCGTCGTCAGAGTCCGCACGAGTGTGCGGTACCCGCTCGACTCGGCCTCCGCGGGTGAAACACGCGTCTGCCGGAGTCGTCCGGGTCGTCTAGGGGCTGAGCTCGCGCCTCCGGGGGAGGGCGGCTCTGCGGGGGAGAACGTCCCGCGGACCGGGCGAGCCGGTGGAGCGGGGGTCGAACGAGGAACGGCGCGGCTTCCGCGGCGTCCTGTGAAGGGCGGTACCCGCGTGCGAGGCGGGCGTTCGAACCGGACGACCGAGGACGATGCTCTCGGTCGGTGCGGTCTCTATCAGGGGCTGAGTCTCTTCGTCGTCGTGCGACTTCTCAGCCGTGGAATTCGGGCGATCGCCCAGGAGATGTCTCGACTCTACGGGATCACGGCCCCCGAGCGCGACCGCCCGCGTCATACGGCGCGCCGATCCGCGTGCGTGAGGCGGCCGGAACCGCTGTCCGGGCGGGTCGCGTTGTGCCACGATACGACTCGGATCGCGCCGTTCCCCGCCGCCGTTCCCCGCCACAGCCTCCCCGCCACAGCCTCCCCGCCACAGCCTCCCCGCCTCCGTCGCCCCGGAACGAGCCCGGAGCCCGTCCTCCCGAGGTCACCGTGCCCCTGCCTCCCCGGCCCGCCGACGCCGCGGTGCTGCTGCGCGAGCAGCGCGAGGTCGGCGTGCTCTGCGCCCGGCGGGCGGGCGGGGTGCTGACCGCCGCCTCCGCGCTGCACCTGCTCGCCCTGACGCCCGCGCAGCTGATCACGGTGCTGCCGAGCCTGGCGCTGCTGGTCGTCTCGGCGCTCGTGCAGCTCGCGCCCGGCCGATCGGTCGCGACCGGGACGAGGGCCGTGATCCTGGGATCCGCGCTGGACGTCGCGGCACTCGCCGCCTTCCTCTCGCCGGGCGTCGACGCCTCCCTCCGCGCCGTTCTGGGCGGGATCACGATGCTCGCCTCGATGGCGCTGCCGTGCGCGCTGCTCGCCGTCGGCTCCTGGCGGGGCATGCCGTGGGCCGCGGTCCTCGCGCTGCTCCCGGTCCTCGCCCTCGGCGCGGCGGCGACGGGCGCGTCCGGGCGCGCTCCCTTCGTCCTGATCTCGGTCGTCGTCTGCTGGGCGCTGCTGCTGACCGCCGCGCGGTGGCTCGCGGGCAGCGTCGCGCGTGCGCACGTCGGCACCGCCCGCCTCCGGACCGCCCACGACGCCGAGCGCCGCTCGAGCGAGAGCGAGTCCCGGCACCGCGCCGACGCGCGGCTGATGCACGACACGATCCTGGCGACGCTGACGCTGGTGGCGCACCGGGGGGAGGGCGTGCCCGCTCCCGTGCTGCGTGACCGGGCCGCCGCCGACCTGGCCCTCCTGCGCGGTCTGGAGACGGTGGAGGAGCCGGACCCGGACGGGGCGGCCGGGGTGCCGGAGGCGCTCCTCGCGCTCGGTCGGCGGTCGGCGGCGGTGGGCGTGGAGGTGCGCTGGCACGGCGGTGCGCAGCCGCGGATCCGACCGGAGGTGCTCGACGCCGTGGTGCGCGCGACCGGGGAGTGCCTCGAGAACGTGCGGCGCCACTCCGGAGCGGCCCTGGCCCACGTGAGCGTGGCGGAGGAGGCGGGCACGCTCCGCGTCGTCGTCTCGGACGAGGGGCGCGGTTTCGACCCGGCCGCGGTGGCGGCCGGACGCCTCGGCCTCGCGGAGTCGGTCGTCGGCCGGATCGAGGCGGTGGGCGGCGCGGTCCGGGTCTTCTCGGCGCCCGGGTCCGGCGCGACCGTGCTGCTGAGCGTGCCGCTGTGAGCGGGTCGCGGCAGGAGGAGGGGACGCTCCTGGAGCTGGTCCGGGCGGCGGACAGGAGCCCGGGCGCGCTGTGGAGCATCCGCGAGCGCCTCACCCGGCCGAACCGCCTGAGCGGGAGCTACCTCGGGCTGGGCTTCCTCACGATGGCGGTGCTGCTCGACATCCGCGGAGTGATCTCGTACCTCTGGTCCCTCGACGCGCGGTCCGCGACCTGGCTGAGCGGACTCTCCTGGCTGCTGGTCGTCGTCGCGAGCGCGGTGGGGGTCTCGATCGCCCTCCGCCGCCACGGCGAGCTGCCGCGCCGGGCCTTCGCGGGCGTCCTCGCTGTGGACGTGGCCGCGCTGCTGCTCGAGTTCGCCGACCACGCCCTGCCGACACCGGCTCCGATGTACTACCCGTCGGTCTGCGTGGGAGTGGGCGCGGGCGTGATCGCGCTGATCACCTTCCAGCCGCTCTCGCGCTCGTTCCTCGCTCTGGTGGTCCTGGTCGGGCTCACGGCGCTCGGCCTCGTCGGCCAGGCGCTCCTCGGCGACGGAGGCGCCGCCCTCGCGGTGAGCAACGTCCTCCTCGCCGTCGCGCCCGCGGCCGTGTGCGTCGTCGTGCTCACCTCGCTCGACCAGTACGTGCGGCGCACGCTCGACCGCAGCCTGGCCGACGGCACCGTCCACGCCGCGGACGACGAGTTCTCGCAGGTGGACGCCCGCATCGAGGAGCTCCTCGAGCGGGTCCGGACGCCGGTGCCGCTGGACGAGGAGCTGGGCGAGCGGGCGCGGGTGCTCGGAGACGAGCTCCGCGAGGCGCTCGCCCGCAGCCACGACCGCACCTGGCTGAGGATCGCGGTGGAGGAGTCGGCGCTGCTGTCCTCCGCTGTCGCGCTCGACGATCCGAGCGGGGCCGCGGCGCTGCTGGCCCCGCTCGACCGCTCGCGGCTGCTCTCGGTGCTCTGGCTGCTCACCGCCCCCGCGGGGAGGACTCCGCTCGCCGTCCGCCTGGAGCCGGGCCAGGGCGGCGGGGTGGAGCTCGCCCTGGTCGCCGCGGGCATCCGCACCCGCGACCTCGACCGCTCGGTCTGGGGCATCCTCAGCGAGCTCGGCGAGCACCGCACGACGACCGACCACGGCGCGACGAGGATCCTCGTCGCCCACCGGCCCCGGAGGAGGACGACGACATGAGCGACGAGCCCGCGATCACGCTGGCCATCCTCGACGACCACCCGATCCTGCTGGCGGCGCTGGCGGAGTGGATCCGCCGCTCGGGCACGGACATCCGCGTGGCGGCGACGGTCGGCACCTGGACCCACCTGCTCGCGCATCCCGCCTTCCCGACCGACGTGGTGCTGCTCGACATCGACCTCGGCGACGAGCTCGACCTCGCCATGAAGATCCGGATCATCGCGGCCGCCGGCGCCGCCACGATCATCATCAGCACGCACTCCGAGCCGGGGACGATCAGCCGGGCGCTCGAGGCCGGGGCGCACGGCTACGTGGTCAAGAGCGAGCGGACCGAGACGATCCTCGCGGCGATCCGAGCGGCGGCGCGCGACGAGCGCTTCCTGACGGCGCAGACGCGGGAGCTGCTCGGGGCCGACCGCCCGGGCACCCTGACGCACCGCGAGCGGGAGATCGTCCGCCTCTTCGTCGACGGGATGCCGCTGAAGCAGGTCGCCACGCTCCTCGGCATCACCCAGGACGCCGCACGGAGCTCGCTGCGCAGCGCCCGGGGCAAGTACCGGGCGGAGGGGCTGGCCGTCGGCACGAAGATCTCGCTCCGCCGGCAGGCGCTGCGCGACGGGATCGTCGAGCGCTAGGCCCGCGCTCGACGGTCCCGGGGGCCTAGACCGTCTCGGCGCGCTTCTGCCGCGCGGGCTCGGCGGGGTCGGAGGGCCCGTTCCAGATCGAGACGATGCCCCAGACGACGGCCGCGATCGGCACGGCCAGCACGGCGCCGACGATGCCGGCGAGGACGGTGCCGACGGTCAGGGCGATGAGGACGATCAGCGGGTGCAGCTTCAGCGAGCGCGCCATCACGACCGGCTGGAGGAAGTTGCCCTCGAGCTGGTTGACCCCGATGACGACCAGGATCACGATCAGCGCGGCGACCGGGCCGTTGGCGACCAGGGCGACGAGAGCGGCGAGGATGCCGGCGGCCGTGGCTCCGACGATCGGGATGAACGCGGTGAGGAAGACGATGACGGCCAGCGGGATCGCCAGGGGCACCTGGATGATCGCCAGCGCGACGCCGATGCCGATCGCGTCGACCGCCGCGACGGTCGCCGTTCCGCGGACGTAGCCGCCCAGCACGTCGACCGTCTTGTGCCCGACGCGCTTGGCGCGCTCGTAGCCCGAGCCGGTGAAGGGGCGCAGGAGGAACTCCCAGATCTTCGGGCCGTCCTTCATGAAGAAGAAGAGCACCACGATCATCAGCACGAGGCCGGTGATGAAGTTCGCCGCTGCGGAGACGCCCGCGAGCGCGCCGTTGCCGAACGAGCTGGAGGTGAGGAAGTCGACGACCGACTGGCGGGCGGACTCGATCTGCTCGTCGGTGATCTGGAACGGCAGGTGCTGCACGTAGTCCTGCAGCGAGGTGATGCCGTCGGAGGCGCTGCTGACCAGCTCGTCCCACTGGTTGCGGACCGCGACCGTGATCAGCCAGCCGACCGCGCCGAGGATCGCGAGCAGCCCGATCAGCGCCAGCCAGGTCGCGAGGATCGACGGCACGCCCTTGCGCCGCATCCACGCCAGGACCGGGTGGATCGCCGCGGCGAGGATGAGCGCGATCATCACGGGGATGAGCACCAGCGTGAGCTGCGTCATCGCGAAGACGAGCACCGAGGCCAGCAGGAGGACGATGACCACCTGGAGGCAGCGGGTGGCGAACCGGCCGAGGCCGTCGCTCCAGACCCGCCGCTGCGGATCAGGTGCGCTCGGCTGCGGCGCGGCGGCGCTGGTCGAGGAGTCGTTGCGGTCGAAGAAGCCCATGGAGGGACGGTATCGGCTCGGGCCGACCTGCCGTCCCTCCTTGACACCCCGGCCGCGCCGCGGCGATCCGGGGGTCAGAGACCGGCGGGCTTCTCCGGCGTGCGCAGCCAGGCGTCGAAGAAGTCCGCCAGGTCGGAGCCGGAGACGTTCTCGGCCAGGGCCTGGAAGTCGGCGGTCGTCGCGTTCGAGTAGCGGTTCTCGGAGGCCCAGCGCTTCAGCAGCACGCCGAACGCGTCCGCGCCGATCCGGTCGCGGAGGGCGACGAGGGTCAGGCCGCCGCGGGCGTAGACGGGCGCGTCGAAGAGGCCCGCGGCTCCGGGGTCGGCGACGGCGGTCGACCAGAACGGGTCGCCGGCGGGAGCGGCGGCGACCCGGGCGGCGGACTCGGTGACGCTCGCGCCGCCGGTGTGCTCCTCCCAGAGCCACTCGGCGTAGGTCGCGAAGCCCTCGTTCAGCCAGATGTCGGACCAGGTCTCCGGCGTGACGCTGTCGCCGTACCACTGGTGCGCGGTCTCGTGCGCGACGGTCGACTCGTCCGCGCCGCCGGAGTAGAACGAGCGGCCCTGGGTCTCGAGGGCGTAGCCGATCCGCTCGTCGTCGACCACGGCTCCGGCCGAGCGGAACGGGTACGGGCCGAAGACGGAGGAGAAGTAGTCGATGATCGCGCCCTGCTTCGCGAGGGCCGCCTCGGTGCGGGCGCGGGTGTCGCCGGTGATGTCCCGGTCGATCGCGTCGATGGTCGTCACGCCGCCCTGGGTGGAGCGGACCAGGTCGTAGTCGCCGATGTTCACCATGGCGAGGTAGCTCGCCATCGGGCTGGTCTCGACCCAGCGGGAGGTCGTCCACCCCTTCGACGTGGTGGGGGAGCCGACCGGCAGGCCGTTCGCGACCACCGTCCGACCCTCCGGGACCGTGATGCTGAAGGTGTAGCGCGCCTTGTCGGCGGGCGAGTCGTTGACGGGGTACCAGGTCGAGGCGCCGTCCGGCTCGCTGGCGACCAGGGCGCCGTCGTCCGTCGACCACCAGCCGAAGGGGACCCCGGTGCCGTCGACGGGGTTCCCGGTGGTCCCGGCGTAGTCGATGCTCACCAGCGCGGGCAGGCCCTTCCGGAGGGTCCGGGCGGGCGTGACGGTCAGCTCGTCCCCCGACTGGGAGAACCGGGCGCCCCCGGCGTTGACGGTGACCTTCGAGACGGTGAGGCCGGTCAGGTCGAAGGAGAGCGAGCGCAGGTCCTTCTGGGGCGCGAGGGTGACCACAGCCCTGCCGCTGAGGGCCCGGGTCGCCGGATCGTACTTCAGGACGAGGCTGTAGGTGAGGGCGTCGAAGCCGCTGCTGCCGAGGCCGGGGAAGTAGGGATCGCCGGCGCTGGTGCCCCCGTCGACGGCTCCCGCGCGGGCGGCGGGGGAGGCGATGGCGGCGGGTGCGAGGAGGAGGGAGGAGGCCACGAGCGCGCAGAGCGCGGCTGACGCACGGAATGTCATGTCCGCACGCTAGCGGGCGGGCGTTTCGTGCGCGTGTCGGCACCGTGCCGAGGAGAAGCCCCGCCGATCGACGGACGGGCGATCACGTTCCTGCCGGGGCGAGTCGGCTGCGGAATCCGTCGTGGCCGCGGGGCATCGCACGGTGGAATTACCCATTCGAGCCGCCGGGGCCGCGTGGATCGTTGCGGCGGCGACGGATTCCGCACTACAGTCGCCGTGTTCATGCAGGTGCATGGGGTGCGGTACCCGAAGCCGCACTGCACCGCCCTGCTCGGAGCAGACGCCTCCGCCGGGAGGGATGACGATCCTCTCTCCCGGCGGGAGGCGGACCGGGCGGATCCGCCCGGCCGCCGCCGGCGCTACGCCGGGACGCGCACCGTCAGCCCACCGGGCTCGATCCAGGTGCGGAACGCCGAGGTCGAGCCGAACGGGTCGCCGTCGAGCTCGATCTCCTGCGCGTGCTCGAGGCGGACCGTGAGGTCGCGGCCCTTCACGTACCGCAGGGCCGACACCTCCTTGGTCAGGCCCATCAGCTTCTTGCCGACGATGCCGCTGCGGCGGAGCACGCCGTTCTCCCACACCACCTTGAAGATGATCTGCACCCAGCCGAAGAAGCCCTCGGGGCGCAGCAGGACGATGTCGAACTCGCCGTCGTCGACGGCCGCGTCCGGCAGCAGGAGGATGTTCGCCGGCAGGGCGCCGCAGTTGCCCACGATGATCGTGTGCGCGCGCACCTTGCGGGTCTTCGAGCCGTCGAGGCGGTAGCGGAACTCGAGCTGGTTCTTGTCGAGCAGGGCCTTCCGCAGCGCGTCCACGTAGGCGAGCCAGCCGGCGCGCTTCTTGAGGTCGTCGTCGGTGTTGGCGAGCATCTTCGCGTCGATCCCGAGGCCCGCCATCACGACGTAGGCGTGGCGGTCGCGGCCCGTGGAGGTCTCGATGTCGATCATCCCGACGTCGATCGCCCGGTCCTGTCCGGAGAACGCGACGGTCAGGGAGTTGTCGATGTCGTCGAGCGTGAGGTTCAGGTTGCGGGCGAGCAGGTTGCCGGTGCCGGAGGGCAGCAGCGCGAGCGAGGCGTCGGAGCCTCGGAGGGCCTCCGCCACGACGCGGACCGTCCCGTCGCCGCCGGCCGCGATCACGACGTCGGCGCCCGCGGCGAGGGCCTCCTTCGTCTGACCGGCCCCGGGGTCCTCGACGGAGGTCTCGTACCAGAGCGTCTCCTCCCAGCCGGCGGCCTCCTCGGCGCGCTTCACCGCGGCCTTCACCAACTCCAGGTCGACCTTGACGGGGTTGTAGACGAGCGCGGCACGGCGGCGCTCAGGCATCGTCGCGGCTCTCGTCGAGCTCGTCGCCGTTCTCGTCGACACGGCCCGGTCGCACGGCGGCGTCCTCGCGGATGTCGATGCGGGTGTCGCCGGCCTCGGTGGTCGAGACCTCGATGCGGGGGGCCGCGTCGGCCTCCGTCGCCTTCGGGGCGCTGGTCAGCTGGTCGTGGCGGTCGTCCGCGCTCTGGTCGGTCATGCCTGGACGGTAGCAGCGGGCGATCCGCGCCCGCGCGGGCTTGCGTCAGCGGCTGCGTGCCGCCTGAAGACCCCAGAGCACGAGCGGGATCTGGAGCGGGAGGCGCAGCAGCGTGATCACCCGGGTCCGAGGCCGACGGGCGTCCCGCGCCATCTGCACGTTGCCGGGGAGGACGGCGGCCATCAGGGCGGCGGAGGCGAGACCGCCGGCCGCGCGGGTCCGCGGGTGCAGCGTCGCGGCCGCGCAGACCAGCTCCGCCGCTCCCGAGACGAGGACCCATCCGCGCGCCGAGCCGGGCATCCCTCGCGGGACCACCGCGTCGAAGGTCCGCGGGTGCACCAGGTGGACGACTCCCGAGACCGCCATCGCCGACACGAGCACGAGCGGGCCCGCGCCCAGGCCGCTCATCGGCCCTCCGCCCCGCGCTCGAGCGGAGCGACGTGGTCGAGGATCCGGCGCCACTCGCGCACGAGCGCCAGCCGGCCGGCTCCGTCGACCGTCACGGTGCGCGCCCGCGCGAGGCGGCCGCGGTACCAGCGGCCGTCCTCGGCGCTCGCCACCGGGTCCGCGTCGCCGTGGACCAGGAGCGTCTCGGCGGTCACCCGGTCGAGGTCGTCGGCCCAGGAGCCGTCGCGGAGCGCCGCGAGGTCGGTCGCGGCGCCGCTCGGGCCCTGCCGCCAGCCCTCGGAGAGCATCCGCTCCAGCCGGTTGCGCAGTCCGCCGTGGGTGGCGAGCACCGGGTCGTCGGAGTCGATCCCGAGCGCGTCCAGGCCCGGCTGCGTCTGCGGGAGGGCGGCGGCGATCGCGTCGGCGTCCTCCCCGCGGAGGGTCTCGCGCCGCTCCCACGCGCTGGTGGGGTGCACGATCACGCCGGCCTGCGGGGGCGCGGGGGTGCCGACCAGCGCGAGGCGGTCCACGAGGTCGGGGTGCCGGGCCGCGAGCGAGAGCGCGAACGCGCCGCCGGAGCCCCAGCCGACCACGCCGACGCTGCCGAAGCGGGCGCCCTCGACCATGCGGGCGGTGCGCTCGGAGCGGCGCAGGTACTCGGCGAGGTCGTCCGCGCGGTCCTCGACGCGGCCGTGAGCGGCGTCGACCGGGTCCGAGGCGCCGTAGCCGGGGCGGTCGAGGATCAGCAGGTGCAGGCCCCACGGGCCGGTGACGGTCGGGTCGGGGTCGAAGCCGCCCGCTCCGGGAGTGGGGTGGCAGAACACCACCAGCCGGTCGGCGACGGGATCGCCCGCCGCCGAGACGCCCATCCCGCGGCCGGACCGCAGCTCGAAACGGTGGTTCGCCATGTCGCCTCCCGGGTGCGCCGAGGGTCGGCGCGTCGCCCCCAGTCAAGCGGAGACGGAGGCCCGCGCGCTGGGCCTTGTGCCGGAGCGGGAGCAGTCGGACGCGTCCGGAGCGGGCGTGCTCGATGCGGCTGGTGCGACCGTCGTCAACCCCGGTGACGCGCCCTCCGCCGTCCGGTGGACTGGACGGTCCCTCGAGGAAGGACCACCCGTGATCCGCACAGCACTGCCCGCGACCGTCGACGACGTGGAGCTCGACCCGGTCGGCGACGACGGCTGGCGGGTCCGCGCCCGCACCGCGGACCCGCGGGAGCCGGAGGCCGTGCTCGGCTTCATCACGCCGGTCGAGGGCGGCTTCGAGGCGCACCGCCTCGGCCTGCCGCAGGAGGACGTGACCTGCCCGTCGCTCGAGGACGCGCTCTCGAGGTACGTCGCCGAGGAGCCGCTGCCCGCGTGGATCCGCACGGCCCGGAAGGATCCGCGGACCGGCTTCCTCGGCGAGCGGGAGGTCGTGGTCGGCACCCCCGAGGCCGAGGGGGCGGGCCTCCTGGTCGTGCACGTCGACGGCGAGCTCGCCGGGCACGTCGTCGCGACCACCCCGATCGCCTTCGTCGCCGAGCGCGGCGACCTCCCGCCCCTCGTCGTCGAGTCGATGGACGGGCTCCTCGCGCTCGTCTCGGGACTGCGCCGGTAACCCCTGACCCCCGCGGAGGTCGACCCCCGTGGCAGGCGGTCGGCCGCCGCCCAGCGTGCTGGGAGCGGGCCGGCACCGCCGCCGCCCCGTGCTGCCGCGGATGATCGAGCAGGGGCGGGGCAGCGTGATCACCACCTCCTCCGTCGCCGGGCTCGACGGCGCCCCGGGCCTCAGCCCCTCCGTCGCCTCGAAGCGCGGGGTCGCCGGGCTCACCAGGAGCGCGGCCCTCGAGGTCGCGGGCACCGGCGTCCGGGTCGACTCGGTCCACCCGTCGCCCGTGAACACCTGGATGATGCGCTCGATCGAGGCGGGAGCCGTCGACGCCGGCGCACCGTCCGTTCGCCCGATGTCCACGTGACGCCGCGGAGGAGGGGAGCGAGGATGGGGGCGTGTCCCGTCGCCTCCTCCTCCCCGTCGCCGGCGTCCTCGCCGCGGCCCTCGCCGCCGGCGGGCTGACGCTCCTCGTCTGGACGATCGACGAGACGCCGTTCGCACGGCCCGACGCCGGCTTCGACCGTCTGACGAGCGAGGTCGCCGCGGTGCCCGGAGTCTTCCTCGACGGCGCCGAGCGCTGGGTCGAGGCGCCGGCGTTCGGCCCGCCGACCTCGTGGGTCGGGGTCGCGGTCGAGGAGCCGGCGCTCGCCGACGCCCTCGCGACGGCCTGCGCGACCGAGTACGCGGATCCGGTGCTGTGGTCGTTCCGGGCGACGTCCGCCGGCGGGAACGCCCTCTCCTTCGCGGGCGCGGAGGAGCCGATCGGCGCGTGCCCCGCTCCCGCTGTCGACGCGTCGGGCCTGCTCGAGCGGATCGACGGCCTCGGCCGCGGCCTGGAGCTGCACGCGTCGCTCCGCGAGGGGGCCTTCGCCCTCGACTCCTTCGAGGACGTCTCCGGCGGGCTGCCCGCGCTGCTCCCGATCGTCCGGGCGGCGGAGGACCTGCGGGACGCTGCGGGCGCGGAGCGGGGCGCCCCGGTCGAGATCTCCGGCCCGTGGGCCGCGATCACCGTCGGTCCCGGCGAGCAGGAGCGGATTGCCGCGCTGCTCACGACCCTCGTCGGGGAGCACGGCGTCACCGCCTACTGGGCGACCGAGGACGGCCTGCGGATCGTCGCGCCCGACGGCGGGCACGCCGCGATCGAGGCCGCCGTGCGCGGCTCCGGGCTGCCGGTGGCCGACCGGCCCCTGCGGTTCGAGGCCGACGAGTCCTGACGCCGGGCGGCCGTCACGCGCGCCAGGCCGCCAGCTCCTCCGGGGTCGCCAGGACGCGGTGGGTCGGCGAGAGCTCGTGGACGCTCCCGGCCGAGTAGTCGATCCCGAGCGCGACCGGGTCGTACGGCTCGGAGGGGGCGCGGCGGCGCATCGCGCGCGGGTCCGCCGAGAGCACTGCGCGCAGCAGCGAGCGGGTGTAGGGGTGCACGGGCCCGGAGAAGATCTCGGCGGTCGTGCCCGTCTCGACCAGGTGGCCCTTGTGCATGACGCCGATCCGGTCGGAGATGTACTTCACCATCGCGAGGTCGTGGGCGATGAAGAGGTACGCGGTGCCGAGCTCCTCCTGGAGCGCGCGCATCAGGTTCACGACCTGCGCCTGGATCGAGACGTCGAGCGCCGAGACGCACTCGTCCGCGATCACGAGGTCGGGCTGCATCACGAGCGCTCGGGCGATGCCGATGCGCTGCCGCTGGCCGCCCGAGAACTGGTGCGGGTAGCGGTCGGCGTGCGAGCGGTCGAGGCCGACCTTCTCGAGGATCGCGTAGACCTTCTCGTCGCGCTCGGCCGCCGAGGAGTACCGGCGCTGGGTGGTGAGTCCCTGCGCGACGATGTCGAAGACGGTCTTGCGCGGATTGAGGCTCGACATCGGGTTCTGGAAGATCATCTGGATGCTGGAGCGCAGGTGGTCACGCTGGGCGGCGTCGAGCCGGCCGCTGATCGTGCGGCCCGCGAGCACGACCTGGCCGTCGGTCGGGTCGATCAGCCGGATGATCGAGCGGCCGATCGTGGACTTGCCGCTGCCGGACTCGCCGACCAGCCCGAAGGTCTCGCCGCGCCGGATCTCGAAGTCGACGCCGCCGATCGCGGTCACGTGGTGCCGCCGGCCCAGCCGGAACACCTGGGTGAGGCCGCGCACCGAGAGCAGGGCGGGCGCGGAGTCGGGCGTCGGAGCGAGTGCGGTCACGGGGTCGGTCCTTCACTGGGGGCGAGCATGGCGTCGATCTTGGCGCGCAGCGGCGCCGGCATCTCGACCGGGGGAGCGGAGGGGTGGCAGAGCCACGAGGCGACCCGGTGTCCGCCGCCCACGTCGAAGAGGGGCGGCTCCTCGACGAAGTCGATCTCGAGCGCGAACGGGTTCCTCGGAGCGAAGGGGTCGCCCGGCGCGCGGTTCACCAGGCTCGCCGGGCTGCCGGGGATGGCGAACAGCTCGGGGGAGTCGGTGGTCAGGTCCGGCATCGCGGAGAGCAGGCCCCAGGTGTAGGGGTGCCGCGGGTCGTAGAAGACCTGCTCGGCGGTGCCCTGCTCGATGATCCGTCCGGCGTACATCACGCTGACGTGGTCGGCGACGGTCGCGACGACGCCGAGGTCGTGGGTGATGAAGATCACCGAGAGCCCGCGGTCCGCCTGCAGGCGCTTCAGCAGCTCGAGGATCCGCAGCTGGATCGTCACGTCGAGCGCGGTCGTCGGCTCGTCGCAGATCAGCACGTCCGGGTTGCACGACAGCGCGATGGCGATGTTGACCCGCTGGCACATGCCTCCGGAGAGCTGGTGGGGGTACTGCTTGAACCGCCGCTCCGGATCGTCGATGCCGACCTCGCCGAGCAGCTCCACGGCACGGGCGCGCGCCTCGCGACGGCCGAGCCCGAAGTGCTCCTGGATCCCCTCCATCACCTGCTTGCCGACCGACATCGTCGGGTCGAGGCAGGTCAGGGCGTCCTGGAACACCATCGCGATGCGGCGCCCGCAGATCTCGCGGCGGATCGCCGACTCGGGCATCGCCGCGATGTCCTTCGTGGTCACCGTGCCGTCGTCGCTCCGGTGCGAGAACTCGATGCTGCCCGCGGTGATCCGCTGGTTGCGGGCCATCAGGCCGAGGATCGCGCGCGCCGTCACCGACTTGCCGCTGCCGGACTCGCCGACGATCGCGACCACCTCGCCCTCGTGCAGGTCGAAGCCCAGTCCGCGGATCGCCTCGACGCTGCCGCCCTCGTTGTCGAACGAGATCGCCAGATCGCGCACCGACAGGAGGACCCTGCCGCGCTCCGGTCCGGCCGTGTCCTGACGGGTCGTGCCCGTGCTTCTCTCGGTCATGTCAGTGGCCTCTCGAGTGGGACAGTCGCGGATCGGTGGCCTCTTTCAACCCGTCGGCGACGAGCGTGAACGCCACCATGAGCAGGCCCAGCACGACCACGGGGACGATCACGAGGAACGGATAGGAGAGGAACGACTTGTAGCCGACGCTGACGAGCGAGCCGAGCGAGGCCATCGGCGCCTGGACGCCCAGGCCCACGAACGACAGGTACGACTCGGTGAAGATCGCCGACGGGATCGAGAACATGCTCATCGTCACGATCGGGCCGATGATGTTCGGGAGGATCTCGACGAACACGATCCGGCTGTCCCGCGCTCCGAGGGTGCGCGAGGCGAGCACGTACTCCTCCGTCTTCTGGCGCAGCGCCTGCGCGCGGCTGACGCGGCTCATCGCGAGCCAGTTGCTCAGCAGGAGGCCGAAGACGATGGCGCCGATGCCCGGCCCGACGGCGACCACGAAGAGCGTCACGATCACCAGCTGCGGGATGCCGGAGAGCACCTCGACCACGCGCTGCATCGCCGAGTCGGTGCGACCGCCGAAGTAGCCCGAGACCAGGCCGTAGGTCATGCCGATGACCACGTCGATCGCGAAGGCGATCACGGCGATCAGGAGCGAGACGCGGGTGCCGCTCCAGACCCGTGACCACACGTCGCGGCCCAGCTCGTCGGTGCCGAAGAGGAAGTAGGTGCCGGGCGGCAGGCCCGCCGCGGCGTACGCGTCCTGGCCGTCGCGGGTGCCGTCGAGGATCCCGAGGCCCTCGAGCAGCGGCACGCGCGGCGGGAGGAAGCGCGAGCCGACGTCCGCTCCTCCTCCGGCTGCGGGGAAGAAGGGGACCGCCAGGCTCAGCACGACGATGATCACCAGCAGCACCAGGCCGACCATCGCCGGCCAGTTGCCGCGGAAGCGCCGGGCGATGTCGCGGCCGCCGCCGCGGATGATGCGGGTGGAGGTGGTCGGCGGCCCGGCGGGCCGATTGCCCGGCGAGACGAGGCGCAGGCCCTCGGGCGGGACGCCGGCGTCGAGGCCGGCCGTGGGGGAGACGCGGTCGCTCATGCTGCCTGTCCTGCCAGTCGGATGCGGGGGTCGATCAGTCCGTAGAGCACGTCGACGAGCAGCATCACGAGGATGTAGATGATGCTGTAGACGAGGCTGATCGCGATGACGATGTTGTAGTCGACGTTCTGGATCGCCGTGAGCAGCAGCTGGCCCAGGCCCGGCGCTCCGAAGATCTGCTCGATGACGACGGAGCCGGTGATCAGGCCGATCAGCAGCGGCGAGAGCACCGTGATGATCGAGACCAGGGTGTTGCGCAGAGCGTGCCGGCCGATCACCTTGGAGGGGCCGATGCCCTTCGCCTTCGCCAGGAGGATGTAGTCGCTCTCGAGGCAGTCGAGCATCTCGGAGCGGGCGTAGCGGGCGGTCACCGCCATCACGTAGGCGGCGAGCGAGATCGTCGGCAGCACGCTCGAGGTGAAGGGGTCCGACTCGGAGTACCGGATCGGCAGCAGCTTCCACTCGAAGCCGACGAAGTAGACCAGCAGCAGCGCGATGACGAACGACGGGACGCTGAAGGCGATCACCGAGACGAACGTCGAGAGGTTGTCGAACCAGCCGCGCGGGCGGATCGCCGAGACGATGCCGATCAGCAGGCCCAGCACCACGCCGAGGACGAGGGCCTGCAGGCCGATGCGGATCGTGACGGGCAGCCGGCTGCCGAGCATCTCCGAGACGGGGAAGTCCGGGATGAGGTTGTACGAGATGCCGAAGTCGCCGCGGGCGAGGTTCACCAGGTAGGTGCCCAGCCGCAGCAGCACCGGCTCGTCGAGCCCGTACTTCTGCGTGAGGAGCGCCTTCTGCACCGCGTCGAGCTTCTCGCTGTTGAAGGGCGAGCCGGGGAGCAGCTGCAGCAGCGCGAACATCACGATCGCGATCGCGACGATCGTGAAGACCGAGGTGAGCAGCCGGGTGGCGACGTACTTCGTCACCGGCTCGACCCCTCGGCGAGCACGGCGCGCTCGCCGTCCTCGGGGATGCCGGCCCAGGAGCGGGCGTGGAACTGGGTCAGCCCCACGCGCACCAGGGCGCGGCGGGCGAGGGAGTCGATGATCTCCTCCACCGAGGCGGGCCGCGTGTAGAAGGCGGGGACCGGCGGCGCGATGATGCCGCCCGAGCGGGCCACCGCGTCCATCGCGGCGAGGTGGCCGCGGTGCAGCGGCGACTCCCGCACCATCAGGAGCGTCGGCACGCCCTCCTTCAGGCAGACGTCGGCCGCCCGCGTGATCAGGTTGTCGGCGAGGCCGTAGGCGATGCCGCTCAGGGTCTTGATCGTGCAGGGCGCGATCACCATCGCCGTGGCGGGTGTGGACCCCGACGCGATGGAGGCGCCGATGTGCGCGGGCCGGTGGGCCGTGTCGGCGAGCGCCTCCACCTGCTTCTGGGTGAGGCCGCACTCCTGGTCGAGCGTCATCGCGCCCGCCTTCGAGACGATGACGTCGCTGCGCAGCCCCGGATCCATCCGCAGCAGCTCGAGGATGCGGACCCCGATCCCGACTCCGGAGGCGCCGGTGATGGCGACGATCACGCGGCCGGGGGGCTCCTGGCGGGTGCGGTTCATGCGAGGCCTTCCTTGTCGAGGGTGAGCACGGACTGCGCGAGCGCGTGCACGCCCACCGCGATGTCCGTGATCCCGGTGTACTCCTCCGGGCAGTGGCTGCGGCCGTCCTGCGAGGGGATGAAGATCATGCCGATGGGTCCCAGTCTCGCCATCTGCACCCCGTCGTGCCCGGCTCCGCTGTAGAGGCGGGCGGCGGGGTGGCCGAGGCGCTCGATGGAGCGGCCGATGCCGTCCGCGAGGCGGGGGTCGATGGCCGTCGGGCGCTCCCAGGGCAGCCAGGTCACCTCGTGGCCGAGGCCGCGCGCCGCCGCCTCGGAGGCCGCGGCCTCCGCGATCTGCTCGCGGGCGAGGGTGAACCAGCCGGGGTCGGGGCTGCGGAACTCCGCGGTGACCAGGGCGCTCTCGGTGACGACGCTGGTCGCCTCCGGGGTGAAGGTGACGGAGCCGACGGTGCCGACCGCCTCCGCGGCCCGGGAGGCGATGCGCTCGACCGCGAGGACCACTCCGGCCGCGGCGCAGCCGGCGTCGTGCCGCAGCGCCATCGGCATGGTGCCCGCGTGGTCGCGGCGGCCCGAGAAGAGGGTGCGGAACCGCGAGATGCCCGCGATCGAGGTGACGACTCCGAGCGGCAGCCCCTCGCGCTCGAGGACCGGGCCCTGCTCGATGTGGAGCTCGAGGAAGCCGAGCACCTCGTCGGGGCTCCAGCGGGTGCCCGAGAGCGGGTCGGACCAGCCGGCGGCTTCGAGGGCGGCGCCGAGGGTGCGCCCGGTGTCGTCGGTCGCCGAGAGGTGCTCGCCCGTGAGGGAGCCGGCCAGCGCGCGGCTGCCCAGGCAGGAGAGCTCGAAGCGGTTGGCCTCCTCGTTGTAGAAGTCGACGACGCGCAGGTCGTGGTGGAGCCGGATCCCCGACTCCTGCAGCAGGCGCGCCACCTCGATCGCGCCCAGCACGCCGACGACGCCGTCGTAGCGCCCGCCGCCGTCCACCGTGTCCGTGTGCGAGCCGATCACGATCGCGCGGCGGGCGGCTCCCGTGCCGGCGAGGGTGCCGATCACGTTGCCGATCCCGTCGATCCGGACCTCCAGGCCCGCGGAGCGCATCCGCTCGGCGACCCAGTGGCGGGAGTCGGTGTCGACCTCGGTCATCGCCACGCGGCTCCAGCCGGGGCGCGAGGAGTCGACGAGGCCGGCGATCTCGTCGAGGTCGAGGGCCAGCCGGCCGGCGTCGGGGAAGCGCACGTCGGGGGTCATCGCAGGTCCTCCCCGTCGTCGGCCAGGGAGCCGTGCACGACGACGGCGGGGCGGAGGGCGACTCCGTCGGCGACGAGGGCGTCGCGCACGCGGCGGAGGACGTCCCCGGGCGGGACGGCCAGCTCGGCGCCGAGGGCGCGGTCGCCCTTCTTGCGGGTCGCGTCCATCCCGACCTTCGTCACGGTGCCGCCGACCTGCATCGGCACGTTGCGGTCGGTGGCGACCCCGTCGACCAGCATCAGGTCGCGGTCCCACCGCATCCGGCTCGTCCGGGCCCAGTGCACGTGCTCCATGTCCCAGGCGTCCACGTCGGAGTCGACGACGGTGACCTGCTTGACCATGCTGACGGCCGCGAACGCGCCGAACATCACGCGCTTGGCGGTGCCCGGACGGCCGTTCGCGATCGCGACCACCACGTCGACCCGGCCGCCGCCGGAGTGCGTGACCGCCACGTCGACGATGTCGCAGCCGACGTTGCGCAGCGCGTGCCGGATGCCGGCGGCGATGGGCAGCGCCGCGATGTAGCTGTGCTCCGAGGACAGGCCGGGCAGGATCACCTGGACCTCGGGGGACTCGCGGCGGGTCACGGCGGTGACCTCGAGGGTGATCCCGTCGCCGTAGTCCTCGTACATGCCGTGGTACTCGTTCACGAGGCCCTCGTGCACCGGCCGGTCGGCGTGCAGGATCCCCTCGATCACGATCTCCGCGTCGGCGGGGACGAGCACGTCGCTCGTCGTGGCCCGCGCGACCCGCACCTCCTCGCCGAGCAGGTGCGCGGCGTGCTCCAGCTCGTCGTCGCCCAGGGCGAGGTAGCAGCAGGCGGCGAGCTGCACGGCCGGGTGCGCGCCGAGGACCACGGCGACGGGGAGCCCGCCGACTGCCGCGGCCGAGCGCGAGAGCGCGGTGAGGTGGTGGTTGGGCGCGATCCCGACGAAGCCGGTGGTCGCGTCGAGCGGCTTGATCCGCGCGTAGGAGGCGTTGCGGTGCCCGGTCACCGGGTCGAACGCCACGATGAGCCCGGCGGTGAGGTAGCCGCCGGAGTCCTTCTCGAACCAGACCGGAGCGACGACCTCCTCCCACACGGACGCGGCGGGCAGGCGCACGGCCTGCACCGGAGCGTCCTCGACCACGCGCACCGGGGTGCGGTCGGCGACCGCGGCGGTGAGCCGGTCGAGCAGCTCGTCGACCCGGCAGCCGACGGCGCGGGCGATCCGCTCGCGGCTGGAGAGCACGTTGCCGACGACCGGGTGGGCCGAGCCGGCGACCGAGGTCAGGCGCACGGCCGGGCCGCGGTCCAGCAGCGCGAGCACGCTCGCCAGCTCGAAGCGGGCGTCGACGGTGCGCTCGACGGTGACGAGCTCGTCGGCGGGCAGCGCGTCGACGAAGGCGCGGAGGGACTGCTCGCCCATCAGGCGGCCCTCGCGACGAAGCGTCCGTCGCCCGGCTCCGCGAGCAGGCCCTCGGCCCGGCTGAAGACGGGGGTGCCGCGGACGACGGTGGTCTCGAGGCGGCCGGGGAAGGACATCCCGGCGTAGGGGCTCCAGGTGGCGGTCGAGAGCATCGGGGTGTCGTCGATCACGGTCGTGCCGGACGGGTCGACGACGGCGAAGTCCGCGTCCAGGCCCGCCTCGATCGCGCCCTTGCGGTGCCCGAGGCCGAACGCGCGGGCGGGGTTCGTCGCGAGGACCTCGGCGGCGCGCAGCAGCGAGAGGCGGCCGCCGAGGTAGCCGGCGCCGATCACGATCGGCAGCAGGGTCTGCACGCCGGGCGCTCCGGAGGCGTTGTCGAAGATCACGTCGGCGCTCTTCTTCGCCAGCGGCCACGGCGCGTGGTCGGAGGTCACCAGGCCGATCCGGCCGTCGGCGAGCGCCTCCCACATCCCGCGGGCGTGCTCGGCGGTGCGCAGCGGCGGGTTGATCTTGCCGAGGGCGCCGAGCCGCTCCATGTCGTCCTCGGTGAGGACGAGGTAGTGCGGGCAGGTCTCCAGCGTCGCGTCGAGCCCGCGGGCGGCGCTCGCCGTCACGAGCTCGACGGTGCCGGGGAGGCTCGCGTGGAAGATGTGGAAGGGCACACCGGCCGCCGAGGCGAGCTCGAGCCCGAGCGCCACCGAGGAGGTCTCGGACACGGGCGGGCGGCTGCGGACGTGGTCGAGGGGGGCGGTGCGGCCCGCGGCCCTCGCCGCCGCGACGAGCGCGCCGATGATCTCGCCGTCCTCCGCGTGCACGCCGACGCGGACGCCGCGCTCAGCCATGATCGCGAAGGCCTCGAGCAGCTGGTCGGAGGGGATGCGGGGGAAGCGGATCGGGTCGGTCTCGAACAGCGAGACCTTGAATCCGCAGACGCCCTCGTCGATCATCCCGGCCACGTCCCGCGCGCCGTCCCCGGGGCGGACCGTGCCGTGCAGGGCGACGTCGACGACGGCCTCGCGCTCGAGGCGCTCGCGCTTGGCGACGACGGCGGCGGCCGTGTTCACCGGGCTGCCCGCGTCGTAGGGCATGTCGAGGATCGTGGTCACCCCGCCCGCGGCGGCGGCCGAGGTCGCGGCGGTGAACGTCTCGGCCGGCTCCGAGAAGGCGTGGACGTGCGCGTCGACCGCGCCGGGCAGGACGAGCATCCCCGCGCCGCCGATCACGACCGAGGCCTCCGCGAGGGCGCGCGCCGCTTCGCGTCCGCCGAGCACGGCGGCGATGCGGCCGTCCTCGACGACCACCGCCCCGTCCTCGATCACGGCGCCCGGCGTGACGACGCGGCCGTGGACGACCGTCCCGCCCGCGGTCACCGCACGGCTCCGATGCGCGCCTCGACGGCGGTGAGGACGGTGCCGAGCACGACCATCGCCTGCGCGTTGATCATCTGCTCCGACTGGTAGATGTCCTCGCGGGTCATCGGCACGATCGAGCGGACCGCCTCGTAGGCGGCCGTGCTGCCCTCGCCGAGTGCCCGGTCCTCCAGGTGCGGCGACGCGAGGTCGATGCCCTGGGTGGCGAGGATGAACTCCACTCCGAGGATCACCTGCGTGTTGTGGATGATGCTGCGCGCCTTCCGCGAGGAGAAGGTGCACATCGAGACGTGGTCCTCCTGGTTCGCCTTCGTCGGGATCGAGTCGACGACGGAGGGGAAGCACAGCACCTTGTTCTCGGAGGCGATGGCGGCCGCCGCGCAGTGCACGATCGAGAAGCCCGTGTTGAGGCCGAGCTGGCCGCCGACGAGGTTGAGCGGCAGGCCGTAGCTGAGGTTGGGGTCGGTGAGGCGGAACGAGCGGCGCTCCGAGATGGCGCCGATCTCGGCGACCGCGATCGCGATGAGGTCGGCCGCGACGCCGATCGGCTCGCCGTGGAAGTTGCCGCCGGAGAGGACGTCGTAGCCGCCCTCGCCGTCCGGGAGCACCAGCGGGTTGTCGGTCGCGGCGTTGGCCTCGCGCACCAGCAGCGTCTGCGCGAACAGGAGCGACTCGCGGGTCGTGCCGTGCACCTGCGGCGCGCAGCGCAGCGAGTAGGCGTCCTGCACGCGCGGCTTGTAGACGCCGCCGACGCGCTGCTCGTCCGGGAGGCGGAGGCGGCGCGCCTCCTCGACGGTGCGCTCGCTGCCCGCGGTGAGGGCGCGGACGTTCGCGGCCACGTCGACCTGGCCGGGGGCGTTGCGGGCGAGGTGGATGCGCTCGTCGAACGCGTCGAGCTCGCCGCGGATCGCCTCGAGCGAGAGCGAGAGGGCCACGTCCGCCTGGCGGGTGAGGCTCCACGCGTCGTGCAGGGCGAGGCAGGCGGTGGCGAGCGAGATGGTGGAGCCGTTGATCAGGGCGAGGACGTCCTTGGGCTTGAGCTCGAACTCGGTGGCGAGTCCGGCCGCAGTGAGGGCCTCGACGGCGGGCATCCGCACGCCGCGGTGGTAGGCCTCGGCCTTCTCGTGGCCGACCATCACGCTGACCATGTGCGCGAGGGGGGCGAGGTCGCCCGAGGCGCCGACCGAGCCCTGGCCCGGGATGACCGGGAGGACGTCGGCGTTGAGCATCGCGATCAGGCGGTCGATGCACTCGATCCGCACGCCCGACATGCCCTTGGCGATCGCGTTGGTGCGCAGCAGCAGCAGCGCGCGGGTCTCGTCGAGGGGGAGCGGCTCGCCGACTCCGGCGGAGTGGGAGTTGATGACCAGGCGCTGGAAGCGGGCCTGGTCCTCGGCGGGGACGCGGACGTCCATCAGCCGGCCGAGCCCGGTGTTGATGCCGTAGATGGCGGGGGCGTCGGGGGCGAGGAAGTGCTCGTCGACGTAGGCGCGGGCCTCGTTCGTGACCCGGCGGGCCTCGTCGCTGAGGACGACCTCGGGGAACGTGCCGTCCGAGAGCCCGCGGGCGACGAGCGCGATGTCCTCGATCGTGAGCGTGAAGCCGTCGATCTCGACGAAGTCGGGCTGAGAGGAGCCGATCGTGGCGGTTCCGCTCGTCTGTGCCAGTTCAGTCATGGGAGTGAGTCTCTTTCGTTGATCCGGCTTCGGAGCCTCGGTCGTTCGGTGGTAGTGGCTTAAGTCTGCATAGAACGTGGGCGAGCGGCAAGTCAGCCGAACAGAAGCGCCGATGCGACGCTGCTGCCGAAGCGGATTCGGCTGCGTGCGGCAGTGAGGGCTCTCGGCCGAACGATGTTCGGCGCCGCGCCCCTCGCGCCCCGCGCACGACGAAGGGCCGCCCGCCGCGCTCGAGGCGCGGGCGGACGGCCCTGCAGAGGTGCGGTCGCGCTCAGCCGGCCGGGGCCGCGTGCACGGTCCGAGGGTCGTTGAACGACTGGACGCGGCCCGAGAACTCCGACTCGAGGTCGAGCAGCTCCTGCGCGGCGAAGAACGCCATGCCGCTGTGGCCCGGGTACTCCTCCGGCATCAGCTCGTTCGAGTAGGTGTTGCCCATCTCGGCGAGGTTCGCCCGGCCGGCCTCGATCATCCCGGCCATGGACGCCTTCATCGTGAAGTGCATCGTGACCAGCTGGAAGCCCAGCTCCGCCAGCTGCGCGAACGACATCTGCTCGAGGCCGCGCTTGGCGTTGATGTCGGCGAACATCTTCAGCCCCGGCACCCGGCGGGCCACCTCGGCGGCGTCCGCGAGGGTCGTGACGTTGACCACGACCGTCGCGTGCGCTCCGAGGGCGACGCAGTCGATCATCCGCTGGATGCCCTCCTCCAGGTTCGCGCTGCCGTAGTTGCTGCGCGCGATCACCATGCAGTCGGTGCCCTCGACGGCGCGGACGGCGGCCCGCACCTTCGCGTAGTACTCCTCGCGGGGGATCATGTTGTCGGCCGAGACGTCCCGGGCGTAGCCGGGCTCGAACTCGTCCTCCATCAGCACCGCCATCGCGCCGGCCTTGGCCACCCGCCTGCAGGTCTCGTACACCTGCAGGGGACTCGCGCCGAAGCCGTCCTCGATGTCGACCGCGAGCGGCAGCGGCGACATGTCGACGATCCGCTCCACCGCCCAGAGGAGCTCCTCCAGCGAGAGCAGTCCGAGGTCGGGGATGCCCTTCATCGACATCGACACCTCCGATCCGCTCAGCAGCATCGCCTCGAAGCCGGCCAGCTCGACCGCTCGGGCGGAGGAGCAGTCGAAGACGCAGGGGGCCAGGACGCTCCCGGACTCCATCAGCTCGCGCAGGGTCCTCGTCGCGGTCATCGTGCCGTCTCCTCTCGGGGGGTGGTCCGCATCAGTCGTCCTTCGTGACGAGGCGGTAGTTCCAGGTCAGGCTCACGTTGCGGACCTCCATGCCCTGCACGGCGGGGTTGATCAGCATCGCGATGCCGTTCTGCACGGTCGGGATCACCGCCACGTCGCCCATCAGGATGTCCTCCGCGTCGTGCAGGCTCTGCCAGCGCGCCTCCGGCTGGGAGAGCATGTCGGCGGTGCGGGCCGCGGCGATGATCGAGTCGTACTCCGGGTTCGCATAGCCGCCGAAGTCGCGGGCGGAGGTGGAGGACAGCAGCTCCAGGAACGCCATCGGATCCTTGTAGTCGGGGCCCCAGCGGAAGAGGTAGAGGTCGAAGTCGCCGGCCGTGGCCTGCTCGTTCGCCGTCGCCTTGGGCTGGCTGGTGAGCTCGATGCTCAGGCCGGGCAGGTTCGCCTCCCACTGCGAGGCGACGTACTCGGCCTGCGCTATCGAGGCCTCGTCGTCCCAGTACGAGAGCGTGAGGCTCACGGAGTCGGTGCCCAGGGCGGCGAGGCCCTTCGTCCAGGCGGCCTGCGCCGCGTCGAGGTCGTAGGCGAGGTAGCTGCCGCCCGTGTCGCGGAACTGCTTCCCGTCGGGTCCGACCGCCAGGTTCTGACCGACGAAGTAGTCGGCCGGCTGGGCGCCGTTCTTCAGCACCTCGTCGGCGAGCGCCTCCTTGTCGAAGGAGGTGGCCAGCGCGGTGCGGATGTCCTCGTTCGCGAGCGCCGGGTTCTGGAGGTTGGGGTAGAAGTACCACATGTGCACCTCGAGCGCCGTGGTCAGCTCGGGGGAGTCGGTGTAGCGGTCGATCAGGCTTCCGGAGATCTCGGTGAAGTCGAGGTCGCCGCTCTCCTGGAGGAGCGCCGCGGTCTGCGAGTCCTTCACGACCTGCCACTTGATCGCGTCCAGGTCGATGCCGGAGGCGTTCCAGTAGTCGGCGTTCTTGGCGACCGAGAAGTTGTTCGCGAAGTCCCACGAGTCCCAGACGAAGGGCCCGTTGTAGATCGTCGTCTCGGGGGTCTGGCCGTAGGTGTCGCCCACGCTCTCCAGGTAGGCCTGGTTCACCGGGAGGAACGCCGGCCGCACCAGCAGCGCCTGGAAGTAGGGCACGTCTGCGGCGAGCTGCACCTGCAGGGTCTTGTCGTCGAGCGCCGTGACGCCGAGCTGGGTGTAGTCCATCCCCTCGTTGACGATCTCGTTCGCGTTCCTGATGCCGGCGGCGACCGCCTCGTTGCTGTTCGGGGCCGCGGTGGCCGGGTTCACCAGGCGCTTCCACGAGTACTCGAAGTCCTGCGCGGTGACCGGCGTCCCGTTGCTCCACGACGCGTCGCGGATCGTGAAGGTGTAGGTCAGGCCGTCGTCGGACTTCTCGACGCTCTCCGCCATCAGCGGGTCGATCTGGCCGTCGGCGTCGAGCGTGTAGAGGCCGTCGAAGACGGCGGTGAGCACCTCGTTCGACATGCCGTCGTTCACCTTGTGCGGATCGACGGCCTGCAGGGGGAGCAGCTTGCCGACGGTGAGGACGTGGGAGGACGTGCCGGCCTGACTCGACGACGTCGAGTCGGTGCCGCAGGCGGACAGCAGGCCGACGGCCGCGGTCATCGCGACCGCCGCCATCAGGAGCTTCGGGAGCCGTTTCATGGGAGGAGGTACCCCTTCGTGTGTGGTGCATCGGGAGACTCGGGGGAGTCGGGAGGGTGCGGCGTCATCGAGGGGACTGGCGCATGCGTTCGGTGATCTCGCAGAAAGTCTGCACGTCGATGCCCGTTGAGGCAAACGGTCTGTATCCTGTACAGCGATTCCTACTCTGGCCGCACAGAAGCGGCTCACCCACGCGAAAGGTGTCTCCCTTGCCGAACATAATTAGGCCGGTCCGGCTCGACGAGGTCGACCGCGCGATCATCAACGTCCTGGTGCAGGACGGGCGCATCCCGAACAAGGAGCTGGCCGACCGGATCGGCCTCGCGCCCTCCTCCTCGCTGGCCCGGGTGCGGGCGCTGATCGAGAGCGGAGTCATCTCGGGCTTCCACGCCGAGGTCGACGCGCGCCTGCTCGGCAAGGGCATCCGCGCGATCCTCCGCGTCCAGCTGCGCGAGCACTCCCGAGCCGAGAACGCCCGCTTCGCCGAGGCGATGTCGAAGCTGCCCCAGGTGGTGAACCTGTGGCTGGTCGCGGGCGAGGACGACTACCTGATCGAGGTGGTCGCCGCGAGCCCCGACGAGCTGAGCGACTTCGTCCTCGACTGCGTCACCTCCGATCCGGTGGTCGCCGACACCTACACGACCCTGGTGTTCTCCCGCTGGCGCGGCGTCGGGCCGATCCCCACCGACGACGACGCGTGAGCGCCGAGCGCCTCCGCCGGCTCCTCGAGGGCGAGGTGCTGCTCGACACGCACAACGACCTGCTCTGCGGGCTGCGGCGCTACGAGGGGTACCGCGTCGAGGGCTTCGACCGGCCCCGCCCGGAGTTCCACACCGATCTGCCGCGGCTGCGCGCGGGAGGCGTCTCGGCGCAGGTCTGGTCGGTCTTCGTCTCGGCGCTGCAGAGCGAGGGCGACGCGGTGGCCGCGACGCTGGAGCAGATCGACGCCGCGTACCGGTTCGCCGCCGCCCACCCGCGCGACCTGCGCGTCGTGACCACGGTGCGGGAGGCGGAGCAGGCGGTCGCCTCCGGCCGGATCGCCTCCTTCCTCGGGATCGAGGGCGGCCACTCCGTCGCCTCCTCCCTCGGCGTGCTGCGGATGCTCGCCCGGCTGGGCGTGCGGACGATGACGCTCACGCACAACAGCTCCCTCGACTGGGCGGAGGCCGCGACCGGCACCCCGGTCGAGGGCGGGCTCACGGCGGACGGGGTGGCCGTCGTGCGCGAGCTGAACCGGCTCGGCGTCGTCGTCGACCTCTCGCACACCTCCGAGCGCACCCAGCTCGCCGCGCTCGCCGCCACCTCCGCTCCCGTCCTCTACTCCCACTCCGGAGTCGCGGACGTCGCCGCGCACCCGCGCAACGTCTCCGCCCGGGCTCTCGCGGCGCTCGCCGCGAACGGAGGAGTGCTGCAGATCGCCTTCGTCGCGCAGTTCGTCTCGCGCGCCTTCGCGAACTGGTCGGCCGAGGCCGACGCCGCCCGCGCCGGGCTCGGGATCACCACGTCGATGCCCTGGCCCCGCGCCCCCCGCCCCGCCGAGGCGCCCGAGGACGCCGCGCGGGCGAACCGGGCCGCGTTCCCGGTGGCCGAGCCCGCCGCGCTCGCCGCCTTCGAGCAGTGGCGCCGCGCGCATCCGGCGCCGCTCGTCACCGTCGCGCAGGTCGCCGACCACGTCGACGCCGCCCGCGAGGCCGTCGGGTCCCGGCACGTGGGCCTCGGCAGCGACTTCGACGGCGTCGCCGACCTGCCCGAGGGGCTCGGCGACGTCTCGGGCTACCCGCGCCTGCTGGCCGAGCTGGCCGACCGCGGCTGGAGCGACGCGGAGCTGCTCGACCTCGCCGGACGCAACACCCTGCGCGTGCTCCGCGCGGCGGAGGAGGCCGCCGAGACCCCGGAGGACGCGCGCGCCTGAGCGCCTGCGAGGCCCGGATCCCGCCTCCTGGACCCGCGACCCAGGGAACGCTGGCAGGATGTACGGGACGGTCGGTGCGCGAGAGCGCGCCGCACGGACGGCACCGCCCGCTGAGAGCGGCCCCGCCCGGCCCCGTCCCGCACACCTCCACCCGCTCCCGACAGCGCTCACAGCGCCGGAGCGACACATCACCGCGGCCCGACCGGGCGCGCGGTCGGACCCTGCGCCGCGCGCCCGCGTCCAGCCACTCCCTCCCGGAAGAACCGCATGAGAAACGCCAGAACCGCCAAGCCCGCTCGCCACCACCTCGAGCTCCCCAAGCCCAAGCCCCTCGAGAAGGGCGCCATGCGGATCACCCCGCTCGGCGGCCTCGGCGAGATCGGCCGCAACATGACCGTCTTCGAGCACAAGGGCAAGCTGCTCATCGTCGACTGCGGCGTCCTCTTCCCCGAGGAGAACCAGCCCGGCATCGACGTGATCCTCCCCGACTTCGCCGCGATCCGCTCGCGCCTGAAGGACATCGAGGCCATCGTCCTCACCCACGGCCACGAGGACCACATCGGCGGCGTGCCGTACCTCCTCAAGGAGCGCGGCGACATCCCGATCATCGCCTCGACCTTCACCCTCGCGCTGATCAGCGCGAAGCTGCAGGAGCACCGCATCACGCCGCGCACGCGCCCGGTGAAGGAGGGCGACCGGATCGACGCCGGCGTCTTCGACCTCGAGTTCCTCGCCGTGAACCACTCCATCCCGGACGGGCTCGCCGTCGCGATCCGCACCGAGGCCGGCCTCGTGCTGCACACGGGCGACTTCAAGATGGACCAGTTCCCGCTCGACGGGCGCACCACCGACCTCCCCGGCTTCGCGCGCCTCGGCGACGAGGGAGTCGACCTGTTCCTGGTCGACTCCACGAACGCCGACGTCCCCGGCTTCGCGATCTCGGAGGGCGACCTCGCCCCCGCGATCGACCAGGTGTTCCGCACCGCGCCGCGCCGCATCGTCGTGTCCAGCTTCGCGAGCCACGTGCACCGCATCCAGCAGGTCCTCGACGCCGCGCAGCGCCACGGCCGCAAGGTCGCCTTCGTCGGCCGCTCGATGGTCCGCAACATGGGCATCGCCGCCGACCTGGGCTACCTCAAGATCCCGGCCGGCCTCGTCGTCGACATGAAGGTGCTCGAGAAGCTCCCCGCGACCGAGATCGTGATGATCTGCACCGGTTCGCAGGGCGAGCCGATGGCGGCGCTCTCGCGCATGGCCAACAAGGACCACATCATCGACATCGGCCCCGGCGACACCGTGCTGCTGGCCAGCTCGCTGATCCCCGGCAACGAGAACGCGATCTACCGGATCATCAACGCCTTCACCCGCTGGGGCGCCACCGTCGTGCACAAGGGCAACGCCAAGGTGCACGTCTCGGGTCACGCCAGCGCGGGCGAGCTCGCCTACTGCTACAACATCCTCCGCCCCACCGCGGTGCTCCCCGTGCACGGCGAGTGGCGCCACCTCACCGCGAACGCGGCGATCGCGACGCGCACCGGGATCGACGAGAAGGACGTCTTCGTCATCGAGGACGGCGTCTCGATCGACCTGGTGAAGGGCCGCTCGCGCATCAGCGGGCGCATCCCGGCCGACCAGATCCTGGTCGACGGCACCACGATGGGCGTCGCCACCGAGGACGCGATGAACGACCGCATCGTCCTCGCCGAGGAGGGGGCCATCACGGTCCTCGCCATCGCCGACCTCGACCGCGGCACGCTCGGCGAGCCGGTCGAGTTCTTCACCCGCGGCTTCGTCGAGGAGCCGGGCTGGAAGGCCAACGCGAGCAAGGCGATCGACGACGCCGTCCTGCAGGCCGCGGGCAAGCCGGTCGAGCTCGAGGCCATGGAGGCGCTGATCACGCGCACCCTCGGCCGCTGGCTGACCCGCCGCCACCGCCGCAACCCGGTCATCACCACGATCGTCGTCGAGGAGTAGGCGCCTTCCACGCCGGCCTCCGCCTCCGCTACCCCCTGCCCCGCGAGGCGCGGGCGGAGCAGAGTGGGAGCGTCGGCAGGTCGCCGACGCGAAGGGAGAGCGCCATGAGCACCGACCGCACCACGGGTGAGGACACCGAGAAGACCGAGGACCTCCCCGACGGCACCGGGACGGACACCTCCTCCGGTGGCGGCGACACCGACACCGTCTCCGGCGGCGAGCCGGACGAGCCCGCCGAGTAGGGCCATGAACGACGAAGGGCGGGACCGCGAGGTCCCGCCCTTCGTCGTTCCGCCGATCAGATCAGCGGGCCGTCGCTCTCACTCGAGCGGCGGGTGACCTGCTCGCCGCTGGCCGGGTCGACGGCCGAGCGCGTGGTCGAGACGGCCTGGCGGCGGCGCGTCAGCAGCACCAGCCCGAGGATCAGGCCGACCGCTCCGGCCGCCATGAGGATGTAGCCGACCAGCCTCAGGTCGATCCCGGACACCTGCACGTCCACCGCGAAGGCGAGGACCGCGCCGACGACGAGGAGGAAGATCCCTGCTCCGATGCTCATTGCGTGCTCCTTCTGACTGCCGCCGGAGCGCGCGCGGGAAGCGCGCAGGGGCACCGGCGATCGCCCCACGGTAGACCTCGGGCCCGGCGGCCCCCAGGCCTTCCGGCGGGAGCCTCCGGGGGTGTAGGGCAGTGCCGGGTCAGCGGTCGGAGACGCGGAGCATCACGCGGGTGCGGTCGGCGCGGGTGACCAGGCCCTCTATCAGGAGGAACACGCGGTACTCGAGCCGGTACTTCGCCAGGAACACGCGGCCCAGGCGATCGACCTCGCCGGGGTCGGCGTCGATCTCCGCGGCGGCCTCGACCGGCACCGCGTAGTCAGAGACGCGGCCGCGGCGGTCGCAGGGGACGAGGGTCACCCGCGCGTCGTTGCGGAGGCGCTTCACCTTGCCGCTGCGGCGGGGAGTGGTGACGATCAGCTCGTCGCCGTCGCGGGCGATCCAGACCGGGGTCGAGACGGCGTCCCCGGACTTCCGGAACGTGGTGAGCGAGACGAAGCGCTCGTCGGCGAGAGCGGTGAGGTCCTGGGAGAGGGGCATGTCCGAAGTAGAGCGGCCGGGAGCGGTCACCGCAAGCCTCCGTGGCACCTCGATCCGCCCCCGTAGGGTGGAGTGATGACCGACGCGACGCCTCTGATCGGCCCGACCGAGGCGCCCGATCTGCACGTGATGACCTACAACATCCGCCGGCGGATGCCGCGCCTCACCTCCCGCGCCGTCGACCAGTGGGACCGGCGTCGCCCGCTCGTCCAGCGGGTGCTGGAGCAGGAGCGCCCCTCGATCCTCGCCGTGCAGGAGGCGCTGCCGGACCAGTCGGCCGCCGTGCACGAGGCGCTGGGCTCCTCCTTCGAGGCGATGGGCTTCGGCCGGGACGCGGACCGCGGCGGCGAGCGCGTGATGCTCTTCGTCGACCGCAGCCGCTACGCCGTCCGGCACTGGACCCAGATCGCCCTCTCGGACACCCCGGACGTCGCCGGCTCGCGCAGCTGGGGCAACCGCATCCCGCGCACCGCCGTGATCGCGGAGCTGACCGATCACGCGACCAGCCGCGAGCTCACCGTGATCTCGACCCACTTCGACCACATCTCGCGGCGCTCGCGCCAGCGCTCCGCCGAGCTGATCGCCCGCCGCGTCCTCGAGCTCGGACGCCCCGCGATCGTGATGGGCGACACCAACACCGACGTCGACACCGTCCCCTACCGGACGATCCTCGACGAGGGCCGCCTCGCGGACGCGTGGGAGACGGCGGAGAAGCACCTCACCCACTCGTGGAGCACCTTCTCGAACTACCGCGCGCCGGCGCCGGGCAAGCGGATCGACTGGCTGCTCGTCAGCGAGGGCGCGTTCGAGGTGGTCTCCGCCGGGATCAACGCCGTCCGCTACGGGGGAGCGGCGCCCTCCGACCACGAGCCGGTCCAGGCCGTGCTGCGCTTCACGAACCCGTGAGCGGCTCCGCCCTCGTCGAGACCTTCCTCGAGCCCCCGCGCACCCGCGGGGAGTGGACGGCCGACGGCATCCGCGCGATCGGGGCGGCGAGCATCGTGGCGGCCGCCATCGGCTGGGACCTGGTCGACGTGGCGGTGCTCGCGCTCGCGGCGATCGGGCTGGTGCTGCCGCGCTTCCTCGGCATCCGTCCGGCGCTCGACGCCCTCTTCGGGCTCGCGCTGCTCGTGGCGTCCTGGAGCAGCGTCCTCGGCCTCTACGAGGCCTGGCCGCAGTGGGACCTGGTCGTGCACTGCGTGCTCAACGGGCTGATCGCCGCGGTGGCCTACATCGTCGCCGCGCGGGCCGGAGTCGTGCCGGCCGTCGCGGGCGATCGCGGGCCGCTGCTCCCGGCGGTCGTGCTCTGCGCCTGCTTCGGGACGACGGCGGGCGTCCTGTGGGAGTGGGGCGAGTGGGCGGGGCACCGCTTCATCGACTCCTCGATCTTCGTCGGCTACGAGGACACGCTCGGCGATCTCGCCGCCGGCGCGCTGGGCTCGATCCTCGCCGGCGCGCTGATGCGCTTCTGGTCCGCGAAGTCCCGGGTGGTCGGACCGGGCGCCTCGCGCGGCGTCGGAGGTGCGGCGTAGCCTGTCCCGCATGTGCGGCCGCTTCGCGATGGACTCCGAGACCGATGAGCTGATCCGCGAGTTCGTCGCCGCGGGCGGGCGCGCCGAGGACTGGGCGCCCGACTACAGCGTCGCTCCCACCGACGTCGCGCCGATCGTGCGCGAGCGGCTCCACGACGGCGAGCGGGAGCGCGAGCTGGAGCTCGCGTCCTGGGGCTTCACCCCGTCCTGGTCGAAGGGCAGGGGGCCCTCGCCGATCAACGCGCGCCTCGAGTCGGTCGCGACGAACGGCCTGTTCCGCGGGGCGTTCGCCAAGCAGCGCGCGATCGTGCCGATGCGCGGGTACTACGAGTGGGAGACCCGCGCCGACGGCAAGCAGCCCTGGTTCCTGCAGGGCGAGGAGCCGATCCTCGCCGCGGCCGGCCTCTACACGGCCCGCAAGGAGGGCGACGACTGGCGCGTCTCCTTCACGATCATCACCCGCGAGGCGCGCGACGCCTCCGGCGAGGTGCACGACCGGATGCCCGTGTTCCTCACGCCCGACGTGCGCGACGCCTGGCTCGACCCGGCTCCGCTCGCCTCCGCCGAGGAGATGCTCGCCACCCTCGACCGGGCGTCCGTCGCGATGGCCTCGACCGTCACGGCCCACCCGGTCGACCGCCGCGTGAACAACTCCCGCACCGTCGACCGCCGCGACCCGGGCCTGCTGACGCCGGTCGCCTGACGCCGCTCGCCTGACAGGCGCGGGACGATCCGCGCGGTCCGCGGAACCTCCGGGCGAGGGCGGACGACCGGTGGTGGGCGGACCGGAGAGCACGGGAGGGGCGGAGCCGCGGCCCCGCCCCTCCCGGGCGTCCTACTTCGTGCCGGCGTGACCCGGGAACGGCTTGCCGTTCAGCGAGACCTCGTCGGGGTCGACCTCGACGTCGCCCACGTCGTCCGGGCCGCCCGTGCCGGGCACGGCCTTCACCTCGGCCGAGCCGGAGACCTCGGTGCGGCTCTCCGCCGGGTCCGAGTCCTGCTTGGCCTCGGTCTCGCGCTCGCTGCCGGGCGACTCCGAGATGTCCTTCTCGATGGTCTCGCTCTCGGAGGAGGTGGCGGGCGCCGCCCCGTCCGGCTTGCCGATGGTCGAGCCCTGGTCGTCCTGCTCCGTGCGGTCCTGGTCCATGTCGTCGCCTTTCGTCGGGACCTCCGACGCTACGTCGGGGCGCGCGCGGGGGCACCCGCTTGACAGCCCGGCCGGGGGAGGGCGGCGTGCAGGGTCGACGTACTACCCTGGGTCGACGGTCGCACCGGGGGGCGCGGCACACCCGCCGCCGACCGCGAGGAGGACTTGTGGCATCCCACCGGACAGGCGACACCCGCATAGTCGGGACGACGGTCGACGGCCGGTACACGATCGAGGAGCTCATCGGCCGCGGCGGCATGGCCACGGTCTACCGGGCGCGAGACGGCGTCCTCGGCCGCTCCGTCGCGCTGAAGATGTTCGCCCCCGGCATCGACGACGCGCAGGACCTGCAGCGCAAGGCGTCCGAGATCCGGCTGCTCGCGGCCCTCAACCACCCCGCCCTCGTCACCCTCTACGACGCGCACGACGGCGGCGACGATACCAACGGCCAGGCCTACATGGTGATGGAGCTCGCCGAGGGCCCGAGCCTGTCCGAGCGGCTCGCCGAGGGCCCGGTCGCGCCGAACGACGTCGCCTCGATGGCGGGCGACCTCGGCGAGGCGCTGCACACGGTCCACGCGGCCGGCGTCGTGCACCGCGACGTGAAGCCGTCGAACGTGCTGCTCGTCCCGAGCCCGCTGACCAGCCGCGAGTTCCGCCCGAAGCTGGCCGACTTCGGCATCGCCTCCCTCATCGACGCGACGCGGATCACCGCGCCGGGCACCCTCATCGGCACCGCCGCCTACCTCAGCCCCGAGCAGGCGCACGGAGACCCGGTCACCTCGGCGAGCGACATCTACTCCCTCGGCCTGGTGCTCCTGGAGTCGCTGACCGGCCGCCGCCCGTTCACGGGCTCGGCGATCGAGGTCACGCTCGCCCGCCTGCTCCGCGACCCCGAGGTCTCGGAGTCGCTCGGCAGCGGCTGGACCTCGCTCCTGACCGCGATGACGCGGCGCGAGCCCGGCGAGCGTCCCGCCGCGCTGCAGGTGGCGGAGTCTGCGCGCCGCCTGATCGATCCGCGGCGCGACTCCCCGCCGGCGGCCATCGTCGTCCCCGACGTCCCCGCCACCCGGGTGATGTCGACGGAGCCGCTCGCCGAGACCGAGCCGATCACGCGGACGGAGGCGCTCGACCCGACCCGCCGGCTCGCGGCCGACGCCTACCCGGCCACGGAGGCGATCGCTCCGACGCAGCGCTTCACCGCGACCGAGCGGATCGCTCCGGCACCGCGGATCGCTCCAGCGCCGCAGACCGCTCCGGCGCCGCTCCGCCCCGCGGCCGCCCCTCCGCAGCGCCGCGGCCCGAGCCCGTGGCTGATCGTGCTGGTGCTCGCGCTGGTCGCGGTCGCCGTCGGGCTCGCGATCATCCTGATCGACGGTCCCCAGTCGCCTCTGCCGCAGGTGGACGGCGAGCTGGGCGACCACCTCCGTCAGCTGCGCGAGAGCATCCGCTCGTGAGGGGCCTCCGACTGCACGCCGCCGGCGCCGTGCTCGCCTCGGTCCTGCTGCTGAGCGGATGCTCCTCCGCGCCGCAGGGCATCGACGAGGGCACCGCCCAGACCCTCGACGACGCGGTGGTGGCCGTCGCCGAGAAGGCCTCGGCCGACGACTACCAGGGCGCTCTCACCGAGCTCGCCTCGCTGCAGTCGGCGCTCGACGCCGCGCTCGCCGAGGGCTCCGTCAGCTCCGACCGCGCAGCGACGGTGCAGGCGCAGGTCGACGTCGTCCGCGGCGACCTCGAGGCCCTGATCGCGGGAGCCCCGGAGCCGGCACCGGCCGAGACGACCGAACCGGCTCCCGAGGAGACGACCCCGATCGAGGAGGAGCCGGAGGACACGCCGGCCCCCGTCGAGACCGAGGACGACCCCGCCCCCTCGCCCGAGGAGTCGGAGCCGGAGGAGACGCCGACCGAGCCGGAGGAGCCCGCGGAGGAGACCCCGGCCGCTCCCGGCGACGACGCTCCGGGGAACAGCGGGGACGCTCCGGGGAACAGCGGTGGCGCACCCGGCAACAGCGGGAACGCTCCCGGCAACGGCAACGGCAACGGCAACGGCAACGGCAACGCGGGCGGCAACGGCAACGGCCCGGGCGCTCGCGGTGCGGCGACCGGCGTCGGCGCCCCCGCGGGCAGCGGTGCCGCACCCGGGGCCGCGAAGGGCCCCGGCGGCCGCTAGAGCGCTATTCCTGGGTCGAGAGCACGGCGAACGCGGCGTCGAGCTCGACGTCCACGTCCGTGCCGTCCTCGCGGGTGACCTCCACCTCGAAGGCGTGGTCGGCGTCGTCGCTGCGCTCGGCCTCGGTGACGGTCCCGGAGCCGACGGCGCCCAGCGCCGCCTCGCTCGCGCGGGCGAGGTCGTCGCCGGTGAGGTCGTCCGGGTCCACGGCGGCGGCGGTCGGGTCGCCGGCAGGCACGCCGTCGTCGTCGGAGCCGGCCTGGAGGGCGCGGTCGTCGGGGTCGACGGACACGACGGCGAAGGAGTCGTCGAGGCGCACCTCGTACTCGAGGCCGGCGCGGTCGGTCAGGTCCAGCTCGTAGCCGGTGGCGCCGTCGTCGTCGCGCTCGGCCGAGGTGACGGTCCCGCCGCCGATCTCGGCGAGCGCGGCCTCGCTCGCGCGGTCCAGGTCGCTGCCGGTGAGGGAGTCGGATCCCTCGAAGCCGTCGGTCGCGGCGTAGGCGATGCCCGTCCCGGCTCCGATCAGCACGACCGCTCCGGCGATCCCGGCGATGATCTTCGTCTTCTTCTGCACGATGGCTCCGTCCCGGCGCCGCTCGTCGACGCCTCCAGCACTCTCGCGGTCGGGCGCTGAAGGAGGCCTGAAGCGCCCGCTCAGCGGACGAGCGGCACCCGCACCTCGACCCGGGCGCCGCCCAGCGCCGAGTCGCCGACGACGACCCGGCCGCCGTGGGCCCGCGCGATCCCGGCGACGATCGCCAGGCCGAGGCCCGACCCTCCGGCGTCGCGCGTCCGGCCCTCGTCGAGGCGGACGAAGCGCTCGAGCACCCGCTCGCGCTCCGCCGCCGGGATCCCCGGCCCGTCGTCGTCCACCGCGAGCACCGCCTCCGCTCCGTCGATCCGGGTCGAGAGCGCCAGCTGCGAGGAACGGTGCCGCGCCGCGTTGTCGACAAGGTTCCGCAGCGCCCGCGAGAGCAGGGCCTCGTCGGCCACCGCCTGCACGGGCGAGATCCCGCTCGCGTCGACGCGGGCTCCGGAGTCGCGCAGGCGCCGCACCTCGCCGAGGGCGAGGTCGTCGAGGTCCACGGGAGCCGCCGCCACGGCCAGGCGCGCCTCGTCCGCCCGGGCGAGCAGCAGCAGGCCCTCGATCAGCCCGCCGAGCCGCACCGACTCCTCCGCGACCGTCCTCGCCAGCCGGTCGGAGTCGAGCCGGTCCGGGTGCGCGAGCGCCACCTCCGCGGTCTGACGCAGCGCCGCGACGGGGGAGCGCAGCTCGTGCGAGGCGTCCGAGACGAAGCGCCGCTGCCGCTCCTGCCCGCTCTGCAGCCGATCGAGCATCCGGTTGAGGGTGTGCGCCAGCCGGTCGACCTCGTCGCCGGAGCCGGGAGCGGCGATCCGGCGGTCCAGGGCGGAGGAGGTGACCGCCTCGGCCTCCTCGCGCATCCGCTCCACGGGGCGCAGCGCCCGGCCGACGACGACGGCGCACACCACCGCCACCAGCGCGATCAGCAGCGGGACGGCGACCGCGAGCAGCCCGATCGTCGTGGACACCGCCTCCTCGCGGCCCTCGTCGGGCACGCCGACCACGACGAGGGAGTCGTCGTCGAGCTCGCGGGCGGCGACCACCACCGCTCCCTCGTCCTCCACGTCGACCGTGACCGGGTCGTCGCTCTCGGCCAGCGCGAGCGGAGGGAGGTCCTCCGCGTCCTCGCCCGCGGCGGCGACCCGCCCGTCGACCACGAGCTGGACCAGTCCCTCCGAGCCGCGGACGGCCTCCGGGCCGCCCTGCTCGACCAGCACCGCGACCCGCTCCGCCTCGGCGTCGGCGGCGGAGGCGGCGCTCGAGGCGAGCACGGAGGAGAGGACCAGGACGAAGAGCACGCTCCCGAGGAGCGCGGCGGCGGCCACCACGGCGGTCGCGGCCGCGGTGATGCGGGTCCGCAGGCTCCGGCGGCTCACCCGGCCACCAGCGTGTAGCCCGCCCCGCGCCGGGTGCGGAGGGTGTCGCGGCCGAAGGGCCGGTCGATCTTGTTGCGCAGGGTGCGGACGTAGACCTCGACGATGTTCGGGTCGCCGTCGTAGTCGAAGTCCCAGACGGCTCCGAGGACGTCGCGTTTGGAGACGACCTCGCCCGCCCGCGAGACGAAGTACTCGAGGACGCTGAACTCGCGCGCGGTCAGCGGCACGGCGACTCCGCCCCGCTCGACGGTCCGGGAGGCCGGATCCAGCACGAGATCGCCGACGACGCGCACCGTGGGCCGCTCGGCGGCTCCGCGGCGGATGAGGGCCCGCAGCCGCGCGACGAGCACCGGGAACGAGAACGGCTTGGTGAGGTAGTCGTCGGCGCCGGTGTCGAGGGCCTCGACCTGGTCGAGGTCGCCGTCCTTCGCGGTGAGCATCAGGATCGGGGTCCAGTCCTCGGCGGCGCGCAGCCGCTCGCAGACGCGGAAGCCGCTGACGTCCGGGAGCATCAGGTCGAGGACGATGGCGGCGTAGTCGGCCTCCTGCGCGTACCAGAGGGCGTCGGTGCCGGTGGTCGCGGTGTCCACGGCGAAGCCCTCGGCCTCCAGGCCCGTCTCGAGGGCGCGGAGCAGGTTGATCTCGTCGTCGACGACCAGGATGCGGATGGCGGCCTCCCCGGGCTCGGCGCGCGGGGGTCCGCGCGAGCCCAGGCTAGCCGCGGCCCCGCTGAAGCCCGCCTGAAGCGCCGGCGGACCACCGCGTCCCGCCGAGGCGCCGGCTCCCCGCCGGGACACCGGCGGGAGCGCGGTGTCCCGGCGGGACGCGCGGCGCCCGGGCGCGGGTCACTCGTCGCGGTCGGTGTACTCGCCCTCGCCCTCGGCGGAGGTGCCCGCGGCGCTGGTGTCGACGTAGCTGCCCTTGTCGGCGGTGCTCTGCTCGTTCACCGAGGTGTCGACGTAGCTGCCCTCGGCCTCGCCGGCGGTGTGCGAGACGCCCTCCGTCGAGGTGTACTCGCCGCCCTCGGTGTCCTCGGTGCTCGTGCCCTCGGCGACGTGACGGCCGTGGCCGGCGGCGTGCTCGTCGTGACCCTCGTGGTGGTCGTGGTGCTCGTGACCCTCGTGGTGCTCGTTGTCGTGGTCGTGGTGGGCCATGGCGGCCTCCTCGCTTCGTCGCGTCGGTGCGCGGTCGGATCGGCCGCGCTCGCTCCGAGACTTCTGCATCGGGGGCGGGGGTGCAAGACGTGGCGGCTGCACATCCGTGCCGCGCAACTCCTACCGGCGCCGGATCCGCCCGCCTAGCCTCCGAGGATGAGCAGACCCCCTCGCACCCGCTGGAGCGTCATCGGCCAGCTCGGACCGGCCTTCGACGACGGCGGTCCGATGCTGCTGGTCGAGGCCCGATCGGCGTTCGGGCGCCGCCCGATGCACCGCGCCAAGGCGCAGCTGCTGCTGTCGGCGCTCCGCCACCGCGCCCGCGAGCTCGGGGACCGCGCCGAGTACGTCCGCTCCGAGACCTTCGGCGAGGCCCTCGCCGGGCGCGACGACCTCGAGGTGATCGACCCGCCCACCCGCGGCGGCCGCCGCCTCGCCCGCAGGCTCGGCATGAGCGTCCTGCCCAGCCGCGGCTTCATCACGGCCGAGGAGGACTTCCGCGAGTGGGCGCTCTCCCGCTCGGGCAAGCGCCTGCTGCTGGAGGACTTCTACCGGTGGAGCCGCGAGCGCACCGGCGTGCTGATGCGCGGCGACCAGCCCGAGGGCGGCCGCTGGAACTACGACCACGACAACCGCCAGCCTCCGCCCAAGGGCGCCTCCCGGCTCGGCCTCCCCGACCCGTGGTGGCCGGAGGAGGACGACATCGACGAGGAGGTGCGCGCCGACCTCGCGCGCTGGGAGGCCGAGGGGGCGGTCCGCCTGGTCGGCGCCGACGGTCCGCGCCGCTTCGCCGCGACGCCCGCCGAGGCCGAGGCGGCGCTCGCCGACTTCGTGTCGTCGCGCCTGGGCGACTTCGGGACCTACGAGGACGCGATGCTCTCGGGCGACTGGACGATGGCGCACTCGCTGCTCAGCGCCCCGATGAACCTCGGCGTGCTCGATCCGCGGACGGTCGTCGAGGCGGCCGAGGCGGAGTACGCCGCCGGGGGCGCGCCGATCGCGGCGACGGAGGGGTTCATCCGCCAGATCCTCGGCTGGCGCGACTACGTCTGGAACCTGTTCTGGCACCTCGGGCCGGAGTACCGGAACCGCAGCCGCGCGCTCGGCGCCTCCACGCCGCTGCCCGCCGAGCTGCTCGCTCTCGACCCGAGCAGCATCGAGGCGAACTGCCTGCACGAGACGCTCGACGACGTGCACCGGCACGGCTGGGCGCACCACATCCAGCGCCTGATGGTGCTCGGCAACTGGGGACTGCAGCGGGGGTGGGATCCGGCGGAGCTCAACGACTGGTTCGTGGACGTCTTCGTCGACGGCACGGAGTGGGTGATGCCCGCGAACGTGATCGGGATGTCCCAGCACGCCGACGGCGGCGTCGTCGCGACGAAGCCGTACGCCTCGGGCGGCGCCTACATCAACCGGATGTCCGACTACTGCGGCGGCTGCCGCTTCGACCCGAAGGTGCGCCTGGGCGAGAACGCCTGCCCGGTGACCGCCGGGTACTGGGCCTTCCTCGACCGGGCCGAGCCGGTCCTCCGCGGCAACCACCGGATGGCCCAGCCCCTCGCGGGCCTGCGCCGCCTCGCGGACCGCGAAGCGGTGGTCGACCAGGAGCGCCTGCGCGAGACGTACTGACGCGGGGCCGACGGCGCGCCCGCCGCTACTCCGCGCGCACGAAGCGCGACACGGTGACCGCGACCGTCACCGCGGTCGTCCCCTCCACCGCCGCGAGCCGCGCGTCCAGCGCCTCGGGATCCACGTGGTGGGCACTCGGCCCCATCAGCACCTCGGCGCGCAGCTCGTCGACGCTCATCAGCACCGTCGTGTCGAGCTCGATGCGCTCCTCGAGCGCGAACCCCGCCAGCTGCTCGTCGAGCCGCTCCGCCTTGCCGGCGTCGATGCCCAGCATCCCGAACCGCTCGCGGATCTCGTGCAGGTGCCTCTCGCGCGGAGTGACGACGACGGCGACGCCGCCCGGACGGAGCACCCGCCGCATCTCCGGGGCGTTCCGCGGCGCGAAGACGGTGAGCAGCGCGTCGGCGGAGGCGTCGGCCAGCGGGAGGGGCTGCCAGAGGTCCGCGGTCGCGATCGCCGCCCGGGGGTGCGCGCGGGCGGCGCGGCGGGCGGCCGGGGCCGAGAGGTCCAGGCCCAGCCCGTCCGCCGCCGGATGCGCCTCGAGCACGGCCGCGAGGTACGCCCCGGTGCCGCAGCCGAGGTCGACCACGAGCCGCGCGCCGGCGGGGACGGCCGCGGCGACCGCGTCCTGGATCACCCGGTAGTGGCCGGAGCCGAGAAGGTCGGCACGGGCCTGCACCATCGCCGCGGTGTCGCCCGAGGTCGCGTGCCTCCCGCGCAGCAGCGAGGCGTAGCCCTGACGCGCGAGGTCGGCGCTGTGCCCGAGGGTGCAGCGGAGCGAGGAGGGGCGGGGGAGCGCGTCGGGGGCGAGCGCGCCGCCGCAGACCGGGCAGGCGAGGGCGGGCAGCACCGTCGATCCGGGTCGGGCGGCCGGATCGAACGCGCTCACTCCGCTCCGGGCGCGCGCGCCCGCATGGCGGTGACCGCCGCGTTCAGCGTCGCGATGGTCGGCACCGCGAACAGCGCCCCGGCGAGCCCGGCCACGTCGAGCCCGGTCGCGACTCCGAGCACCACGGCGAGCGGATGCACCTTCACGGCGGTCCCGAGGATGAGCGGCTGCAGCACGTGCCCCTCGAGCAGGTGCACCAGGATCACGACGCCGACCATCACCAGCGCGGCGACGGGCCCGCTGAACAGCAGCGCGACCAGCGCGGCGAGCGCACCGGTCACGATCGCGCCGAGGATCGGGACGAACGAGCCGAGGAACACCACGATCGCGATCGGCACGACGAGCGGCAGCTGCAGCGCGAGCGCGCCGATGCCGATGCCGACGGCGTTGATCCCGGCGACGCCGAGCTGCGCGATCACGAACTGGCTGAGGGTCCGCCAGCCGGCGGCGCCGCCGCGCCCGCCCGGCGATGGAGCGCGGCGGGGGAGGAGGCGGAGGAACCAGTGCCAGATCCGGCGGCCGTCGAGGAGCAGGAAGATCAGCGAGAACAGGGTGAGGAGGGTTCCGGCGAAGACCTCGGCCAGCTGGGAGCCGACGGCGAGGGCCCCGGACGCGATCGTCGACGCCTGCGCGTCGGCCCAGTCGACCGCGCGCTGCGCCCAGTCCGAGAGCTGGACGTCCGAGAACGACAGCGGCGGGCTCCGCAGCCACGCCTCGACGCCGTCGACCGCGTCGAGAGCGCGCTGCCCCACTCCGCTGAAGCCGGAGCGCGACTGCACGATCACCAGCCCGACGAGGCCGGTCAGCAGGAGGAGCATCAGGACGATCGAGACCAGGACCGCGAGCGGGCGGGGGAGCCGCAGGCGCTCGAGCCGGTTCCGCAGCGGGGTGAGGAGCGCGGTGAGCAGCAGCGCGATCAGCACCGGCACGACGATCACGGGCAGCAGCGAGACGAGGCGCACGAGGAGGTAGAGGAGCCCGGCGACGGCGAGGAAGCGCCACGACCAGGCGGCCGCGATCCGCATCCCGGTCGAGACGTCGCCCGAGGCGTCGTCCGGCGAGTCCGAGGGGGCCGGAGCCGGGACCGCTGCCGGGGGAGCGGCGTCCGCAGGCGGGGTCGTCGCCGTGCCGTGCCGCTCGTCGCGCGCTCGCCGTCCCCGCATGACCCCTCCGATCCTCTCGCAGTGTACGGCGGAGCGGCCGTCCGGGACCGGGAGGGAGCCCGGGGGCGCCCGCCTGGCCGGATCGGGGCACCGGATGCGCCGGCAGCGGTTCGTCCGGCGGGCGGAACGCGCCGGATCGCGCCGTCTCCGCCCCGTTCCCCGCCTCGGCCGCGGGAGGCCGGTCCGCGCCGGTAGCGTCGCGCGGGTCGATGCCGAGCGAGGAGGGCGACGGATGCTGGAGGCGGTTCTCGCGATCGCCGCGTGGTGCGCGGGCGCGGTGCTCGTCGTCAGCGGCGCCCTGAAGCTCGGCCGCACGGAGCGGTTCCGGGCGAGCCTCGAGGCGCTCGGGGTCCCCCTCCTCCTCCGGCGCCGCGGCTGGTTCGCGGCCGCCTTCCCCGTCGCCGAGATCGCGCTGGGCGCCGCGGTGGTGCTGGCGCCCGCTCCGGCGCACCGTGCCGCCCTCGTGCCGGTGGCGCTCCTCGACGCCGTGTTCCTCGTCGTCGCCGTCCGCGCGGTCCGGGCGACGGAGGACGTCGACTGCGAGTGCTTCGGCGGGCTGGGCTCGGCGCGGATGACCGGACGCACCGTCGCGAGGAACGCGGTGCTGCTCGCGCTCGCGGTAGCCGGGGCGCTCGGCGGGCTCGCTCCGGCCGCGCTGCTCGGCGGCGGCGGTGCCTCGGCGGCGGCGTCCGGGCTCGCCGCCGCTCTCGCCGCGGTCTCGCTCGTGCTGGTGCGCGACCGCCGTGCGGCGTCGACGGCCGCTCGCGTCCGGGCGGCCGCCCGCCTGTCCGCAGCCGACAGGGAGTCCGCGCCGGGGCGCGCGCCCGAGGGCGACCTCTCGGCCGCCGACCTCGCGTTCGTCACGGTGGCCGGCGAGCTCCTGACGCTCGAGGAGCTGTCCCACCCGGCGACGCACCTCGTCTTCTTCTCGCCCTCGTGCGCCGCCTGCCACGAGCTCGTCGAGCGCTTCCGCTGGTGGCCCCACGGCCTGCGCCCGGGCGAGGAGCTGCTGCCCGTCCTTCTCGGCAGCCGCGAGGACTTCGCGGTGCACGCCGTCTACGGGCCGCTCGTCGACCACGCCCTCTACGATCCGGAGGGCCGCGTCGCCGCCGTCCTCGGCCGAGCCGGGACGCCGGGCCACGTGCTGCTCACGCCCGAGCGTCCGCTCGGCGACGGCTGGACCTCGGGAGCCGCGTCGATCGAGGCGCGCGTGCTCCGGCCCGGGTTCCTCGCCGAGCTGCAGGCGGGCGGCCCGGATCCGGCTCCGGCGGCGGGCGGCGCGGTACCGGCGGGGTGACGACGGCCGGAGGGCGGAGCAGGGCCGACGACGACCGACCGAGGGCGGCCGGGCTCAGCGGCGCTCGAACTCGCCGGACATCGAGCCGTGCACGGGGTGGGCGGGATCGTCCCCGACGGCGCGGGAGGGATCGTCGATCTCGACGGCGCGGGACGGGGCCTCCTCGTCGCTCGCGTCGAGGCCGAAGCCGTCCTCGAGCAGCTCCTGGGCGATGCGGCTCGAGAGGCCGCTCCTCTCGCCCGGTCCGGGGTCGCTCTCCGGGTCGACGGGGGCGGCGAACGCCTGCTCGAGTCCGGACTCCGGCATCCCGGCGTCGTCGATCGAGTCGGCTCGTCCGTCGGAGGGTCCTCGTGCAGGTCTCGGCATGCGCCCGAGCGTAGAGGACGGGCCCCCGGAGGTCGACGCTCCGTCGCGCACTGCCGGGCCGCCTGCGCGCCGGGTCAGTCGTGCAGCGACCAGGAGTGGGGAGCGACCTGGACGCCGCCGACGGTCGCCGTCTCGTCGCCGATGTTCAGCGCGAGCCGCGCGGTGCGTCCCTCCGGGCCCTCCGCCACGAGCATCACGGCGGTGTTGGAGAGGTCGACCGTGCGGGTGCTCGCGCCGACCAGCCACGGATTCCGTCGGCGGAACGCGACGACCTCCTGGTGGGCCCGGTAGGCCTCCCCGCCCGGCCACTCGGCGGGATCGGCCGGGAACTCCGGGCGGATCGCGTCGTCGCCGCCGATCCGCTCCTCCTTGACGCCGCGCAGGCCCCGCTCGTCGCCGGAGTAGATGCTCGGCACGCCGGCGACGAAGCCGAGGATCGCCGTGGCGTGGCCGTGGTGGCGCTCGTCGCTGACGGCGCTGGCGATCCGGGTCACGTCGTGGTTGCCGACGAAGGTCAGGGGCAGGAACTCGCGGACGAAGTCGTCGTGGCGCTTCAGGGACCAGGCCAGCTCGAAGAGGTTCGCCTCCTCGAGGGAGTTGCGGACGGCCTTCCAGAGCTCGTACTGCGTGACCGAGTCGAGCCCCGACTCCCGCACGTAGCCGGTGTAGTCGCCGTGGATGACCTCGCCGACGAACCACGCGTCGGGGAAGCGCTGCCGCACCGGGTCGATCGCCGCGTGCCAGGCCGCCGGCGCGACCGCGTACGCTGCGTCGAGCCGCCAGCCGTCGATGCCCCGCTCGAGCCAGTGCGCGAGCACGGAGGACACGTGCTCCGCGACCTCGGGGTTCCCGTTGTCGAGCTCGACCAGGGCGTCGTGCCCCTCGAACACGTCGACGCGGAGGCCGTCGACCTCCTGCGACCGCTCGCTGCGGGAGAAGCGCGCCGCCTCGGGGGAGCCCTCGCCGGCCGCGACCGCGGCACGCCACCAGGGGTGCTCCCGTCCCACGTGGTTGAAGACCCCGTCGAGCAGCACCCGGATCCCGCGCTCGCGGCACGCGGCGATCAGCGCGTCGAGGTCTGCCTCGTCGCCGAGGCGGGGATCGACCCGGAAGTGGTCGACCGTGTCGTAGCCGTGGGTGGAGGAGGCGAAGACCGGCCCGAGCAGCAGCCCGTTGCAGCCCAGCGCCAGCAGGTCGTCGAGCCAGGGGAGCAGGGCGCGGAGGCGGTGCTGCGGCTCGTCGTCCGGACCCGGACCCTCCGAGGCGCTCGCCTCGGCGCCCGTGAAGCCGAGCGGGTAGACGTGCCACCAGATCGCCGTCGAGATCCAACCGTCCGTCTGAGCCATCGTGGCCGTCCTCCCGGCCCGCTCGGGCGCGGGCCGCCGTCACTGTAGCGAGGCGGGCTGGACCGGAGCCGCGCCCGCTCACGGACCGGGCCGCAGGGCGGTGATCCAGGCCAGCACGGCGAGGCCCGCCCGCACGGAGGCGGGAGCCGTGACGGAGCAGACGAGCAGCGCGAGAGCCGCGCAGGCGAGCCCGGCCACCGCGCTCCTCCGCTCGCCCGCCCACCGCAGCGCCCGCACGGACGCGATCACCGCGGCGACCGCCACGGCGACGGCGGGGAGGGCCCAGAGCGGATGCACGGAGGACGCGAGCGCGAGCAGGCCCAGCGCGAGCGCGGCGAGGCCGGGCTCGTACGGCCGGTGGGCGGGAGGGTGCCGCCGGGGCGGCCGGGGGAGGGCCGCGTCGGCCGGAGCGGGTAGGGGGAGGAGTGCCGTCGTCGTCATGAGCCGATCCTCGTCAGGCGGCGGACTCTGCGGAGAGGCGATCGGCGGACCGGTGGACGAGAGGCGCCGAGCGCCTCCTGTGGAGGGACCGACCGGCGCGATCGGCGTCGTTCCGGGCGTCTCGAGGCCGGAATCGCCGGAGATCCGGGGCGGGGCTGGTAGGTTACCGACGGTCCGACCGGTTGAGGACGTCCGTCCCCGGCCGAGGACGATCCATCGAAACCAGCTGTTCCGACAGCGAGAACGTCCTGGGAGGACACTCCATGGCTGACAAGTCGCTCAACCGCACCGAGCTCGTCGCGAAGATCGCCGCCGACTCCGGCCAGAGCCAGGCCGCCGTCAACGGCGTCCTCGACTCGCTCTTCACCACCCTCGCCGACTCCGTGTCGAACGACGTGAAGGTCACCATCCCCGGCTGGATCGCCGTCGAGCGCACCTCCCGCGCCGCACGCACCGGCCGCAACCCGCAGACCGGCGAGACCATCCAGATCGCCGCCGGCCACTCGGTCAAGGTCTCCGCGGGCACCAAGCTCAAGGCCGCCGCGAAGTAGTCGCGCCCTCCGACACGGCCCCGGCACTGCGCCGGGGCCGTCGTCGTCCGCGGACGCGGCCGCCGATCGTCCGCGGACGCGGCTGCCGATCGTCCGCGGACGCGGCTGCCGATCAGCCGCGGAACGTAGGCTGGACCGGTGAATCGAACCGTCCGGATCGTCGGCCCTGCGCTCGTGCTCGTCGCCGCAGCGCTCGTCGCCCTCCTCGCGGCCCTGGCCTTCGGGGGGGGAGCCGCGGCTCCGCTGCTGAACGATCCCGGCCCCGTGGTCCGCTACGGCCTCCCGATCGCCAAGCTGGCTGTCAATCTGGGCGCCGCGGGCATGATCGGCTCGCTCGTGCTGACGCTGTTCGCGCTGAGCCCCCGCGCCGCCGCCGCCCGCGACGCCCGGTCCTCGTCCCGATCTTCGACCGCTCACGCCTCCTCGCGCGGCGGCCAGTCCTCGCGCGGCGGCCAGTCCTCCTCCCGCGCCGGATCGACGCGCACCGCGGTCGCCCCCGCGCGCCCCGCGCCCGCCGAGGCCGCGCCCGAGCCGCGCACCGAGTTCTCGATCGCCCTCGACGTCGCCGCCGCCAGCGCCGCCTTCTTCGCGGCGGCCAGCGCGGTGACCGGGTTCCTCACCTTCCTCAACGTCACGCAGACGCCTCTGAGCCTCGACCGCGACTTCGGCACCAAGCTCAGCTACTTCATCGGCAGCATCGAGGTCGGCCAGGCCTGGCTCATCACGACCCTGCTCGCGGCCGTCGTCACCGTCCTCTGCTTCGCCGTCCGCAACCAGACCGCGCTCGTCTTCGTCACGGGCCTGGCCCTGCTCACGCTGCTGCCGATGGCGCAGCAGGGGCACGCGGCGGGAGCGAGCGGGCACGACGCCGCCGTCACGGCGCTGGGCCTGCACCTCGTCTTCGCGGCGATCTGGCTGGGCGGCCTCATCACCGTCGTCGCCCTGCGGCCCCTGCTCGGCGGCTCCCGCCTGCTGCCCGTGATCGAGCGCTACTCCAGCCTCGCGCTCGTGAGCTTCGTCGTGGTCGCGGCGTCCGGCTACGTCAGCGCCGAGCTCCGGCTCGCCACTCTCGACAACCTGCTCACCGGCTACGGGATCCTCGTGCTGGTCAAGGTCGCGGCGCTGGTCGCGCTGGGCCTGTTCGGCGTGCTGCAGCGCCGCTACCTCATCGAGCGGATGCGGAAGGCCGGCGGCGTCGGCGGCCGCAGCTTCTGGTGGCTCGTCGGCGCCGAGATCGCCTTCATGGGTATCGCGTCCGGAGTCGCCGCGGCGCTCGCGCGCACCGCGACCCCGGTCGACCAGATCGCCGCGAGCCAGCTCACGGATCCGACCCCGGCCCAGCTGCTGACGGGCGAGCCCCTGCCGCCGCCCGCGAGCGCGATGAACTTCCTCACGCTCTGGAACATCGACCTGGTCTGGCTCCTGGTCTGCTCCTTCGCCATCGCGTTCTACGTCGCCGGAGTGGTGCGCCTGCACCGCCGCGGCGACCGCTGGCCCCTGCACCGCACGATCCTCTGGATCGCGGGCATGCTCCTCCTGGCCTACATCACGAACGGCGGGGTGAACGCGTACGAGAAGTACCTGTTCAGCGCCCACATGCTCTCGCACATGGTCCTCACCATGGCGGTGCCGCTGCTGCTCGTCCCGGCGGCACCGGTCACGCTCATCGCCCGCGCCGCCGCCCGCCGCACCGACGGCTCCCGGGGCGCCCGCGAGTGGGTGCTGCTCGCCGTGCACTCGCGCTTCGCCACCGCGATCTCGCACCCGATCGTCGCCGCGCTGCTGTTCGTCGGGTCGCTCTGGGGCTTCTACTACTCCCCGCTGTTCCGCTGGGCCACCACGGACCACATCGGCCACGAGTGGATGATCGTCCACTTCCTGATCACCGGGTACCTCTTCGTCAGCGTCCTGATCGGAGTGGACCCGAGCGTGCACCGCGTGCCCTACGCGATGCGCCTGCTGCTGCTGCTGGGCACCATGGCGTTCCACGCCTTCTTCGGCCTCGCACTGATGACGGGGGAGGGGCTGCTCCTCGCCGACTGGTACGGAGCGATGGGCTGGGGCACGTCCGCGCTCGCCGATCAGCAGGCGGCCGGCGGCATCGCGTGGAGCATCGGCGAAATCCCCACCCTCGCGCTCGCGATCGTCGTCGCGATGATGTGGAGCCGCTCCGACGCCCGCGAGACCAAGCGCCGCGACCGCCAGGCCGACCGCACCGGAGAGGCCGAGCTCACGGCCTACAACGACCGCCTGGCCGCCCTCCAGAAGCGCGGCTGATCCGCGCCCGGGCCCCGGGGTCCCGGCGGCCCGCGGGTACAGTGGAGCGGTGACTCAGCCGACCCTCTCCGACGAGCAGCAGCGGGTCTTCGACCTCATCGAGAACACGCGCGAGCACCTGTTCGTCACGGGTCGCGCGGGCACGGGCAAGTCCACCCTGCTCAACCACCTGAGCTGGAACACCGACAAGCAGATCGTCATCTGCGCCCCCACCGGCGTCGCGGCGCTGAACGTCGGCGGCCAGACCATCCACTCGCTCTTCCGACTGCCGATCGGCGTCATCGCCGACTCCGACCTCGACCAGCCGCCCGAGCTGCGCAAGCTCCTCAACACCATCGACACGCTCGTCATCGACGAGATCTCCATGGTCAACGCCGACCTGCTCGACGGGATCGACCGCAGCCTCCGGCAGGCGCGGCAGCGGCGCTCCGAGCCGTTCGGGGGCGTGCAGGTCGTCCTCTTCGGCGACCCGTTCCAGCTCGCACCCGTTCCCGGCGATCCGGAGGAGCGCGCCTACTTCGCCGACCGCTACCGCTCGCTGTGGTTCTTCGACGCCCTCGTCTGGCAGGAGGCGCCGCTGCGGATCGTCGAGCTCGGCCGGATCCACCGGCAGAGCGACGAGCGCTTCAAGTGGATGCTCAACGCGGTCCGCTTCGGCATGGTGACGAAGGAGATCGCCGACGTGCTGAACGCCGCGGGCGCGCGGACGCCTCCGGCGGACGATGCGATCACGCTCGCGACCCGCAACGACACGGTCAACCGCATCAACCAGGCGGCGCTCGCGCGGCTGAAGGGCCCGCTGAAGACCGCGTCGGCCGAGATCAGCGGCGACTTCGGCGGGCGCGCCTATCCGGCGGACCAGAACCTCGAGCTCAAGATCGGCGCGCACGTGATGTTCCTGCGCAACGACTCCGAGCAGCGCTGGGTGAACGGCACGATCGGCCGCGTGACGAAGGTCGCGGGGACGGTGTGGGTCGAGGTGGACGGCGAGGTCCACGAGGTCGAGCCCGCGACCTGGGAGCGCTACCGCTACTCCTACTCCGCCGCGACGAAGAAGCTCACCCGCGAGATCGTCGCCGAGTTCGCGCAGTTCCCGCTCCGCCTGGCGTGGGCGGTCACGATCCACAAGTCGCAGGGCAAGACCTACGACTCCGCGGTGGTCGACCTCGGGCAGCGCGCCTTCGCCCCCGGGCAGACCTACGTGGCGCTCAGCCGCATCACGAGCCTCGAGGGGCTCTACCTGACGCGGCCGCTCCGGCCGAGCGACATCATCGTCGACAAGGACGTGCTGCGCTTCATGTCCGAGCGGCGAGCCGAGCCGGCCGCCGTCGCGGAGGCGTCCGCGGACTGACGCCCCGCGGAGGACGTCGGAGCAGGGGCCTCAGGCCGCCGCGCAGGTCCGGGCGAGATCGCGGAACAGCTCCGTCGTCAGCCGGTACGCCTCCGCGACCTCCGCGATGACCCGCTCGCGCTCCTCCTCGTCCCAGCCCGCGGCATCGAGCTGCTCGCGGTAGGTGGCGCGGAAGGCCGACGGTGCGGCGATCTCGCCGAAGAGGAAGAAGCCGACGCCGTTGGTCTCGAAGCCGAACCGCCGCTGCAGCAGCCCGCGGACGATCGCGCAGCCGGAGAGGTCGCCGAGGTAGCGCGTGTAGTGGTGGGCGACGAAGCCGCCGCTCCAGCCCGAGGCCACGGTGCGGATCCGGTCGACGTAGGCGCTGGTCGAGGGCAGCGGGCGGATGCGCTCGCGCCAGTCCTCGCCGACGAGGAAGCGCAGGTCCTCCGCGATCGCGGGGAGGCGGGTGAGCTTGGCCGAGAGGAACGGCTCCGCGACCGGATCGCCGGCCATGTCCTCCGCCACGGCCTCGAGGGCCTCGTAGACGAAGTAGTGCTGCGAGATGAGCGCGATGTAGTCGTCGCGGCTGCCGGAGCCGGTCATCAGCGAGGTCATGAAGGCGGCGCCCTCGTCGTCCGCGCCGGACTGCCCGATGCGCAGGCGCAGGGCCTCGGAGAACGGGATGACGTTCGACACGGTGGCCTCCCTCGACGACTTAGGTCTGCCTTACCTTAGCCGAGCGGGGCCGCCGGGACCAGAGGCCGTCAGTGCCCGTGTCCGCCGTCGACGACGGAGTGCATCATCCCGCCCATGTCGCCCGAGCCGCCCGAGGAGGCGGCCATGGCGGGGGTGGCGAGGGCGGAGACGGTGAGCGCGCCGGCCAGGAGTCCGACGAGAGCTCGCGACGGCGAGACGGCCTTCTCCTCGACGCGCGGAGAGCGGAGCGAGACGGCCACCACGGCGACCGCGATCAGCTGGAGGACCGCGGCCGCCAGCGCGGGGAGGGGCTCGGCGAGTGCGCCGAGGGCCAGAGCGAGGGCGAACGCCGCCAGGGAGGCGACCGCGACGACCAGCGCGGAGCGCGGCACGATGATCCGGCCGCGCGCCAGGACGAGGACCGCCCAGAGGATCTCGACGGCACCGAGCACCCCGATCACCGGGGCCTGCACGCCCTCGCCGCCGGCGGCGAGCGAGAGGTGGACGAGCCCGGCGCCGAGTCCGGCGAAAGCGGCGTTGCAGCGGGCCACGGTGGTCATGGCGGCTCCTTCGCTGGATCGGGGAAGAAGAGGAGGCCCCGGATCGACACACCGCATCGTGTCGTCCGGGGCCGTTCAGTCCGTCCGCCGCGGAAAACGGCGGGCCCACGGCGGACGGAGTAGAGGGGGGCGGCGGGTGCCGCCCGGGTCAGGCGGTCGCGGCGGTGCGCGTCCTCGCCGTCTTCTCGGTGCCGAGTCCGACTCCCAGGAGCACCAGCGCGCTGGCCAGGTGCAGGAAGTGGTCGGCGGTGTTCAGCGCCAGCACGTTCAGGGCGGTGTCGACCAGGAAGAAGCCGACGATGCCGAGCAGCAGGTACACCGCTCCGACGGTCACGTTGACGGTCTTCGCCGCGGCGACGGTCGACAGGCCCGCGATCAGCAGCGCGCCTCCGATGAGCAGGTGGGCGATGTTGTGCAGCGGGTTCACCTCGAAGACGCCGAGCAGGAGCCCGCCTTCGGTCGAGAGGAACTGCACGCCTCCGGTCACGACGAAGCCGAGGAGCCCGACGACGACGTAGACGGCTCCGAAGAGAGTCGCCAGCAGTCGATTGGGGGATCTGCGCATGGTCTCTTACCTCCTTCGAGCAGCGCCTCTGCGCTGTACTCCCTCTCTTCGTAACCCGGCGCCTGCCGGTTTGGGAACGGGGTGGACTCCGCCGGTCACGGTCAGGACACGAATCGCGATCGCGCGCTCAGCGGCCCTCTCCGGCCCGACGGAGCCCCCGTACAGTGGTGCCGTTCGCAGACGACGGGGGAGTCGCACGGCATGGGATCTCGCAGACGGACGCGGACGGGGCTGCTCGTCGTCCCGGTCCTCGTGCTCGCACTGGCCGGCTGCACGCCCGCTGCCGCCTCGCGCGTGGCGGAGGCGCCCGCGCAGGCGGCGTCGGAGGAGCTCGCCTCCGCCCTGTCGGGGTTCCTCGACGAGACGGTCGGCGTCGCCGGCGCGACCGGAGCGGTCGCCGGCGTCTGGTCGCCGTGGGGCGGCAGCTGGGAGGGCGCGGTCGGCTGGGAGTCGGACGAGCGCACCACCGCCCTCACCACCGACGCGCACCTGCGGCTCGGCACCGGCGGCACCGAGGCGATGACCTGCGACGTGGTCCTCGCCCTCGCCGACTCCGGCCGGGTCGACCTCGACGCCGACGTCGGCGAGACGCTGCGCTCCCTGCCCGGCATCGACGGGCTCACCCTGCGCGAGCTCTGCGCGCACACCTCCGGCCTGGCCGACTTCCGCTCGGCGCTCTGGCCGACCGTGCTCCAGAACCCCCCGCGGCAGTGGCCGACGCTCGAGCTGCTGGCCGCGGCCCAGGTGCGCGGCGCCTCGGCCGAGCCCGGAGCGGCGTGGTCCGACTCCGCCACCGGTCCGCTGCTCGCCGGCATCGTCGCCGCGCAGGTGACCGGTCGGAGCATCGGGGAGCTCTACGACCAGTACGTGGTGCCGCGGTACGGGCTGCGGAGCACGGAGCTGCCCGGCGCCTCCGAGGTCGACCTGCCCGCTCCGTCCCCCCGCGGCTACGCGGTCGCGCTGGACCCGGCGACCGGGGAGAAGCGCTGCGACGTGCGCCTCGACGTCACCGCCGCGTCCCCGTCCGCCCTCGGCGCCGCCGGCGGAGCGCTGACCGATCTGGAGGACCTCCGGCGGCTGGCGACGGGTCTCGCGGCCGATCCCGCGGGCGACGCCATGTGGCAGGACCCGGTCGTCCAGGGCCAGGGCCGCGCCGACTACCTCCGCGCCGCGCTCGGCGGGCACGAGGCGGGACCCCTCCGCGGCTTCTCGGGCCTCGCGCCCGGCTTCGTCACCGCGGCCTACTCCGACCCGGTCTCGGGCCTGACCGTGGCCGTCTCGATCAACAGCTCGACGCCCGGCGGCGACTTCGCCGCGACGGTCGCCCGCACGCTGGCCGCCATCGCGGTCGAGCAGGGAGCCGCGGCGGGAGCCGAGGGCCTGCCCCGGCTCCCGTGGACGGCCGACGGCGAGCGCGGCGCCGTGCAGGGGACCCCGACGCGCTGCTGATCCGGCGGCGCCCTACTCTGGTGCCATGCCGATCACTCCCGACACCAAGGACTGGACCTGGGTCCTCGAGCGCCCCTGCCTCGAGTGCGGTTTCGACGCCTCGCTCGTCGACGCCGACGAGGTCGCCGAGCTCATCCGCGAGAACGCCGCCGCCTGGCCCTACGTGCTCGACCGCGACGACGCGGCGGGCCGGCCCGACGACGAGACCTGGTCGCCGCTCGAGTACGCCGCGCACGTGCGCGACGTGCACCGCATCTACCGCACCCGTGTGCAGCTGATGCTCGCCGGCGACGACCCGCTCTACCCCAACTGGGACCAGGACGTCACCGCCGTGGAGGAGCGCTACGACCAGCAGGACCCCGCGACGGTCGGCCGCGAGCTGGTCGAGGCGGCCGAGCGCATCGCCGAGGTGTTCGACTCCGTCGCCGGCGCCCAGTGGCAGCGCCGAGGCCGCCGCAGCGACGGCGCGGCGTTCACGGTCGACATGATCGCCCGCTACTACCTGCACGACGTCCAGCACCACCTGCACGACGTGCAGGGCTGAGCTCAGGTGTCGATGAGCTGCGGATTGAGGAACGAGAGCGTCCGCGCGTAGGCGAGCGCCGCGGAGGCGGGGCTGACCGCGTCGCGCAGGTTGCCGTTCGCGAAGTGCCGCTGCGTGTCCGGGTAGGTGTGCGCCGTGACCGGCGTCCCCGACTCCTTCAGCCGTCCGACGAAGGACTCCGGGTCGTCGCCCGCAGGCCACTCGTCGCTCTGCGCGTAGTGCAGGAGGGTGGGGCACGGGACCAGCACGTGCTCCTCCGCACCGAGGGTGGCGTAGTACGCGACCACCGCGTCCACGAGCCCGGTGCCCGCGGCGAGCAGCCCGAGGCGGCCGCCGAAGCCGAAGCCGATGACGGCGCTGCGCGGCGCCCCGGCCGCGACTCCGGTGCCGACCGCCTCGGCGACGGCGGCGAGGGTGCGGTCCTGCGCGGCCATCGCGGCGAGGTCGCGCGCGTCCTCCGGGGCGAGCGTGGCCCAGCCGTCGTAGAGGTCGGGCACGAGCACGTGGTAGCCGTGCTTCGCCACGGCCTCGGCGAACGGCTCCAGCCACGGCAGGCGCCCGAAGACGTCGTGCAGCACGACCACCACGGGCCGGCCGGGGTGCCCGTACTCGAGGGCGACGCCCGGCGACGGGATCTGGACGAGCTCTGTCACCCCTCCACCCTGCCCTCTGCGTCCCGCGATCCCGCGCGCTGCCACTGATCCGCCCGGCGTGTCGCGTCGGAACGCCGCTCGGGCGCCTCACCGCTCCGCGCGGCCGTGCGGCTCCAGCGGCAGGACGACCTGCTCGCGCAGGTGCTCGTAGACGACCGAGGTGCGCACGTCGGCGACCTCGCGGCGCTGCGTCAGCTCGTCGATGACGAAGGCGTAGAGGTCCTGGTTGTCGCGGACGGCGACGTGGATGATGAAGTCCTCCGAGCCGGAGGTGACGAACACGCCGACCGTCTCGTCGAGGCCGGCGACCCAGTCGCGGAAGGCCTCGATGATCTCGCGCGACGGCGGACGGATGCGGACCGCGATCAGCGCCTGCACGCCGCGCCCGAGGGCCGCGAAGTCGAGAGTGAGCGTCGCGCCGGTGATGACGCCGCGGCGCCGGAGGCTCCTCGTGCGGTCGAGGGCGGTGGTGGGCGAGACGTGCACGGCGGCTGCGAGGTCCCGGTTCGTGATCCGTGCATCCGACTGCAGGACCTGCAGGATCCGGACGTCGAGTTCGTCGAGTGCCGCTCCTGGGCCGTTCTGCTGGTCGTTCATACGGAGATCCTGCCGCAGGGGACCCCTCCTGCCTACTCTTCGTGACGTCACTTCGCACGAACCGAGGAGCAGCATGACCATCCCCGCCCCCGACGCCGTCGGCTTCCACCCCGACGAGATCGACACCGCCGCGCCCACCCGCTCGGCCCGCCTCAAGTGGGTGGTCGTCGTCGACGAGTCCCTCCCCGCCGGTCGCGCCGTGAACGCCGCGATCTGCGTGGGCGCCGCGACGGCCGCGCACGTCGCGGGACTGCTCGGACCGAGCCCCGCCGACGCGTCCGGATCGCTGCATCCCGGTCTGCCGTGGGCCGGCTGCACGGTCCTCGCCGCCGACGCGGCCACCCTGCTCGCGATCCGCGCGAAGGCCGAGGCGCACGAGGGGACGTTCGTCGCCGACATGCCCGCGTCCGCGCAGGCCACCCGGGTGTACGACGAGTACCGGGAGGCGGTGGCGGCGAGCGGCTCCGACGAGCTGCAGTACCTCGCGGTCAGCCTGGTGGGGCCGAGGAGCCGGATCGACAGGATCGTCGGGCGGCTGCCGCTGCTGGGCTGACGGATACCGCGGGGCTGCCGGACGCCGCTGCAGCGCCGGAGGAGGAGCCGCTCGCGTCGGGCCGGAGGACCGGCCGCAGACGAGGGGGGGGGAGGAGGAGAGCGAGTGACGGGAATCGAACCCGCGCCATCTGCTTGGGAAGCAGAAGTTCTACCATTGAACTACACTCGCGCGGCGCCGCTCGGGCGCACCAGGACATCGTAGCAAGGCCCGGAGCCGGCCCACGCCCCGGGGTCGCGCCACGCCCTAGGATCGCAGCGTGCTCCTCTCCGACCGCGACATCTCGCTCGAACTCGCCTCCGGCCGCGTGGGGCTCGCCCCGCACGATCCGTCGATGCTGCAGCCGTCGTCCGTCGATGTGCGCCTCGACCGCTTCTTCCGGTTGTTCGACAACCACCGCTACCCGTACATCGATCCGGCCGAGGACCAGCCCGAGCTGACCCGCCTGGTCGAGACGCCGCAGGGCGAGCCGTTCATCCTCCACCCGGGAGAGTTCGTGCTCGGCTCGACCTACGAGGAGGTGTCGCTGCCGGACGACATCGCGGCGCGCCTCGAGGGCAAGAGCTCTCTCGGACGGCTCGGGCTGCTGACCCACTCGACCGCCGGGTTCATCGATCCGGGCTTCACCGGCCACGTCACCCTCGAGCTCAGCAACGTCGCGACGCTCCCCATCACGCTCTGGCCGGGGATGAAGATCGGCCAGATGTGCTTCTTCCGCCTCAGCTCGCCCGCCGAGAAGCCCTACGGCTCGGCGGAGTACAGCTCGCGGTACCAGGGCCAGCGCGGTCCGACCGCGTCGCGGTCGGCGCTCAACTTCCACCGCACGGACGTCTACACCGACTGACGCCGGCGAAGGGATCAGGGCGTAGGGGTCAGCCCAGCAGGCGGGGGAGCTGCAGCACGAGCCAGGGGGAGAACGCCCAGGGGGTCGAGCGGACGGCGGCGAGCGTCGCCTCGGCGTCGACCCACTCGTAGTCCATGACCTCGTCGAGGCGCGGATCGAGGGCGTCGCGGCTCGACAGCGTCGCCGTGTAGACGGGGCAGATCTCGTTCTCGACGACGCCGGACGCGTCGACCGCGCGGTAGCGGAAGTCCGGCAGGGCGACCTCCAGCGTGGCCAGCCGGGCGCCGAGCTCGCGCTCGGCCCGGCGGACGACGGCGTCCTCGATCCGCTCGCCCGGGGCGGGGTGCCCGCAGAAGGAGTTGGTCCAGACGCCCGGCCAGGTGCGCTTCTCCAGCGCGCGGCGGGTCACCAGCAGCGCGCCGTCCGGGGAGAAGACGTGGCAGGAGAACGCGAGGTGCAGGGGGGTGGCCGTGTCATGCACGGTCGCCTTGTCGGCGACCCCCACGGCGTTCCCGGCCTCGTCGAGGAGGACCACCTGCTCGATCCGGTCCGTCTGCACAGTGGCGGCTGGCGAAGTCATACCCGCAAGTCAAGCACGCCGCAACACATCAGCCGGCTTATCGTCCTGGTTCTCCCCTTTGTTAGCCTTCCCACGTGGATACGCGCGACCCCGTGGTTCTGTCCCGGTTGAGGCAGGAGCACGTCGATGCCGTCCTGGACAGGTTCTTCTCGTTGGCGAGGTCCCGGGCGGTGCGTCTCGGACCCCGCTACCTGACCCTCTGGCAGACGCTGGAGGCCAACACCCGCGGCGGCAAGCGCTTCCGCCCGCTGATGGTGATCTCCGCGTACGAGGCCCACGGCGGCCAGGATCCGGAGGCCGCCGCCCATCTCGGCGCGGCGTTCGAGCTGCTGCACACTGCGCTGATCGTGCACGACGACGTGATCGACCGCGACTTCGTGCGCCGCGGCGGCCCGAACGTCTCGGGCAGCTACCGCGACGAGGCGACGACCGCGGGCCTCTCCATCCCGATCGCCGAGCACCGCGGGACCTCGGTGGCCGTGATCGCCGGGGACCTCGCCCTCACCGGCGCCCACCGCCTCGTCGAGGGCGTCGGCGCCTCCGACGGCGTGCGGGCCCGCCTGCTCACCCTGCTCGACGAGGCCGTCTTCGCCTCCGCCGCGGGCGAGCTGGCCGATGTGGACTTCTCCCTCATGCCGGGCATGCCCTCGGTCGACGAGGTGCTCGAGATGGAGCGCCTCAAGACGGCCGTCTACTCCTTCGAGGCGCCGCTGCAGGCCGGAGCGATCCTCGCCGGGGCCTCGGACGCCGCGGTGGACGCGCTCGGCGAGTTCGGCCGCTGGATCGGCATCGCCTACCAGATCGTCGACGACCTGCTCGGCGTCTTCGGCTCGGAGGGGCAGACCGGCAAGACCACGCTGGGCGACCTCCGCGAGGGCAAGCGCACCGTCCTCATCGCCCACGCGGCCGGCACGGACTGCTGGCCCGACATCGAGGCGCTGATCGGCGACGAGCACCTCGCGCCCGAGACCGCGGAGAAGGTGCGCGGCATCCTCGAGGAGTGCGGCGCCCGCAGCTACGCCGAGGGGCTCGCGAACCAGTTCGCCGATCGCGCCTGGGCGGCTCTGGAGACGCCCGCGGTGTCGGAGGCGTTCCGCAACGAGGTCCGTCCGCTCGTGGCCAGCGTGGTCGGGCGCACCCGATGAGCGCTGTCCGCCACGCGCGGATGCGCGCGACGATGCGCTCCGCCCGGCCGAGCCCCCGTACGGTGGCACGATGAGCCGCCAGAGCGAACTGTACGACCGCGTCGCGCACGAGTCGTCCGCGCAGGTGATCCGCCGCTACTCCACCTCCTTCGGGCTGGCCACTCGCCTGCTCGCCCCGGGCGTCCGCGAGCGGGTGGAGGACGTCTACGCCCTCGTGCGCGTCGCCGACGAGATCGTCGACGGCGTCGCCGCGGAGGCCCGTCTCGACCGGGCCGCGGTGGAGGAGTCCCTCGACGCCTTCGAGGCCGAGACCGAGCGCGCGCTCGCCTCCGGCTACAGCTCCAACCTCGTGATCCACGCCTTCGCGCGGACCGCGCGGGCGACCGGATTCGGCACCGAGCTCACCCGGCCGTTCTTCGCGTCGATGCGCGCCGACCTCCGCGAGACCGAGCACACCCCCGAGTCCTTCGAGGCCTACGTCTACGGCTCCGCCGAGGTCGTCGGGCTGATGTGCCTGCACGTGTTCCTCGCGGCGCCGGACGCGGGGCTCGTCTCCGAGGCCGCCCGCGCGCGGCTCGTGGCCGGAGCGCGCCGCCTGGGCGCCGCGTTCCAGAAGGTCAACTTCCTCCGCGATCTCGCCGCCGACGTCGACGGCCTCGGCCGCAGCTACTTCCCCGGAGTCGACCCGCGGGCGTTCTCCGAGCGCGACAAGGCCTCGCTGCTCGCCGACCTCGACGACGACCTCGCCGAGGCCGCCGCCATCGTGCCCGAGCTCCCGCGCTCCAGCCGGCGCGCGGTCCTGCTGGCCCACTCCCTCTTCGCCGCCCTGGCCGACCGGATCCGCGCGACGCCCGCCGAGGAGCTCCTCCGCGCCCGCGTCAGCGTGCCCACGGCCGCCAAGGCGGCGCTCGCGGCGAAGGCGGCCGTGTCGACGCTGGGCCCGCGCCTGGGCCCCGGCCCCGTCCGCGCGACCCGCTCGAGGACCGGCCCGCACCGCGCCGTCGTCATCGGCGGCGGGATCGGCGGGCTCGCCTCCGCCGCGCTGCTCGCGCGCGACGGCTACGACGTGACCCTCCTGGAGGCGCGCGAGGCCGTCGGCGGCCGCGCCGGCTCGTGGGAGCACGAGGGCTTCCGCTTCGACACCGGTCCCTCCTGGTACCTGATGCCCGAGGTGTTCGACCACTTCTTCCGCCTGATGGGCACCAGCGCCGAGGAGCGCCTCGACCTCGTCACGCTCGACCCCGGCTACCGGGTCTACAGCGAGGGCGTCGACGAGCCGATCGACGTGCTCGCCGACCTCGAGTCGAACCTCGCGCTCTTCGAGAGCATCGAGTCCGGAGCGGGCGAGCGGATGCGCGCGTACCTCGACTCCGCGCGCGACACCTACGAGATGGCCAAGCGCCGCTTCCTCTACACGAGCTTCTCGTCCTTCCTCCCGCTGCTGCGCCGCGACGTGCTCAGCCGGACCGGGAGGCTCGGCCGCCTGCTGCTCACTCCGCTCGACACGTTCGCGGCGACGGCGGTCACCGACAACCGGCTGCGCCAGATCCTCGGCTACCCGGCCGTCTTCCTCGGCTCCTCGCCGTTCGCCGCGCCGAGCATGTACCACCTGATGAGCCACCTCGACCTCGCCGACGGCGTGCTCTACCCGATGGGCGGATTCACGAAGCTGATCGAGGCGGTCGCCGACGTCGCCGAGGAGGCCGGCGTCACCGTCCGCACGTCCTCGCCCGCGACGCGGATCCTCACCACCCGCTCGCCCCGCGGCCGACGCCGCGGCGCCGAGGTCGTCGGAGTCGAGTTCACGGGCCCCGACGGCACGGAGCGGATCCCCGCCGACCTGGTCGTCAACGCCTCCGACCTCTTCACCACCGAGCAGTCGCTCCTCCCCGAGGAGCTGCGGACCTACCCGCCCGCCTACTGGGAGAAGCGCGAGCCCGGCCCGAGCGCCGTCCTCGTCCTCCTGGGCGTGCGCGGGGAGCTGCCCGAGCTCGAGCACCACACCCTGCTCTTCACGAAGGACTGGCGCGACAACTTCGACAAGATCTTCGGCGAGCACCCGACCGTGCCCGACCCCGCGTCGATCTACGTCTGCCGCCCGAGCGCGACCGACGCGAGCACGGCTCCGGAGGGGCACGAGAACCTGTTCGTGCTCGTGCCGATCCCGGCCGACACCTCGATCGGCCACGGCGGAGTCGACGGCGCGGGCGGCGCGCGCGTCGAGGCCATCGCCGACCAGGCCATCGCGCAGATCGCGTCCTGGACCGGCGCGACCGACCTGGCCGAGCGGATCGTCGTCCGCCGCACCATCGGCCCGGCCGACTTCGAGAGCGACCTCGGCGCCTGGCGCGGCTCGATGCTCGGACCGGCCCACGTCCTCTCGCAGAGCGCCTTCTTCCGCGCCGGGAACGTCAGCCGGCACGTCGACGGCCTGCTCTTCGCCGGCAGCTCCACGATCCCCGGCATCGGCCTGCCGATGTGCATCATCAGCGCCGAGGTCATGCTCAAGCGCGTGCGCGGCGACGTGTCGACCGAGCCGCTGCCCGTGCGGGAGGCGCCGTCCGCTCCGGTCGCGCCCGTCGCCGTGGGGGAGTAGGCGTGGGGATCCTCTACCTGCTCGCGCTCCTCGTCTCGATCACCGGGATGATCGTGCTCGACCGCCGCTTCCGGCTGTTCTTCTGGGCGGACGCGCGACGCGCGGCGATCGTGCTGCCCGTGGGAGTCGCGTTCTTCCTGGTCTGGGACCTCGTGGGGATCGGCCTGGGCGTCTTCTTCCGCGGAGAGACCTCCTACATGACCGGCCTGCAGATCGCGCCGGAGCTCCCGGTCGAGGAGGTCCTCTTCCTCACCCTGCTCTGCTACCTGACGATGGACGTGCACGGCTTCCTCTCGCAGCGGGTCGTCCGGCGGGCGGAGGCGCGCGCGTGACCTACCTCCTCCTCAACGCCGTGTTCCTCGCGGTGGTGCTGGTGCTGCTGCTGCTCGCGCTGCGCCGACGCGTCCTGCGCCTGCCCGCCGTCCTCGGCACCCTCGCCGTGCTGCTGGTGATGACCGCCGTGTTCGACAACATCATGATCGGAGTGGGCCTGCTGGTCGCCTACGACGACGACCTGATCTCGGGCATCCGGATCGGCGTCGCTCCGATCGAGGACTTCGCCTACGCGATCGCCGCGGCCCTCGCCCTCCCGGCGCTCTGGGTGCTCCTGCCCTCGCGTCGTCGGAGCGAGCCGTGAACCGGCTGCGCGCGCTGTTCGTCTCGAGCCGCCCGCTGAGCTGGGTCAACACCGCCTACCCGTTCGCGGCGGCGTACCTGCTGACCACCCGCGAGATCGACCTCGCCTTCGTGCTCGGCACGATCTACTTCCTCATCCCCTACAACCTCGCGATGTACGGGATCAACGACGTCTTCGACTACGAGTCCGACCTGCGGAACCCCCGCAAGGGCGGCGTCGAGGGCGCCGTGCTCGACCGGAGCGAGCACCGCGCGACGCTGATCGCGGCGGTGGCCACGAACGTGCCGTTCCTGGTGGCGCTCGTGCTGCTCGGGTCACCGGTCTCGTGGCTGGTCCTCGCGATCAGCGTCTTCGCCGTGATCGCCTACAGTGCGCCGGGGCTCCGCTTCAAGGAGCGCCCGTTCGTCGACTCGCTGACCTCGGCGACCCACTTCGTCAGCCCGGCCGTCTACGGGATCGCCCTCGCGGGCACCGTGGTCACCGGACCTCTGGTGGCGCTGCTCGTGGCGTTCTTCCTCTGGGGGATCGCGAGCCACGCCTTCGGCGCGGTGCAGGACATCCTGGCCGACCGCGCGGGCGGCATCGGCTCGATCGCGACCGTGATCGGAGCGAAGGCGACCACGCGCTTCGCCATCGCCGCCTACGTCGCGAGCGGCCTGCTCCTGCTCCTGCTGCCCTGGCCGGGGACCCTCGCGGCGATCCTCGCGGTGCCGTACGCGGTGAGCATCTGGCCGTACCGGTCGCTCGAGGACGCCGAGGCGGAGCGGGCGAATGCGGGCTGGAAGCGCTTCCTCGCGCTGAACTTCCTGACCGGCTTCCTCGTCACGCTCCTGCTGATCGTGTTCTGGATCGCCACGGTCTGATCCTCGGCCATGGCGCGCGGGGAGGGGCCTTGCCAGCGTCTCCGCGGGCCGGGCCCCGTCAGTCCCGGCGGGCGGGCGGCGCGAGCCGCGGCTCCGGCACGACGGGGGCGGTGGCCGGCGGGCGGCGCACCGGCAGGAGCAGCACCAGTCCGACGGCGAGGACGAGGACGAGCCCGAGGATGCCCCAGTACTGCACGTTCGCCTCGCCGCTGCCCGAGACGGCCGCGGCGATCGAGACGGCGGCTGCGAAGGCGGCGGGCGCGAGGAACGAGGCCGCCCGCCCGGTGGTCGCGTAGAGGCCGAAGATCTCGCCCTCGCGTCCCTCCGGGATGAGGCGGGCCAGGTAGCTGCGGCTCGCCGACTGCGCCGGGCCGACGAACAGGCACAGCAGCAGGCCGAAGATCCAGAACACCGTGCTCCCCCCGTCGTGCAGGACGAAGACGGCGGTGCCGCAGACGACCAGGCCGATGAGCGAGGCGACGATCACGGCCTTGGGGCCGAGGCGGTCGTCGAGCGCGCCGACCGAGATGGTCGCCACTCCGGCCACGACGTTCGCGGCGATGGCGAAGAGGATCACCTCGCCGGCGTCGAAGCCGAAGGTGCCCTGCGCCAGCACGCCGCCGAAGGTGAAGACCCCGGTGAGCCCGTCGCGGAACACCGCGCTGGCGATGAGGAAGGCCACGGTGCTGCGGCTCTCGCGCCAGAGGGCGGCGACCTGCGCGAAGAGCGCGCGGTAGGAGGCGATCACGCCGACGCGCTCCGCCCGGCTCGCGCGCGCCGGCGTCTCCGGCACCGCGACCAGCACAGGGAGGGCGAAGACGGCGAACCACACGCCGGCGACCAGGATCGAGACGCGCACGTCGAGGCCGTCGTCCCCCGTCACTCCGAAGAGCCCGACCTCGGGCGAGATGAAGCCGAAGTAGACGATCAGCAGCAGGACGATCCCGCCGACGTAGCCCATGCCCCACCCGAAGCCGGAGACGCGGCCGATGGTCGCCCGGGTCGAGACCTGGAGGAGCATCGCGTTGTAGTTGACGCTCGCGAACTCGAAGAAGACCGTGCCGACCGCGAGCAGTCCGAGTCCCAGCCAGAGGAGGGCCGGGTCGGGGCGCACGAGGAACATCAGCAGGATGCAGAGGACGACGACGGCGGAGTGGATCCCCAGCCAGAGCCGGCGGCGCCCGCCGAGGTCGGCCCGGCGGCCGGTGATCGGCGCGATCACGGCGACGACCACGCCGGCGGCGGCGAGGGACCAGCCGAGCGCGGCCGAGACTCCGCTCGAGGTGCCGAAGAGCCCGTCGGTGGTCAGGTAGACGGTGAAGACGAAGGTGGTCACCACCGCGTTGAAGGCCGATCCGCCCCAGTCCCACAGGCCCCAGGCGAGGACGGGCCAGCGGCCGGTGCGCGTCGTCATGGGCCCACCGTAGGGGGAGGAGGTGAACGGCCGGAAGCGGCGGGACCCGCGAGTCTGAGAGTTGAGCCGATGCGACTCAACTTCTCGCGTCCGGACTTGACGCGAGACGACGGATGCGTAAACTTGAGCGTGCGGGGCTCAACTCCCGCAGAGGATTCCGCACCACCCGTCAACTGACCGGCAGCCGCCCGCGCGACGCCGATCGCGAAGGAGAACAACGCATATGTCCCGTGCCGTAGGCATCGACCTGGGAACCACCAACTCTGTCGTGGCCGTCCTCGAGGGAGGCGAGCCCACCGTCATCGCCAACGCCGAGGGCTTCCGCACGACGCCGTCCGTCGTGGCGTTCACCAAGGACGGGGAGGTGCTCGTCGGCGAGACCGCGAAGCGCCAGGCCGTCACCAACGTCGACCGCACCATCGCGTCGGTCAAGCGCCACATGGGCACCGACTGGACCTTCGGCGTCGAGGACAAGAAGTACACCCCGCAGGAGATCTCGGCCCGCATCCTGGGCAAGCTCAAGCGCGACGCGGAGCAGTACCTGGGCGACAAGGTGACCGACGCGGTCATCACCGTCCCGGCCTACTTCAACGACGCCGAGCGCCAGGCGACCAAGGACGCCGGCGAGATCGCCGGCCTCAACGTCCTGCGCATCATCAACGAGCCCACCGCGGCCGCGCTGGCCTACGGCCTCGACAAGGGCAAGGAGGACGAGCTCATCCTCGTCTTCGACCTCGGCGGCGGAACGTTCGACGTCTCCCTCCTCGAGGTGGGCAAGGACGACGACTTCTCGACCATCCAGGTCCGCGCGACCTCGGGCGACAACCGCCTCGGCGGCGACGACTGGGACCAGCGCGTCGTCGACCACCTGGTCAAGCGCTTCAAGGACTCGACCGGCGTCGACGTCTCGAAGGACAAGATCGCTCGCCAGCGCCTCAAGGAGGCCGCGGAGCAGGCGAAGAAGGAGCTCTCCTCGAGCACCTCGACCAGCATCCAGCTGCCCTACCTCTCGCTCACCGAGAACGGCCCGGCGAACCTCGACGAGACGCTCACCCGCGCCAAGTTCGAGGAGCTCACCAGCGACCTGATCGAGCGCACCCGCAAGCCCTTCACCGACGTCATCGCCGAGGCGGGCGTCAAGGTCGAGGACATCGCTCACGTGGTCCTCGTCGGCGGCTCGACCCGCATGCCGGCCGTCGCCGAGCTCGTCAAGAAGCTCACCGGCGGCAAGGAGCCCAACAAGGGCGTCAACCCGGACGAGGTCGTCGCCGTCGGCGCCGCGCTGCAGGCCGGCGTCCTCAAGGGCGAGCGCAAGGACGTCCTCCTGATCGACGTGACCCCGCTCTCGCTGGGCATCGAGACCAAGGGCGGGATCATGACGAAGCTCATCGAGCGCAACACCGCGATCCCGACCAAGAGGTCCGAGACCTTCACCACGGCCGACGACAACCAGCCGTCCGTCGCGATCCAGGTCTTCCAGGGCGAGCGCGAGTTCACCCGCGACAACAAGAACCTGGGCACGTTCGAGCTGACCGGCATCGCGCCGGCCCCTCGCGGCATCCCGCAGGTCGAGGTCACCTTCGACATCGACGCCAACGGCATCGTCCACGTGTCCGCGAAGGACAAGGGCACCGGCAAGGAGCAGTCGATGACGATCACGGGCGGCTCGTCGCTGCCCAAGGACGACATCGACCGCATGGTCCGCGAGGCCGAGGAGCACGCCGCCGAGGACAAGGCCCGCCGCGAGGCGGCCGAGATCCGCAACAACGCCGAGACCCTGGCGTACTCGATCGACAAGCTGATCAAGGACAACGAGGACAAGCTGCCCGAGGACGTCAAGTCCGAGGTGCAGGGAGACGTCGACGCGCTGAAGACCGCGCTCGCCGGCGACGACGACGCGGCCGTCAAGACCGCGTTCGACGCCCTCAACGCCTCGCAGACCAAGATCGGCCAGGCGATCTACTCCCAGGACCAGGCCGCGCAGAGCGCCCCCGCGGACGCTCCGGCCGACGGTGACAAGAAGGACGACGAGGACATCGTCGACGCCGAGGTCATCGACGAGGACGAGCCGAAGGACACGAAGTAGCCATGGCAGCCGATAACGAGCCCCAGGACCTCCCCGAGGAGCAGCCGGCCACCGGCGGCGAGGCGGGAGCCGAGGCGGCGCAGGACGCCCAGGACCAGGAGGGCCTCATCGAGGCCGAGGGGCCCGACGTCGAGACCAGCCTCTCGGACGCCGACCTCTCGTTCCTCTCGGGACAGTCCAGCGCCGAGACGCTCGCGGCCGAGCACCTCGCCGATCTCCAGCGGGTGACCGCGGAGTACGCGAACTACCGCAAGCGCACCGAGGCCAACCGCCAGGTCGACAAGGAGCGGGCGATCGGCGACGCGGTGAAGGTCATCCTCCCCGTGCTCGACGACCTCGACCGCGCCGAGAAGCACGGCGACCTCGCCGAGGGCGGGCCCTTCACGGCCATCGCGCAGAAGCTGCGCGGCGGAGTGGAGAAGCTCGGCCTGGTGAAGACCGGCGCCGTGGGCGACCTGTTCGACCCGAACATCCACGAGGCGATCTTCCAGCAGCCCACCCCCGGCGCCGAGACCTCCACGGTCGCGGACGTCGTCGAGGCGGGCTACTACCTCGGAGGCTCGCTGCTGCGGGCCGCCAAGGTGGTCGTGGCAGTCCCCGCCGACTGACCCCGCCACCGGCACCACCACCGCGGAGGACCTCGCCCCGCTCGGCAGCACGCTGCCGGACCGGGGCGGGGTCCCTCGCCGCATTCGACACAGGAAGAGGCACATGGCCAGCCAGGATTGGTTCGACAAGGACTTCTACAAGGTCCTCGGCGTGTCCAAGGACGTCTCCGCCGCGGACCTGAAGAAGACCTATCGCAAGCTCGCCCGCCAGTTCCACCCCGACTCCAACCCGGGGGACGCGAAGGCCGAGGCGCGCTTCAAGGAGATCAGCGAGGCGTACACCGTGCTCTCGGACGCCGAGCAGCGCAAGGAGTACGACCAGATCCGCGCCATGGGCGGCGGAGCGCGCTTCACCGCGGGAGGCCAGCCCGGAGGGTTCGACGACGTCTTCGGCGGCATGTTCGGCCAGGGCGGGCGCACCTCCTACAGCACCCAGCAGGGCCCGCCGCCCGGCTTCGAGGACATCCTCGGCGGCATGTTCGGCGGCGGAGGCAGCCGCTTCGGCCAGCCCAGCGGCGGCTACCGCGGCTTCGGCGGCCCGCAGAAGGGCGCCGACGTCACCGCCAGCACCACCATCGACTTCCGCACCGCGACCCGGGGCGACACCGTCCAGCTGCAGACCGGCGACGGGCGCACCCTCTCGGTGCGCATCCCGGCCGGCGTGGCCGACGACCAGAAGATCCGCGTCCGCGGCAAGGGCCGCCCCAGCCCGGACGGCGGCGATCCCGGCGACCTGGTGCTCACCGTCTCGGTCCGCAAGCATCCGGTGTTCGAGCGCGACGGGCTGAACCTGCGCGTGACGGTCCCCGTGACCTTCGTCGAGGCGGTCTTCGGCGCGACGATCGAGGTGCCGACCCTCGGCGGCGAGCCCGTCAAGCTCCGGGTCGCCGCAGGCACCCCGAGCGGCCGCGTCCTGCGCGTCAAGGGCCGCGGCGTCACGACTCCCAAGGGCACGGGCGACCTGCTCGCCGTCCTGCAGGTCGCCGTCCCGAGCCACCTGTCCGCCGCCGCCCGTGAGGCCCTCGAGGCCTACGCCGCCGCCGAGCCGGACGAGGACCCGCGCGAGGACATCCTGGAGAAGGCCCGCTACTAGCACCGGATCGGCGCGACCGGTCGGAGGAGGAGACATGGACGAGAACACGCCCGTCTTCGCGATCGCCGTCGCCGCCGAGCTGGCGGGGATGCACCCGCAGACGCTCCGGCAGTACGACCGGCTCGGGCTCGTGAGCCCGACCCGCACCGCGGGCAAGTCGCGCCGCTACTCGATGCGCGACGTGGTGCAGCTGCGCGAGGTCGCCCGGCTCTCCTCCGAGGGCGTCTCTCTCGAGGGCATCGCGCGCATCCTGCAGCTCGAGAACCAGGTGCAGTCGCTCTCGCAGCGGGTGCGCGAGCTGGAGTCGGCCCTCGCCGACGAGCTCCTGAACCGGCCGGGCCGCCGCGTGTTCGCCGCCGGACTCGAGGGGGACGTGGTCACTCTGCGCCACGGCACGCGCGCGCAGCGCCGGACCGAGCTGGTCGTCTGGCGCCCCGCGCCACGATCAGGGGCCGCCGACGACGCCACACCCTGAACGAGGGGTAGCCTGACCGGGCGCCGCCCCGTCATCGCGGCGCCCGTCCCTCCGCTCGGGGCGGAGAGCAGGAGGACCGCCGTGGACCACGACAGCAGCACCCCGCGCGACGAGCGCGACGCCCGCCGGGAGCAGGCCGCCCAGGAGCAGGCCCCCCAGGAGCAGGCGTCGGACGCCTCGCGACAGGAGCAGGCCCCGGACGCCACGCGCGCGTCCCGCAGGACGCCCGTCGTCCCCGACAACGGGTTCTCCCGCGAGTCCTACGCGATCCACGCCGCCCGCAGCGACCTCCCCCTCTTCTCGGACGCGCTGAACGTCGGCCGCGACGACTCCGGCTGGCTGTCGTCGCTCTCGAGCACCCTCGCCGGACCCACCGGGCCGGTCGGCTCCCCGGACTCGGCCGCCGAGACGGCGCAGGCCGCGCTCGACCGCCGCACCCGCCGTCGGAGCGACGAGTCCGACTCCTGAGCCGCGGCCCCGGCTAGTCGCGCAGGCGCGTCGCGGCCATCCGGGCGTCGACCAGGCGGCCGCCGCTGAGGCGGGCGAGGATCACGGAGCCGAACGGCAGCGCGCGCACGAGGGGCAGGCCCTCGACCCGCTCCTCGTCCGTGTAGCCGAGGAGGACGTACATCCCGACCACGGCGATCGCGGCGATCGTCGCGACCCGCGCCGGGATCTGGTCCATCGTGCCGCCTCCGCCGTCGATCGGCTCGGCGAGCGTGACGCACATGAGGAAGATCGACGCGTAGACCGCCAGGTGCACGTGGGAGCGGCTCCACGGGCGCGCGAGCGCGGCGATCGGCAGGATCCAGAGGGCGTACCAGGGGTGGATGGCGGTCGACGCCGTCACGAACGCGAGCAGCGCACCGGACAGGCGGGCGAGCGGATCGATGGAGCGCCGCGACAGCATGAGGCGCGCAGCGATCAGGCCGGCGAGCCCGAGCGCGAGGATCTTGACCACGGCGATCGCCGCGGCGGGGTCGTGACCGGTGAACTCGACGGCGCGGGAGACCGAGACCGTGACGAACGACATCGGCGCGTACCAGTGCAGGATCGAGCCGGGCACGACCATCGCCGCGACCCAGCCGACCCCGACGCCCGCGAGCAGCCCGACGGCGACCACGAGGCCGAGCGCTCCGGCGCCCGTCCAGAGCCAGCCGCGGGCGCGCTCGCGCCACGTCGCGTCGTGGCGCAGCCACAGCAGCGCGAGCACGGGGAGCGCGATCACGGCGATCGGCTTGATCGCGATCGCTCCGGCCATCAGCACGACGGCGGCGATGCGCCGGTCGGTCTGGGCGTAGTAGAGCGACGCGAGGATGAGCGCCAGCATCACGGAGTCGTTGTGGCCGGCGACGACGAAGAGCACGAGGGTCAGCGGGTTGGCGACGATCGTCCAGGCTGTGAGCGGGACCGAGAGGCCGCGCAGGCGCGCCAGGCGGAGCGCGTAGACGGCCATGACGGCCACGCCCGCGACCGACACGGCGCGGAGCATCGCGATCGAGAGCTCCGGTGCGCCGTAGCCCGCGAACTGCACGGCGGTGCGCTCGATCAGGAGGTAGAGGGGCCCGTAGGGCGTGGGCGTGTCGGCCCAGAGCGGGTCGACGCCGAGGTCGAACCAGCCCGGGAGCGTCGCGACGCCGTGGGTGTAGGGGTCGATGCCCTGGGTCATCAGGCGACCCTGCGCCACGTAGGAGAACATGTCGTGGCTGAACAGCGGCACCGTCACGAGGAGCGGAGCGGTCCAGGCGAGGGCCGCCACCACGATGGTGCGGACGGAGCCGGGGCCCGCCGCGAGCGCGACCGTGCGCAGGCGGAGCCACGCGATCAGCAGCAGCATCCCGCCGCCCACGACGAGGGCGCCGCTGGACTCGGTGAGCCAGCCCGTGGCGCGGATCGAGGCGACGAGAGGCCAGTCGCGGATGGGCGAGCCGGCGGGCAGGTAGCCCACGCCGAGCGAGCCGAGGAGGATCGCGATCGAGCCCAGCATGCCCGTCGCCAGCGGTGCAGCCTCCATGAAGCGGAGCCGCGGCCGGCGCTGCCGTCCCGTTGCCCGGGCCGTGACCGGCCGCTCGATCGTCCCCCGTGAAGCCATCGGAGCCACGCTAAAGGATGGGACTCCGAAGTGCATGGACGGCCGGTGAACGGTTGATCAGTCGGCGCTCAGGTTGTACAAGCACTCGCACGCGCACCGATCAGGGCAGGCGCGGCACCGGAGCCGGCTCCGCGAAGCGCAGCTGGTTGCCGAACGGATCGATCACGTCGAGCGCGAAGCCGAACGGCGTGCGGGTGATCCGCGGGTTGAGGTAGGGGTACGCCTTCGCGTCGAGCTCGGCGTGCAGCTCGCGGACACCGCGGAGGGCGACGTGCACGGCGGCGCCGGGACTGCCGTCGCGGTGGTGCTCGCTGAGGTGCAGGCGGAGCCCCGAGCGCGACACCTGCAGGTAGAGGGGGGCGTCGAGCGCGGCGCGGTGCTCCCAGTCCACCTCGAAGCCGAGGTAGTCGACGTAGAACTCGCCCGCCTTGGCGACCGAGAAGATCCGCAGGATGGGCACGGCCGCCTCCAGCCGCACCGGCTCGAGCCGGTCCGGCTCCTCCGCGCTCGACCGGTCCCGTGCACGCCGTCTCGTCTCCACGCCACGAGGCTAGCCGCCCCACGGTCGGCCCGGCGCCGGAGGGTCAGTCGACGAGATCGAGACCGCGCAGCAGCCGGAGGGTCTCGACCCCGGCGGGCGGGCAGCGGCCCGCATCGGAGCCGTCGACCCAGTGCAGAGAGTCGATCTCGCCGCTCGGGCGCGCCTCGCGGTCGAGCTCGGCGGCGAAGACGCTCATGTGGACCTCCCGCCCCTCCGGCTCGCCGTGCGCCTGGGTGCGGACGGTGAACAGGGGCTCGAGGCCGAGCGCGACGGCGCCGAGCTCCTCGCGGGCCTCCCGGGCCGCCGCCTCGATCCCGCTCTCGCCCTCGTCGACCTTGCCGCCGGGGAGGTAGAGGACGTCGCGGCCCCGCGCCGTGACCATCAGGACGTGCCGGTCGCGGAGGACGGCGACGGCGGACACGACGATCGGCGGGAGGGTGCTCATCCGCTCATCATGCCCGCCGCGGGCGGACCGTCGCGGCGCCCCCGCGGCTACCATGGGGGCACACCAGAAGGACGCGCGCAGCCGGCGCGCGCCGGGGCCCCGTGCGCCCGAACAGCTGAGGAGCAACCCGTGGCAGAACCCACCACCCTCGACAAAGTCATCACCCTCGCGCAGCACAGGGGATTCGTCTTCCCCTCGGGTGAGATCTACGGGGGCACCCGCTCCGCGTGGGACTACGGGCCGCTCGGCGTGGAGTTCAAGGAGAACATCAAGCGCCAGTGGTGGAAGACCTTCGTGCAGGGCCGGGGCGACGTCGTCGGCCTGGACTCCGCGGTCATCCTGCCCACGGCGATCTGGCACGCCTCGGGACACGTCGGCGTCTTCTCGGACCCGCTGACCGAGTCGCTGATCACCCACAAGCGCTACCGCGCCGACCACCTCTTCGAGAAGTACGAGGAGGTCAACGGCCACCCGCCCGTGAACGGCCTCGCCGACATCTCCGACCCGGAGCACCCCGACAAGGTCGGCCAGTGGACCGAGATCAAGCAGTTCTCGGGCCTGATGAAGACCTACCTCGGCGTCGTCGACGACGAGTCGGGTCTGCACTACCTGCGTCCCGAGACCGCCCAGGGCATCTTCACCAACTTCGCGAACGTGCTGCAGAGCGCCCGTCGCAAGCCGCCCTTCGGCATCGGCCAGATCGGCAAGGCGTTCCGCAACGAGATCACCCCCGGCAACTTCATCTTCCGCACCCGCGAGTTCGAGCAGATGGAGCTCGAGTTCTTCGTCGAGCCCGGCACGGACGAGGAGTGGCAGGAGACCTGGATGCAGCTCGCCTGGGACTGGTTCGTCGGGCTCGGGATGAACCCCGAGAACATCCGGCAGTACGAGCACCCGAAGGACAAGCTCTCCCACTACTCGAAGCGCACCGTCGACATCGAGTACCGCTTCAGCTTCGCCTCGGGCGAGTGGGGCGAGCTGATGGGAGTCGCGAACCGCACCGACTACGACCTCAAGACGCACATCGAGCACTCGGGCAAGGACCTCTCGTTCTTCGACCAGAACAAGAACGAGCGCTACGTGCCGTTCGTGATCGAGCCGTCGTTCGGCCTCACCCGCGCGCTCATGGCGTTCCTCGTCGACGCCTACGAGGAGCAGGAGCTGCCGCCGAACGCCAAGGGCAAGGTCGAGACGCGGACCGTGCTGCACCTCGACCCGCGCCTGGCGCCGGTGAAGGTGGCCGTGCTGCCGCTCTCGCGCAACGAGGCGCTCTCCCCTCTCGCGCGCCGCGTCGCCGACCAGCTGCGCCAGCTCTGGAACGTCGACTTCGACGACTCCGGAGCGATCGGCCGCCGCTACCGCCGCCAGGACGAGATCGGCACCCCGTACTGCGTGACCGTCGACTTCGACTCGCTCGAGGACGACGCCGTGACCGTCCGCGACCGCGACACGATGAAGCAGGAGCGCATCCCGCTCGAGCAGCTCGAGTCGTACCTCTTCACCGGGCTCCGCGGGGCCTGACACTCCTCCCGGGACGCCGCCGACCGGACGGGCCGGCGGCGTCCCGCCGGGCGCGGACCAGCGGGCCCTGCGGTCAGCGCTCGCGGGCGAGCAGGGCGAAGACGAGGGTCGAGGTCCACTCGCCCTTGCAGAACTCGTCCTCCCGGTGGTGCGCCTCGAGGCGCATCCCGAGGCGCTCGCAGAGGCGGGCGGAGGCGGTGTTCCGAGCGTCGAGCTGCGCGATCACGCGGTGCGCGCCGAGGGTGTCGAACGCGAGGTCGAGCAGCGCCCGGGCGGCCTCGGTCGCGTAGCCGCGCCCCTGCGCCTCCGGGTGCAGCACCCAGCCGATCTCGACCGCCTCCTGCTCGACGGACGTCGCGATGAGCGTGAGGTCGCCGATCATCCGCCCGGCGAGGACGCCCTCCCGGGGGACGATCGCCAGCACGGCCACGTCGCCGTCGGCGGCGAGCCGTGTCGAGGGGAGGCGGCGCTGCAGGTGCGCCCGCGACTCCTCGGGGGTGCGCACCGGCCAGCGGAGGAACCGGACGGCATCGGCGTCGCCCTGGTAGCGCGCGTGGTCCTCGGCGTCCTCCGGTCCGAGGGGACGCAGGAGCAGGCGCTCGGTGAGCAGCGGCGCGGAGCGCAGCGGCTCCGCATCGAAGGGGAGCCGGAGGCTCACGCGGTGGCGGCGTCCGCGTCGGGGCGCGCGGCGGCGGCGGGCTCGGCCGGGACCTCGATGCCGAAGAGCGCCTCGAGCCCGGTGAGGTAGGCCTCCTGGGCTCCGGCGCGCGCGTAGTCGCGGGCGCGGACGCTCGGGGTGTGCAGCAGGACGCCGGCGAGGTGGCGGAGCGCCTGCTCGGTGCGGCCGTCCTCGTCGCCGCGCGAGCGGGCCCGCTCGATCTCGGCGTCGAGCGCGTCGAACACGTGGGCGCGCAGGGCGACGACGGCCGGAGTGAGGCTCTTCTCGTCGGCGACGTCCGAGAACTTCCGGGCCGCCTTGTCGACGAGCGCGCGCGCCTGCTGCGACGCGTCGAGCACATCGAGAGGCGCGTGCAGGCTGATCGTCTCGAGGTCGAGGAGCTCGACGCCGGCGACCGAGGTGACGTCGGAGGCGACGTTGCGCGGCAGGCCCAGGTCGATCACGAGCTGGCGCTCGCGGGAGAAGCCCTGGAGGCGCCCGGCGGCGAGCAGGGCGGCGTCGAGCACCGGCTCCTGGGTCGTGGTGCAGGTGATGACGATGTCGGCCGAGACCGCCTCGAGCGCGAGATCGGAGGCGGCGATGGGCCGGAGCGAGCGGCGGGCGGCGAAGCCCTCGGCGCGGCCGGAGGGGGAGTGCACGGCGATGTCGACCACTCCGCGGTCGCGCAGGGCCGCGACGGTCGCCCGCGCGTAGCTGCCGGTGCCGACGAGGAGGACGCGGGCGGCCCGCCAGTCGGTGACGCGGCTCGCGGCCAGGTCGAGCGCGAGGCGCACGATCGAGCGGCCGGCGCTGCCGAGGCCGGTGCGGTTCTTGATGCCGCGCGAGGTCTGCGAGGCGCGCTGGAACAGCCGCTCGAGCTCGGAGGAGGTGGTGCCGAGGCGGCGCGCCTCCTCGAGGGAGCGGCGGACCTGGCCCGCGATCTCGCCCTCACCGACCACGACGGACTCGAGCCCGCTGGAGACGGCGAAGAGGTGCTCGGCCACCCGGTCGCCCGAGACGACGTCGACGCTCCCGCGCAGCTCGTCCTGCTCGACGCCGGTCGCGGCGCTGACGGCGGCGGTGGCGGCCTCGACGGCGACGGCCTGCGCGGCGGTCAGCGGCTCCTCGATGTCGAGGTAGGCCTCGAAGCGGTTGCAGGTCGCGACGACGACGGCTCCGGAGACGAAGTCGATCCCCTCGGAGAGGGCCGCGGTCACGGCGGAGGAGTCGACGGAGAGCTTCTCGAGGAGATCGAAGCTGGCGTTCTTGTGCGACGCCGTCAGACACAGAAGCACCACGTCAGTCTACCCGCGCTCTGCGGGGCGGGGTCCCCGGACTGGGGAGGAATGCACGGATGCGCCTGGAATAATGCCGCGGTGACCTCCCCCACCGACGGCCTGCTCGATCCGCTGCACCCCCTCTCCGCCGGCCGCACGGCCGACTCGCTGCTCCTGCGCGCCTACCGCTCCGAGCGGGGCGAGAGGACGCCCGTCTGGTTCATGCGCCAGGCCGGCCGCAGCCTCCCGGAGTACCGGGCCCTGCGCACCGACACGAAGATGCTCGACGCCTGCCTCGACCCGGCGCTGGCGAGCGAGATCACCCTGCAGCCGGTGCGGCGCCACGGAGTGGACGCGGCCATCTTCTTCAGCGACATCGTGATCCCGCTGCGGCTCGCGGGCGTCGGCGTCGACATCGTCCCCGGGCGCGGTCCGGTGCTCGAGAAGCCGGTGCGCACGGCCGCCGACGTCGCCGAGCTCGCCTCGATCGACCCGTCCGTGCTCGACGAGACGCTCGAGCCCATCCGCGAGGGCGTGCGCCGCACCGTCGCGGGCCTCGGCGACACTCCGCTCATCGGCTTCGCCGGCGCTCCCTTCACCCTGGCCGCCTACCTGGTGGAGGGCGGCCCGTCCAAGGACCACCTGCGCGCGCGGACGATGATGCACGCCGACCCCGCCGCCTGGGCCCAGCTGATGGAGTGGACCGCCGAGGTCACCGGCCGCTTCCTCCGCGCGCAGGTGCTCGCCGGGGCCAGCGCCGCGCAGCTCTTCGACTCCTGGGCCGGGGCGCTCTCGCTCTCGGACTACACGACCCACGTCGCTCCCGCCTCCGCGCGCGCCCTCGTCCACGTGCGCGACCTGGCGTTCGACCACGGGGAGACGCGCCGCAACGTCCCGATCGTGCACTTCGGCGTCGGCACCGGCGAGCTGCTCGGAGCGATGCACGGCATCGGCGCCGACGTGGTGGGCGTCGACTACCGGATCCCGCTCGACGAGGCCAACCACCGGCTCGGCGGCTTCGTGCCGGTGCAGGGCAACGTCGACCCGGCGCTGCTGACCGCGCCGTGGGAGGTCCTCGAGGCCCACGTCGACGACGTGCTCCGCCGCGGCCTGAGCGCCCCCGCGCACGTGCTCAACCTCGGCCACGGCGTGCCGCCCGAGACCGACCCCGACGTGCTCACGCGCCTCGTCGCGTTCGTGCACGCCTGGCGGCCGTGAGCGAGGAGCGCCCCCGCGACGCGGCGTCGTACGACGTCGCGATCGTCGGCGGCGGAGTGGCGGGGCTCGCCGCCGCCGCGGAGTGCCTGCGCATCGGCCTGCGCGTCGTGGTGCTCGAGGCGGGGGAGCGGGTCGGGGGCTCGGTCTCCCCGCTCGCGCTGGCCGGCGCTTTGCTCGACGCGGGCGCCGAGAGCTTCGCCACCCGGGGCGGCCACGTCGAGCGGGCGCTCGCCGCGCTGACCCTCGACGGCGTCCCGCTCGCCGAGTCGATCGTCGAGCCGCGGACGCACGGCTCGTGGCTGCACCTCTCGGGCGGCCGCTCCGTGCCGTCGCCCCGGGCCGGCGTCCTCGGCATCCCCGGCACGCCGCTCGCCCCCGACGTCGTGCGGGCGATCGGCCGCCGCGGCGCCTGGCGCGCCTGGCTCGACACCCTGATGCCGGTGCTGCGCATCGGCCGCGCGCACTCCCTCGCCGAGCTGGTGCGCACCCGGATGGGCGAGCGCGTGCTCGAGGACCTGGTCGCGCCGGTCGTCTCCGGCGTCTACTCGAGCCGGCCGGACGACATCGACGTCGACCTGGCCGCACCCGGACTGAACGGCGCGCTCACCCGCGCGGGCTCCCTCGCCCGGGCCGTGGCCGCCCTCCGCGCGAACCTCCCGGCCGGAGTCGCGGTCCGCGGGCTCGAGGGCGGGATGCACCGCCTGGTCGCCGCGCTGGTCCAGCGGATCGACTACCTCTCCGGCGAGATCCGCACCGGCGCCTCCGTGCAGCGGCTCGAGGGCTCCGACGGGGACTTCGTCCTGACCCTCGCCGACGGCGCTCTGAGCGCCCGAGCGGTGATCGTCTCGACCCCGGAGCGTGACGCCCGGGCGCTGCTCGCCGGCCTCGCTCCCGCCGTCGCGGAGCGCGCCGACGAGGCGCCCCACGACTCCGTCGAGCTGGTGACCCTGGTCCTCGACGACGCCCGCCTGGACGCAGCCCCCCGCGGCTCCGGCGTGCTCGTGGCGCCCACCGCCACCGACGTCACGGCCAAGGCGATCACGCACGCGACCGCGAAGTGGGACTGGCTGGCCGCCTCCCTCCCACCCGGCCGCCACGTGCTGCGCCTCTCCTACGGGCGCCCGGGCGAGCGCCCGCCGCTCGAGGGGCGCACCGATGCCGAGGCGGCCGCGATCGCCCTGCTCGACGCCTCGACGCTGCTCGGACTCGCCCTCGATCCGGCGTCGCTCGTCGACTCCGCCCGGGTGCGCTGGGCCAACGTCCGGCCCGCCGCGGCGCTGGGCCGCCGCGCGCACCTGGAGGCGTTCCGCGAGGCGCTCCTCCCGATCGAGGGAGTCGCTGTGACCGGCACCTGGATCGCGGGCACGGGCCTCGCCTCGGTGCTCCCGCACGCCGCCGAGACGGCCGCCCTTATCCGGCGCCGACTGGTGCGTCAAGGAGTCGGGCTGCCGAGCGACGCCCGCGACGCCGACGGCTACTCTTAGGCCCAGGCATCCGCGCGAGCGCGCGGCGTGCCCCGGCACGAGTGGTCACCGACCGCGTGGACGATCGCGAGAGCGACCCAGGACGAGGAGTAGGCGTGAAGGGCAAGATTCTTTTCGTGGCAGGAGCCGCAGCCGGGTACGTGCTGGGAGCACGCGCCGGCCGCAAGCGGTACGAGCAGATCGCCTCGGCGGCAGGCCGCTTCTGGCGGACCCAGCCGGTGCAGGACGTCGCGGGCGCCGTCGGCGGTGCCGCGAAGACCCAGCTGAGCAGCGTCTCGGACAAGGCGTACGAGGTCGTGCGCTCGGTGGTCGTCAAGGCCGTGTCCGGCGGCAGGAAGGCCCAGGGGGCGAGCGACGCGGAGGCGTCGGCGGCCGCCCGCAAGGCGGCCTCGAAGGTCGACGAGGCCGCGGCGTCGGCCGGCTCCGGCGGGTCGACGACGTCCACCTCCACCAGCAGGGCCTAGTGCTCATCCCTCCGGCCGTGCCAGGCGCGCGCCGGCCGGCACGTCCCACCCTCGAGGAGCTCCCGTGGTGAACGAACGCAATCCCAAGAACGCCCGATCACTGGGAGATCTGGTCAGCGACCTGCCCGGCCTCGTGATCGAGCTGGTCAAGGCCGAGGTCGCCTCGCTGAAGAACGAGCTGGCGGGCAAGGCGAAGAGCGCGGGTCTGGCCGTCGGCCTGTTCGCGGTCGCGGCCTTCCTCCTCCTGACCGCGTGGGCGACGCTGGTCGCCTTCGCGATCATCGGCATCGCCTCCTGGCTTCCGGCCTGGCTGTCGGCGCTGATCGTGACGGTCTTCTTCCTCCTGGTGGCCGTGATCCTCGCCCTCGTCGGCGTGCGCACCATCAAGAAGGCCGTGCCGCCGGTGCCGCAGGACTCGATCGACAGCATCAAGAAGGACGTCCAGGCGTTCAAGGGAGTGGGCAGCTATGACAACTGAGCGATCCGTCAGCAGCACCACGCCCCGCTTCGTCGACCCGGCGGAGCTGAAGCCCGGCCAGCTGAAGGCCGACATCGAGCGCGCTCGCTCCGAGCTCGCCGCGACCCTCGACGCGATCGAGTACAAGGTCAACGTGCCGCGCAAGGTGCGTACCGCCCAGCGGACGATCGAGCGCAAGCTCCAGGTGGTGCGCCGCCAGAACCCCTCCGCGCTGATCGCCGGAGCGGTCGGCGCCGCCGCCGCCGTGGGCCTCGTCGTCTGGGGCGTCGCGAAGCAGATCATCGAGGACTGAGTGCCGGAGGGCCCGGGGCGCTAGCGTCCCGGGCCCTCCGGCGCCAGAGCCCCCGCCGCTTTTGTGCATCGGCACGAGCGGAGGGATGATGGATCAATGACCGATCAGACCGCCGGCACGGCGGGTCCCGTTCAGTCCGCCCCCGACACGAGCGCCGCCGCTCCGGCGCCGCAGCCCCCCGCCGATCAGGATCACTCCGATCAGGCCCTGGGATACACGCTCTGGGCGGTTCTCCGCAGGGATCCCGCACGTCCGTTCACCCTCTCCAGCGACGCCGTGGATCCCGCGGTGAAGCAGTACGAGCACCTCGTCGCCCAGCTCGAGGGCGAGGGCGTGACCGTCCGCGGCACCTACGACGTCTCGGCCCTGCGCGCCGACGCCGACATCATGCTGTGGCTCACGGGCCCGGCGCCCGAGGAGCTGCAGCGGGCCTACCGCGAGCTGCGGCGCACGGAGCTGCTGGTCGGCCTCCTGCCGACGTGGAACGCGATGGGCGTGCACCGCGACGCCGAGTTCAGCTCGAACCACCTCCCCGCCTACATGCGCGGGAAGGCGCCGGCCCGCTGGCTCACGGTCTACCCCTTCGTCCGCTCCTACGAGTGGTACATCCTCCCCGAGGAGGAGCGCCGCGCGATGCTCGCCCAGCACGGGCGCCAGGGCTCGCGGTTCCGCTCCGTCCTGACCAACACGGTCGCCTCGTTCTCGCTCGGCGACTACGAGTGGATCCTCGCCCTCGAGGACGAGGAGCTCGTCAACCTCGTCGACCTCATGCGCGACCTGCGCGCCACGGAGGCCCGCCGCCACGTGCGCGAGGAAGTCCCCTTCTACACAGGACGGCGCATCGACGCCGACCAGATCGCCGAGGTGCTCCGATGAGCGACACGACCAGCGAGCCGATCCTCGTCCGCGGGGCCACCCCTGCGGCGGCGTCCGGCCCCGAGCACGTCGAGGTCCCCGTGGCCTACGACGCGATCCTCCTCGCCGGCTTCGGCGGGCCCGAGGGTCAGGACGACGTCATCCCGTTCCTCCGCAACGTCACCCGCGGCCGCGGCATCCCGGAGGAGCGCCTCGAGGAGGTCGCCCACCACTACCGCCACTTCGGCGGCGTCAGCCCGATCAACGCGCAGAACCGCGCGTTGAAGAAGGCGCTCGAGGCCGAGCTGGCGAACCGCGGCATCGACCTCCCCGTGCTCTGGGGCAACCGCAACTGGGCGCCCTACATGAGCGAGGCCGTCGCCGAGGCGAAGGAGCGCGGGTTCACCAACCTGCTCGCCATCGCCACCAGCGCGTACTCCTCCTTCTCGTCCTGCAGGCAGTACCGCGAGGACTACGCGGCGGCGCTCGACGCGACCGGCCTCGAGGGCGAGCTGCGGATCGACAAGGTGCGCCAGTTCTTCGACCACCCCGGCTTCGTCATGCCGTTCGTCAAGGCCGTCCACGACGGGCTCGACGAGCTGCGCGAGCGGATGCCCGACCTCGATGTCACGTCCGAGGTGGAGGTGCTGTTCTCGACGCACTCGATCCCCATGGCCGACGCCGAGCGCAGCGGACCCCACGAGCGCCACGACGACGGCACCGTCGTCGACGTGCACGAGTTCGGACCGGGCGGCGCCTACGAGGCGCAGCACCTCGCCGTCGCCGAGGTCGTCATGGCCGCCGCCACGGACGAGGACGTGCCCTGGCAGCTGGTCTACCAGTCGCGCTCCGGCCCGCCCACCCAGCCCTGGCTCGAGCCGGACATCAACGACGCCATCGCGGAGCTGCCGGCCCGCGGCCGCCGCGCGCTGCTGATCGTCCCGCTCGGCTTCGTGTCCGACCACATGGAGGTCATGTGGGACCTCGACAACGAGGCCCTCGAGACCTCGGAGGAGCACGGACTCGTCGCGCTCCGCGTCGCGACCCCCGGCACGGACCCGGTCTACGTCTCCGGCCTGGTCGACCTGGTCCTCGAGCGCGTCAACGGCGTGCCGACCGAGGACCGGCCCTCGATGACGGCGCTCGGCCCCTGGTACGACGTCTGCCGCCCCGGCTGCTGCGAGAACGTGCGAGCGGGGTTCAAGCCCGCCCTGGCGGGAATCGCACCGTGATGAGGAGTCGTCTGTCGTGAGCATCAGAGTCGGCACCCGCGCGAGCGCGCTCGCGGTGGCGCAGACCCGGATGACGGCCGATCTGATGTCGGCCGCCGCGGGGGTCCCCGTGGAGCTGGTGCGCATCGAGTCGGACGGCGACCGCATGCGCGGCTCGCTCGCCTCCCTCGGCGGCACCGGCGTCTTCGTCAGCGCCCTGCGCGACGCGCTGCTCGCCGGGCGCTGCGATGCGATCGTGCACTCGCTGAAGGACCTGCCCACCGCTGCGGTGGAGGGCCTGCTGCTCGGAGCGGTCCCCGAGCGGGAGGACCCGCGCGACGCGCTCTGCGCCCGCGACGGGCTCACCCTGGCGACCCTGCCGGTCGGAGCCCGCGTGGGCACGGGCTCGCCCCGCCGGCGCGCGGCGCTGCTGGCCGCCCGTCCGGACCTCGAGATCGTGGACATCCGCGGCAACATCGACACCAGGCTCCGGAGGGTGCTGCCCGGCAGCGACTCGCCTCTGGACGCGATCGTGCTCGCCCTGTCCGGCCTGCGCCGCCTCGGCCGGGTCGACGCGATCACCGAGGTGCTCGGCTTCGACGTCTCCCCGCACGCCCCCGGTCAGGGAGCGCTGGCCATCGAGGTGCGCGACGAGGAGCCGTCGGAGGAGCTGCGTGCCGCTCTCGCGGCGGTCGAGCACGTGCCGACCCGCGCGGCGATCACGGCCGAGCGGTCGCTCCTCGCCTCCCTCGAGGCCGGGTGCGCCGCTCCGATCGGAGCCTCCGCGGTCGTCGAGGAGGACCGCGTGGTCCTGCACGGCGTGGTCTTCGCCGTCGACGGCACGGCGTCCCTCGCACGGGAGGTCGCGGAGCCGGTCGATAACGGTTCGGTCGGCGGTGGTCGACACCGGGCGGATCCGCAGTATGGTGGTCGCGAACTGCCCGTCGTCGAAGCCGCGTTCCGTTGCGGCTCTCTGCTCGCTGACGCGCTTCTCGGTGCGGGTGCCGCCGAACTCGCACCCCTGGGAGCCCCTTCGTGATCGTCCCCGCCGCCTACTCCCAGTGGGAGAAGCCGTTGCAGGGGTGGCGCATCCTCGTCCCCCGCGGAGGCCCGTGGGGGGACGGTGTCGCCGCCGCTCTCCGAGCCAAGGGAGCCTCGCCCGTCGTCGCTCCGATGATCAACTTCGCGCCGACCGACGACTTCCCCGCGCTCGAGCAGGCCCTCGCCGACCTCGAATCCGGCGCCTTCGACTGGATGACCGTCACGAGCGCCACCACGGTCGACGTCCTCTCCCTCCTGCGCACCACCGTGCCCGCGAGCACCAAGGTGGCGGCGGTCGGCGAGACCACGGCGGCCGCGCTCGTCGCCGCCGGCTACTCCGTCGACCTCGTCCCCTCCGAGGACAACTCCGCCCGCGGCCTCCTGGCCGAGTGGGAGGAGGCCACCGGCGGCCGGCACCCCCTGCGCGTGCTGACGCTGCGGTCCGAGATCGCCAAGCCGCTGCTCACCGAGGGCCTCACCCGCATCGGGCACGACGTGCGCTCCGTGGTCGCCTACCGCACGGTCGGCGTCCCGGTGGAGGAGCGCGTCGTGGCGGATGTCGCCGGCGGAGCCGTGCACGCGATCCTCGTCACCTCGGGCAGCGTGGCGGAGCAGGTCCAGAAGCAGCTCGGCCCGGTGCCCGAGTCGATCCTCGTCGCCGCGATCGGCCCGCAGACCGCGAAGGACGCCCGCGCCTTCGGCCTGCGCGTCGACGTCGTCGCCGATGAGCGCTCGGCCTCCTCCCTCATCGACGCGGTCGCCGCCGTCGCCACGGAGCGCGCTCCCCGCTGAGCCGCCTCTCCGGCGCGACGTCGACCGGGAGGGGCGGGCCTCGCCCCGCAGCGCAGCGACCCGCCTCTCGGCAGATGTGGTGCGTCCGGAGCACCTCCACCGGGTGGGGCGTCCGCGCTCCCGGGAGGTGCTCGGCGGGGCGGGATTACGCTGGAGGACATGACTGCCATCCGCCCGCGCCGCCTCCGCACGACCCCCGCACTCCGCCGTCTCGTCCAGGAGACGCGCATCCACCCGGCGCAGCTGATCCTGCCCCTCTTCGTGGCCGAGGGGATCACCGAGGCCCGGCCGATCGGGTCGATGCCGGGGGTGATGCACCACTCGCTGGACAGCGTCCGCGGAGCGGTGACGGAGGCGGCCGAGGCGGGGATCGGCGGTGTGATGCTGTTCGGCGTGCCCACCACGCGCGACGCGGTCGGCTCCGGTGCGACCGACCCCGACGGCGTGCTCAACGCCGCGACGCGGGTCGTCGTGGAGGAGGTCGGCGACGCGCTGGTCGTGCAGACCGACCTGTGCCTGGACGAGTTCACCGACCACGGCCACTGCGGCGTGCTCGACGACCGCGGGCGCGTCGACAACGACGCCACGCTCCTCCGCTACGAGGAGATGGCGCTCGCCCAGGCCGAGGCCGGCTCCCACCTGCTCGGGCTCTCGGGGATGATGGACGGCCAGGTCGGAGCGATCCGCGCCGCTCTCGACGGCGCCGGGCACCTGGACACCGCGATCCTCGCGTACTCGGCGAAGTACGCCTCCAGCTTCTACGGTCCGTTCCGCGAGGCCGTGCAGTCCACGCTCGAGGGCGATCGCCGCACCTACCAGCAGGACCCGGCGAACCGCCGCGAGGGCCTGCTCGAGGCGACCCTCGACCTCGCCGAGGGCGCCGACGTGGTGATGGTGAAGCCGGCCATGAGCTACCTCGACGTGCTCTCGGACGTCGCCTCCGTCTCGGACGTGCCGGTCTGGGCGTATCAGGTGTCGGGGGAGTACGCGATGATCGAGGCCGCCGCCGCGAACGGCTGGATCTCGCGCGAGCCGGCGATACTGGAGTCGGTCACGGGGATCCTCCGCGCGGGGGCCGACGCGGTTCTCACGTATTGGGCCGTCGAGATCGCCCGCGACCTGCTGAAGTAGCCGCTCCTCCTCCTGGGAGCGAGCCTCGGCGTCTCGTCCGAAAGCGCTCCTCCGGCGCGAGGGCGCCGGGCGGCGCGCGTACCCTGGAGGGGTGACCACCTCGGCGAACGACACCCTGTACGAGCGTGCCCGGCACGCGATCCCCGGAGGCGTCAACTCGCCCGTCAGAGCGTTCCGCTCGGTCGGCGGGACCCCGCGCTTCATGGTCTCGGCCGCCGGCCCGTACATCACGGACGCGGACGGGCGCGAGTACGTCGACCTCGTCTGCTCCTGGGGCCCTGCCGTCCTCGGGCACGCGCACCCCGAGGTCGTCGCAGCCGTGCAGGAGGCGGCCGCCCGCGGTCTCTCGTTCGGCGCGTCCACTCCCGCCGAGACGGATCTCGCCGAGCTGGTCGAGGCGCGGATCACGGCCGGGGGAGTCTCGCCGATCGAGAAGCTCCGCCTGGTCTCCACCGGCACCGAGGCGACGATGACGGCGATCCGCCTCGCCCGCGGCGTCACCGGCCGCGACCTGCTGATCAAGTTCTCCGGCCACTACCACGGCCACTCCGACGGGCTGCTCGCCGATGCCGGCTCCGGTCTCGCGACCCTCTCGCTGCCCGCCTCCGCCGGCGTCACGGCCGCGACCGCGGCCCAGACGATCGTGCTGCCGTACAACGACCTCGAGGCGGTGCGCGCGGTCCTGGCCGAGCGCGGCGCCGACATCGCGGCGGTCATCACCGAGGCCGCGGCCGCCAACATGGGCGTCGTCGCTCCGGACCCGGGCTTCAACGCGGCCCTCGCCGAGCTCGTGCACGCGAACGGATCGCTGCTGATCATGGACGAGGTGCTGACCGGCTTCCGGGTGAGCGCCGGCGGCTGGTGGGGGCTCGAGAACCGCGGCGCCGAGGCTCCGTACCGGGCCGACCTCTACACCTTCGGCAAGGTCATCGGCGGAGGGATGCCGGTCGCGGCTCTCGGCGGCCGTGCGGACGTCATGGACCACCTGGCACCGCTCGGGCCGGTGTACCAGGCGGGCACCCTCTCCGGGAACCCGGTCGCGGTGGCCGCGGGCATCCGGACGCTGCAGCTGGCCGACGACGCGGTCTACGCCTCGCTGGACGCCACGGCGCTGACCCTCCAGCGCGAGGTGTCGGCGGCGCTGACGGCCGAGGGCGTCGCGCACACGGTGCAGACGGCCGGGAGCCTCTTCAGCTTCATGTTCACGGACCTGGGCCGGCCGGTGCGCGACTACGCCGAGGTCCAGGCGCAGGAGTCGTTCCGCTACCCGGCGTTCTTCCACGCGATGCTCGACGCGGGCGTCTCGCTGCCGCCGTCGGTGTACGAGGCCTGGTTCGTCTCGGCCGCGCACGACGACGCGGCGATCGGGCGCATCGTGGACGCGCTGCCGGCGGCGGCGAAGGCCGCGGCGGCCGCTCGGGCGTAGGCTCCGGGGCCACCCGCGGATCAGGCGGGAGGCGCCCGCCGCACCGGAGCGGCGGACGTCCCGCGCGCCCGGCCGCCGGCGTGCGGCGACCGGGCAGGGGCCCTCAGCCCCGGCGCGAGACCGACTTCGGCAGCACGAACACCAGCGCGAAGGCGGCGACCGCCATCAGGGTGCTGAGGAGCATCGCGGGAGCCGCGGCGTCGAGGAAGCCCGAGGCGACCGTGTCCGGACCCGTGATGACGAGGCTCCCGAACAGCACGCTGCCGATGACCGCGATGCCCACGGCCGAGCCGATGCGCTGGATCGCCGAGATCACGCCGCTCGCCGCGCCCGCGTCCTGCGGGTCGACGGTCGAGACGATGAACTGCACGTTCGGGGCGATGAAGAAGCCGTTGCCGAGGCCCGCGATCAGCAGCGGCGGCAGGAGCTGCCAGTTGCTGATCGAGTCCGGGGTCGCGGTCAGCAGCACCAGCCAGACCCAGCCGAGCCCGATGGCGAGGAGCCCGCTGCCCATCACCAGGACGTTGCGCCCCAGGCGCGCAGTCATCCGGTTGCTCTGCGAGGAGCTGATGATGCTGCCGATCGCGAAGGGGATCGACACCAGGCCCGACTCGAGCGCGGTGTGGCCGAGGCCCGACTGCCACAGCAGCGAGATGGTGAAGAAGATGCTCGTGAAGGCCGCGAAGTAGACCAGCGCGAGGATCACGCCTCCGGTGAAGGCCGGGTGGCGGAACAGCGACGGCGGCACCAGGGGAGCGCGGCCGCGGCGGACGTGGAGGACCTCCCAGGCGCCGAACGCGGCGAGGAGCAGGACTCCGCCGGCGATCGAGAGGAAGGTCCACAGCGGCCAGCCCTCGTCCTCGCCCTGGATGAGCGGAACGAGCAGGGCGACCAGGCCGCCGGAGACGAGCACGAGGCCGAGCCAGTCGACGCCTCCGCTCGGGGCGCGGTCGCCGGCCTCGAGGTCGCGGCGGGCGGGGAGGAGGACCGCGGCGGCGATCAGGGTCGCGACGCCGATGGGCAGGTTCACCCAGAAGACCAGGCGCCAGCCGTTCTCGTCGCCGAAGGCCTGGATGATCAGGCCGCCGATGATCGGGCCGAGCGCCGACGAGACGCCGAGGACCGCGCCCATGACCGCGAACGCCTTGCCGCGCGAGGGGCCGCGGAAGAGGAGCTGGATGTAGGCGTTGACCGCCGGGACGAAGACGCCGCCCGCCAGGCCCTGCACGATGCGGGCGATGACGAGCTGGGTGTCGTCCGCGGCCAGTCCGCACGCGAAGCTGGCGACGGTGAAGAGGGCGATGCCGCTGACGAAGACCCACTTGTGCCCGAAGCGGTCGCCGAGGCGGCCGGCAGGGATCAGGGCGAGGCCGAACGCGAGGGCGTAGCCGGAGATGATCCAGGAGAGCGTCGACTCGGAGGCGTCGAGCGTGGTGCGGATGGTGGGCAGCGCCACGTTCACGATGGTCGTGTCGAGCAGGGCGATGAACATGCCCGCGAGCAGGACGATCAGCGAGCGCCAGGCGCGCTTGTCGGGGGCGGGAGGGGCGCCGGTCGATCGGGCGGTCGACGTCTCGGTCATCGCAGGAGTGCCTTTCGAGCAGGGGGGGGGGAGGGGGTGGTCCGTCAGACCTGTTCGAGGGACGCGACCGGGTGTGAATGCTCGCAGGAGAAACCGGGTTTCCGCACGCCGGGATCTGTGGGGGCCTTCAGGCGGAGGGCATGCCGCAGGCTCGCCTCGCGGGGCGTCAGCGGATACGCGACTCCGCTAGCCGGGCGCAGTCGATGCAGAGCTCGGCCGTGGGCCGGGCGGCGAGGCGGGCGGCTCCGATCGGGCGGCCGCACGAGGCGCAGTCCCCGTAGCCGCCGGTGCCGAGGCGGGTGCGAGCGGCGTCGAGCTCGCGCGCCGTGCGGGCGAGAGCGTCGCGGACTCCGGCCATCCGCGACCACTCGGCCGACAGCGGCGTGCCCTCCGGGTCGTGCTCGTCATCGGCGGTGCCGTCGGCACGGTCGCGCAGGAGCTCGGCCAGCGAGGCCTCGAGCCGGGCCGCCTCGTCGCGCGTCTCGGCCTGCCGTTCGGCCAGCAGCGCGTCGAGGAGGCGCGCCTCGTCCGGATCCATCGGCATCCGACCATGCTGCCACCCACGCGGGCGGCGGGGCATCGTTGTGCGATCCGGCGCTGACCCGGCGGCGGGCGGCGGGGCAGACTAGAGGCATGCCCGTCGTGACCGTGCTCCCCGACCGCCTCGAACTCCGCCTCACCGCGGCCGAGCGACTGCTCGCGTTCCACCGCAGCGACGTCGTCGTCGACCGGTCGAGCATCCGCTCGGCGACGGTCACCGAGGACCCCTGGATCTGGGTGCGGGGCATCCGCGCCCCGGGCACCGCGGTGCCGCTCACGCTCGCGGCCGGCACGTGGAAGTTCCACGGCGGCAAGGACTTCCTGCTGATCAAGCGCACCGCCTCGGCCGTCGTGATCGACCTGGTCGACGAGGACTACTCCCGCCTGATCGTGAGCACCAAGCACGCTCCCGAGCTGATCGCGGCCCTCCAGCTGGGGACGACGACCGCGGCGATCCCCGTGATCGAGACCGACGACCTCGTGATCGTCCCCGAGGTCGCCGAGCAGGCGGAGCGGGCCCAGGCGGCCGCCGCGGAGAAGCGCGCGAAGAAGAAGGCGAAGGCGGCGGAGGCCGCGGCCGTGGCCGCGGAGGCGGCGGGTCCGGCGACGGTGGTCGAGGGCCGGGAGGCTGCGAGCGGCGGGAGCGCGGCGACCGCGACTCCGGAGGCGGACGGCGCCGCGGAGGACGTCGCGGCGCCGACGGAGTCAGCAGCGGGGGCCGCTCCGAAGAGCCCGAAGGCCACGCCGAAGGCCGCTCCGAAGACGAGTGCTCGGACCGCCGCGAGCACGCCGGCCGGGTCCGGGGGGTCCGCGCCCGTGGACGTCATCGGCTCCGAGCCGATCGACTCCGCAGCTCCGGTGAAGCCCGCGGAGCCGAAGCCCGCCGAGCCGAAGCCCGCCGAGCCGAAGCCCGCGGAGCCGAAGCCCGCGGGATCGGAGCCCGCCGAGCCCGCCCCCGCGAAGCCGGCTCCGGCCGCGAAGCCCGCGCCGAAGCCCCGCACGCCGGCGAAGCCCCGCTCCGCGCGCCCCGACTCCTCCGTCGGTCACGCGTCGGCCGAGCCGAGCGGCGCCACCGAGGCTGCGGAGTAGCGCACCGCCGCACGAGCAGCAGCCACGCAGCGCCGGCCGAGGCGCCCCCCTCCACGCTCGAGGCGGGCGGACGCCCTCCGCCGACGCCGTGCCCTCAGGCGCGGACGTCCACCAGCGTCCGACCGTGCGAGCGGCCGGCGAGCACGTCCTCGGCCGCGTCGACCGCCCCGCCGAGCGGCACCGTCGTCGTCAGCTCGTCGAGCAGCTCCAGGTCGAGGTCGTGGGCGAGGCGGCGCCAGGCCTCCTCGCGGAGCTTGCGCGGCGCCTCCACCGAGTTGATGCCGGCCAGCGTCACTCCGCGCAGGATGAACGGCATCACGCTCACCGGCAGGTCCGGGCCCTGCGCGAGACCGCACGCCGCCACGGTGCCGCCCCACCGCGTCTGCGCGAGGGCGTTCGCGAGCGTGTGCGAGCCGGCGGAGTCCACCGCTCCCGCCCAGCGCTCGGACTGCAGCGGCTTCCCGCCCTCCTGCAGCTCGGCGCGGTCGATGACGTCGGAGGCGCCGAGGCGCTGGAGCAGAGCACCGTGCTCGCCGAGTCGGCCGGTCGAGGCGACGACCTCGTGGCCCAGGCGCGCCAGGAGCGCGACGGCGAGCGACCCCACGCCTCCCGAGGCCCCCGTCACCAGGACGGGACCGCTGCCCGGCCGCACGCCGTGCCGCTCGAGCGCCAGCACGGCCAGCATCGCCGTGAAGCCCGCGGTGCCGATCGCTCCGGCCCGTGCCGCCGAGATCGCGCCGGGAAGCCGGAGCAGCGACGCGGAGTCGACACGCGCCCGCTCGGCGAGCCCGCCGTCGTGGCGCTCGCCGAGGCCGGCGCCGTTGAGCACCACCCGGTCGCCGGAGTCGAAGCGCTCGCCCGCCTCGCCGTCCGCGTACTCCACGGTGCCGACCAGGTCGATGCCGGCGACGAGCGGGGTGCGGCGCACGATCCCGGGCCGCCCCGCCAGCGCCAGGGCGTCCTTGTAGTTGACGCTCGAGTACTCGACGGCGATCGACACGTCGCCGTGCGAGCGGTCGGGGTCGTCGCGCTCGAGGAGGCGGGCTCGGTTGGGGGTGTCGGTGTCGGAGTCGGAGTGCCGCTCGACGACGATGGCTCGGTACATGGGCCCACGCTACGCCCGCGGGCCCGCGGCCGGGCGGTCAGTTCAGGGGCCGGGTGCCCTCGGGGAGCGATCCGCCGGAGTAGAGGGCGGAGGCCGCGTCCTGGAGCGCCGTCAGGGCGACGCGCTGCGTCCACGGACCGTAGGAGACGCGGGCCAGCCCGAGCTCCTCGAAGCGGGCGGGGGACTGCGATCCGGGGACGCCGATGACGCTGACGCGCTGCCGCCCGAGGGCGGCGACGAGGGACTCCAGCTCGGCGTCCTGGAGCAGCCCGGGGACGAAGAAGCAGGTGGCGCCGGCGTCGAGGTAGGCGCGGCCGCGCTCGATGGCGTCGGCCAGGACCTCGCCGCGGTCGCGGTCGCCGGCGCGGAGGAGCACGTCCGTGCGGGCGTTGAGCGCGAAGGGCACCGCCTCCTCCTCGGCCGCGGCGACGGCCTTCTCGACCGCTCGCAGCGCCTCCGGGAGCGGCTTCGCCTGGTCCTCCAGGTTCGCGCCCACGACGCCGATCCCGATCGCGCGGCGGACCGTCTCGCCCGCGTCGCCGTAGCCCGCCTCGAGGTCGGCCGAGACCGGGACCTCGACGGCGGCGACGATGCGCTCGATCATGCCCAGGTGCAGCTCCAGCGGGATCCGCTCGCCGTCCTCGTAGCCGAACGCCGCCGCGATGGAGTGGCTGGCGGTCGCGAGCGCCCGGGTCTCCGGGAGTGCGGCGATCGTGGTCGCGCTGATCACGTCCCAGACGTTCACCACCTGCAGCAGCTCGGGGGCGGTGTGGAGGTCGACGAGGGTGCGTCCGCGCGCTTCGATGCTCATGGCACGAGCGTAGGGCCCGCGTGCGCGGCGCAGGCCGCCGCATCGCAGTCCGCGCACACCACGAGCTGGGCGCGGCAGGAGAGGTCGGTGCAGTTGCGCATCCGGCTGGTCGGCGCGGCGCACGAGGTGCAGCGGCCGAGCACCTCGGCGTCGGGGGAGAAGGAGACGGAGCCGCGGCCGTCGAAGACGTACAGGGCCCCCTTCCACAGCCCGCGGTCGCGCCGCGCCTCGGCGTAGCGGACGACGCCGCCGTCGAGCTGGTACACCTCGCCGAAGCCGCGCGCCGTCATCAGGCTCGACAGCACCTCGCAGCGGATGCCGCCGGTGCAGTACGTGACGACGGGCCGGCCCTTGAGGTGGTCGTAGACGCCGGCGTCGAGCTGCTCGACGAACTCGCGGGTGCTGGAGACCCCCGGCACGATCGCCCCCTCGAACCTGCCGATCTCGGCTTCGAAGGCGTTGCGGCCGTCGAAGAGCACCACGTCGTCGCGCTCGGCGACCAGGGCGTCCAGCTGGTCCGGGTCGAGCCGCGGCGCCGTCCCGACGACCCCGTCGGCGTCGACCCGCAGCTCGTCGGGCGCGCCGAACGAGACGATCTCGTCGCGCACCTTCACCGAGAGACCGGGGAAGTCGAGGCTGCGGCCGTCGTCGTCGAGGCCGGAGCCGTCGCTCCACTTCACCTCGAGCCCGCGGAAGGCCGAGTGCTCTCGGGTGCGGCGGACGTAGCGCTTCAGGGCGTCCATCCCGCCGCCCAGCGTGCCGTTCACCCCGTGCTCCGAGATCAGCAGGCGCCCGCGCAGGCCCAGCGACTCGCACAGCTCGCGCTGCCACAGCCGCACGGACTCGGGGTCGGCCAGCGGCACGAAGCGGTAGAACAGCAGGATCTTCGGCAGCACCGGCACATCCTACGAGGACGTCCGGACCGGGGCGCGGCGTGTGGCAGCATCGTCGGGTGCCCGACGCCTCCGCCCCCGTGCCGCACTCCCGCCTCGAGGACGTCTTCGGTCTCGTCACCGGTGCGTTCGTCGTGTCGCTCGGCCTCTACCTGCTGCGCGCGAGCCAGGCGGTCACGGGCGGCACCGCGGGTCTCGCGCTGCTGCTGGGGTACCCGCTCGACGTCCCGTTCGGCGTGATCCTCGTCACGGTCAACGTGCCGTTCCTCGCCCTCTCGCTGTGGAAGAAGGGCTGGCGGTTCACGCTGCGGACCATGTTCTCGATCGTGCTGGTCTCGGTCCTGGCGGGGCTGCACCCGCTGGCGTTCGGCGAGCTGCGGATCGAGCCCGTCTACGGCGTCCTCACGGGCGACGTGCTCGCGGGGATCGGCCTCCTGATCCTCTTCCGGCACGGGTCGAGCCTGGGCGGATTCAGCATCGTCGCCCTGATCGCGCAGGAGCGGCTCGGCTGGCGGGCGGGCTACGTGATGATGGCGCTCGACGCGTGCGTGGTCGCGGCCGCGCTGCTGGTGGTGCCTCCGCTGAACGTGCTGATCTCGGCGGCGGGAGTGGTGGTGCTCAACCTGGTCCTGGCGTTCAACCACCGACCCGGGCGCTATCTCGGGTCCTGACCCCCTCCGCAAGCCCTTCGGCGCGCACCGCCGGGTTCCTAGGCTGAGGGCGCGGGCCCCCGCCCGCCCTTCCCGAACGGAGAAACCGGATGTCCGACTGGACCTACGACCCCTACGCCCGCCTCGGCGAGGTGCCGACCTTCGCGCTCGAGAGCGACGACATCGCCGACGGTGCGCCCCTGTCCGCCCGCCACTACGGCGAGGGCTCCGGCGGGGAGGACGTCTCGCCGCACCTGCGCTGGTCGGGAGCCCCCGCCGAGACGAAGAGCTTCGCCGTGACGGTGTTCGACCCCGACGCGCCCACCGGCTCCGGCTTCTGGCACTGGGCCGTCTACAACCTCCCGGCCGACACCACGGAGCTCCCCACGGGAGCCGGAGCCGCCGGCTTCGAGCTGCTCCCGGCGGGCGCGCAGACGCTGCCCAACGAGATGCGGCTGCGCCAGTTCGTCGGAGCGGCGCCGCCGGACCGCGAGCACCGCTACTTCTTCGTGGTGCACGCCCTCGACGTCGAGTCGCTCGACCTCGACCCGGAGTCGACGCCGGCGATCCTCGGCTTCAACGCGCACTTCCACACCCTTGCGCGGGCGCAGATCGTCGCCACGGCGACGCCGGACGGCGCGAAGGACTGACCGCTCCGCGGGGAGCGCGCGCTACCCGAAGAGGGTGCGCGCCTCCTCGTAGCGGGCGTCCGGGACCGTCTTGAGGGTGCCGAGCGCCTCGGCGAAGTCCACGTGGTAGATGTCGGTGCCGCGCAGGGCGACCATGCGGCCCCAGTGCTCGGCGACGACGGAGTCGATGGCGGCCATGCCCAGGCGGGTCGCGAGGACGCGGTCGAACGCGGTGGGCGTGCCTCCGCGCTGGATGTGGCCGAGCGTCGTGGCGCGGGTCTCGATGCCGGTGCGCTCCTCGATGAGCGGGGCCAGCAGCTCGCCGATGCCGCCGAGGCGGGGCCGGCCGAAGGCGTCGAGGCCGCGCTCGGAGTGGGCGTCGTCCATCGTGTCGAGCGAGAAGCCCTCGGCGACCACGACGAGCGGTGCGCGCCCGCGGTCCTGCGCGCTCTGCACCCACTCGACGATCTGGTCGAGGGAGGTGCGCTTCTCCGGGATGAGGATGACGTGGGCGCCCGCGGCCATGCCGGAGTGCAGGGCGATCCAGCCGACGTGGCGGCCCATGACCTCGGCGACCATGCAGCGGCCGTGCGAGTCGCCGGTGGTGCGGAGGCGGTCCATCGCGTCGGTCGCGATGCCGACGGCGGTGTCGAAGCCGAAGGTGTAGTCGGTGGCGCCGAGGTCGTTGTCGATGGTCTTGGGGACGCCGACGATCTTGAGACCCGCGTCCGTGAGGCGCTTGGCCGCAGCCAGGGTGCCCTCGCCGCCGATCGCGATGATCGAGTCGATGCCGTTGCGGTCCATCATCTCGGCGATCTTCTCGGGGCCGCCGTTCTCGCCCTCGAAGGGGTTCGTCCGGCTGGTGCCGATGATCGTGCCGCCCTGCTTGGCGATGCCCTGGATCTCGGGGCGGCCCAGGGGCAGGAGGTCGCCGTCGACCACTCCGCGCCAGCCGTTCCGGAAGCCCACGAACTCCTGGTCGTAGACCTTGATGCCCTTGTAGACGGCACCGCGGATGACGGCGTTGAGGCCGGGGCAGTCGCCACCGGAGGTCAGGATCCCGATCTTCACCCGCTCAGGTTAGAGGACCCGGTGAACGGATGTGCACGCGGACGACGACGGGCCCCTCCTCGCCGCCTCGAGGAAGGGCCCGTCGTCGTGCTCGGTGCTGGTGGGACTAGGTCGTGACGAGCTCGCCGTTGACGCCGCGGGGGAAGAATCCGCCGGTGCGCGTCCCGGCCGCGGGGTTCAGGTACACGATGTTGAGGACCTGGCCCGGGGTGCGGCTGAACGCGATCGAGCTGGCGTCGGTCGGGACGATGTTCGCCTGGCCGTTGACCTTGACGCCCTGGTCGAGGTCGGTCTTGCCGTCGAGGCTGTCGCGAGCGTCGGAGAGCTTGTTCGCCGAGTCGGACAGGTCGGCGGCGTAGATCGCCGAGCGGATCGCGCCCGCGTGGTACGCCTCCACCGCGAGGATGCCGGCGGCCGCGTCGAGGTAGGTCTTCGACTGGATGAGCGGGGCGGCGCCCTTGTAGGCGGTCACTCCCACGTCCTCGAAGACGAAGGCGCCGAGCAGGAAGTTCGACTCGCTCGCGAACGGATCGAACGACTGACCGGCCTTGATCAGCCCCGCCGCAACGGCGGCGGAGTTGAAGCTGTCCTTCAGGTTGATCGCCGGGCGGGCCACCTTCGCGGTGCCCAGCGCGGCCCGCAGGAACTTCACGTGGGCCTTCTCGTCGTTCGCGACCTCGGTGGCGAAGCTCTTCAGCCACGGGGTCTTGAAGTCGACGGGGCGGCCGCCGATGACGCCGCCGGGCGTGCCCTTGCCGGTCACGTCCGAGCCGCCGAGGCCGGTGCCGTAGACGGCGCGGAGGTAGAACTCGGCCTCGAGGTACTCGAGGTTGAGGGCGAAGTTGAGGATCGAGGCGTCGCTGGGGCCGCTGGCAGCGACCTCCTCGGCGGAGGCGGTGGGCGCGGCGAGGGCCGCGGCTCCGATGCCGAGGCCGGCGACGCCGGTGGCCTCGAAGAAGCGGCGACGGTCGAGAGCGGTCTCAGAGCTCTTGACGATCGCGTTGCGGATGAAGGTCGTGTCGAACATGTGCGCATCTCCAGTGATAGGCGGGTGCCGGGCGGCTGGAGCGCCGCCGCGACAGCGCGAAGCTACGCCCGGGATCGACCTGCTGACCAGTGGAAACGGGCGATCGGATCCGCGCATGTGTTCACGCCGTCTGAACCAATCCGCCGGGCGTGTCGCTCCGAACACGTCGTGGATGGGGGTTCTGCGGAGGAGCGTCCGATCCGGTGTCGGAGCCGCCGGTTAGCATCACTGCGTGTCGATCCCCGCTCCCGCTCCCGAGCCCTCCTGGGCGACGGTCTACGCGCCGTCGGAGCCGGTGAGCCTCGCGCTCACCCTCCGCACGCTGCTGCGGGGCTCGGGCGACCCGACCATGCTCCTCGACGCGTCCGGCTTCTGGCGGGCGTTCCGCACCCCGCTCGGCGCGGGCACCCTGCATCTGCGGCAGGCGGCGGACGGCGCGGTCCACGCGCGCGCCTGGGGCGGGGGAGCGGAGTGGCTGATCGACGCGGTCCCCGAGCTCCTCGGCCACGGCGACGACTGGAGCGGGCTCGACCTGTCGGCCCACGCGCCACTCGCCGAGGTGCTCCGCCGCTCGGCGGGCCTGCGCCTCACGCGCACGAACCTGGTGTTCGAGATGCTCGCGCCGTCGGTCCTCGAGCAGAAGGTCACGAGCACGGAGGCGTGGCGCGCCTACCGGGTGCTGGTGCGCCTCCACGGGGAGCCCGCCCCGGGGCCGGTCGCTCTGCACGTGGCTCCGAGCGCGCAGCAGTGGCGGCGCGTGCCCTCGTGGGACTGGCACCGCGCGGGAGTGGATCCGCGGCGCTCGCGGACCGTCCTCACCGCCGCGCTCGTCGCCTCCGGCCTCGAGCGGACCCTCGCGCTCGGGCGGGGCGGCGACGAGGTCGCCCGCCGGCTGCAGTCGGTGCCGGGGATCGGGCCGTGGACGGCGTCCGAGGTGATGATGCGCGCCCACGGTGATCCGGACGCGGTCAGCGTGGGCGACTACCACCTGGCCGCTGCCGTCGGCTTCGCGCTCACAGGCCGGCTCGGGGTCGACGACGACGGCATGCTCGAGCTCCTCGAGCCGTGGAGCGGGCACCGGCAGCGGGTCATCCGGCTGATCGGCTGCAGCGGAGCGCGGAAGCCGCGGCACGGCCCGCGGATGACCATCCAGGACCACCGCCGGCACTGATCCGCTCCTCCACAGGGGCGGCTCGCGGGCGAGTCGGCGCGACCACCGCGTCACGCCGCGTCCGGGCGGCGGGTCGGGCTTAGCCTCGGAGGATGCAGCAGTCGACGACCCCAGGTGTGCCCGGCAGCGACCCGGAGCGCGAGCCCGACGACGCGGCCGTGCGGAGCGGGGTCGACGCGACGATCGGTGGTCGGACGCCGGAGGGCGGCACGGGGTCGGACGACGAGGTCGAGGCCGGTGAGGCGCGCGACTCCGTGAGCGGGGCCGAGGTCGTGCCGGCGCCGGATCCCGCGTCCGAGGACGTGGCCGAGCCTCTGGACGCGCAGGAGTCCGACGCTGAGGACGAGGACCTGCGCGAGCTCGGTGTTCAGGACGAGGACGAGGTCGTGCGCGACGCTCAGGACGCGGCCGTGAGCGAGCCCGATGCCGACGACGAGGTCGTGCGCGATGCTGAGGACGAGGTCGTGCGCGGGCCCGACGCCGCGTCGGAGTCGGAGCTCGCCGCGCCCGCCGCCGCCGAGCCCGAGGTCGACGACCGCCCGATGATCGAGCGCGTCGAGTCCCTGGTCCGCCGCTGGATCGCGCGCAGCGGCGAGTTCCCGGTCGAGCCCGCCGCCCAGCGGCTCGCGGGCGTGCTCCAGGACCCGAACGGACTCGACTTCACCGTCGGGTTCGTCGACGGCGTCGCCCGGCCCGAGGACCTCTCGGTCGCGGCCGAGAACCTCGCGGCGCTCACCGCGAAGACGCCCGCCTTCCTCCCCTCCTACCTGCGCGCCGCGATCAGCACCGGCGGCGCCGTCGGCCCCGTGCTGCCCTGGGTGGTCGTGCCCGCGGCCCGCCGGGTCCTCCGCCGCCTCGTCGGGCACCTCGTGGTCGACGCCTCGGAGGCGCGTCTCGGTGCGGCCGTCGCCGCGCTGCGCGAGGGCGGCGACCGGCTCAACCTCAACCTCCTCGGCGAGGCCGTGCTCGGCGAGCGCGAGGCCCGCCGGCGCCTCGAGGGGACCCTCCGCCTGCTCGAGCGGCCGGACGTCGACTACGTCAGCGTCAAGGTCTCGAGTGTCGTCAGCCAGCTGTCGATGTGGGCCTTCGAGGAGGAGGTCGACCGCGTCGTGGAGCGTCTCACCCCGCTCTACCAGGCCGCCGCGTCCGGAGCCGACCCCACCTTCATCAACCTCGACATGGAGGAGTACCGCGACCTCGACCTGACGGTCGCCGTGTTCCGGCGCCTCCTCGAGCAGCCGGGCATGCTCGACCTCGAGGCGGGCATCGTCCTGCAGGCCTACCTGCCCGACTCCGTCCGCGTGCTCGACGAGCTGACCGAGTGGGCGCAGGAGCGCCGGGCCCGCGGCGGAGCCCCGATCAAGGTGCGCGTCGTGAAGGGCGCGAACCTCGCGATGGAGCGGGTCGACGCGGCCCTGCACGACTGGCCGCTCGCGACCGTCGGCAGCAAGGTGGAGGCCGACACGAACTACAAGCGCCTGCTCGACCGGGCCCTGCGGCCGGAGCGCGTCGACGCGGTGCGCGTGGGCGTCGCCGGGCACAACCTCTTCGACCTCGCCTGGGCGTGGCTCACGGCGACCGAGCGCGGGGTGACCGGCGCGGTCGAGATCGAGATGCTGCTCGGCATGGCGACCGGGCAGGCGCGCGCCGTCCGCGAGGACGTGGGACGCCTCCTCCTCTACACGCCCGTCGTGCACCCGCACGAGTTCGACGTGGCGATCTCGTACCTCATCCGCCGGCTCGAGGAGAACAGCAGCCCCGAGAACTTCCTGTCGGCCGCGTTCCGCCTCGACGACGAGGAGGTGCTGCAGCGGGAGCTCGGCCGCTTCCGCGCCTCGCTCGAGGCCCTCGACGACTCCGTCCCGCCGCCGAACCGCACGCAGGACCGCCTGCGGGAGTGGTCCTCCGGCTCCGGCCGCCGCCTCGTGCAGGAGCACGCCCGCGCCGGCGAGCGGGCGCAGGACCCGGCCGCCGCGGGCCTGACGCAGGCCGTCCTCGGCCTCAGCCGCGGCTCCGGTGCCGCCGCCGCGACCGCGGGCTTCCACAACGAGCCCGACACCGACCCCGCCCTCCCCGGCAACCGCCGCTGGGCGCGCCTGATCACCGAGCGCATCGCCGGCTCGACCATCGGAGCGGGCACGGCCGACGCCGCGCGCGTGAGCACCGAGGCGGAGCTCCAGGAGGTGCTGCGCACGGTGTCCCGCCGCGCGGAGCGCTGGGGCGAGCGCCTGGGCTACGACCGAGCGGCCGTGCTCGACCGCGCCGGCCTCGTCCTCGCCGCGAACCGCGACCGCCTGATCGAGGTGATGGCCTCCGAGACCGGCAAGACGATCGCCGAGGCCGACCCCGAGGTCTCCGAGGCCATCGACTTCGCCCACTACTACGCCACCCGCGCCCGCGAGCTCGACGCCGTCACCGGGGCCACCTTCGTCCCCGCGCGGCTCACCGTCGTCGCTCCGCCGTGGAACTTCCCGGTCGCCATCCCGGCCGGATCGATCCTCGCGGCGCTCGCCGCCGGCTCCGGAGTCGTGGTGAAGCCGGCGCCCCAAGCCCGCCGCTCGGCGGCTGTGCTCGTCGAGGCGCTCTGGGACGCGGGCATCCCGCAGGAGCTTCTCGCCCTGGTCGACCTCGACGAGGAGGAGCTGGGACGGGCGCTGATCACCGACCCCCTCGTGGACCGCGTGCTGCTCACCGGCTCCTACGAGACCGCCCGCCTCTTCCGCTCCTGGCGGCCCGGCCTCGCACTGCAGGCCGAGACCAGCGGCAAGAACGCGATCATCGTCACTCCCCACGCCGACTACGACCTCGCCGTCGCCGACATCGTCCGCAGCGCCTTCGGGCACGCCGGCCAGAAGTGCTCCGCCGCCTCCCTGGTGATCCTGGTCGGCTCGGTCGCCCGCTCCAAGCGCTTCCGCGCCCAGCTGGTCGACGCCGTCACGTCGCTCCGCGTCGGCCGGCCCGACGACCCGTCGGCGGTGATGGGGCCGCTCATCGAGGAGCCCACCGGCAAGCTCCTGCACGCGCTCACCACGCTGGGCGGAGGCGAGTCGTGGCTCGTCGAGCCGCAGCGCCTCGACGAGAGCGGCACGCTCTGGTCGCCCGGGATCCGCGAGGGCGTCACCGAGGACAGCTACGTCCACCTCACCGAGTTCTTCGGCCCGGTGCTCGGGATCATGCACGCGGCGACCCTCGAGGACGCCGTCCGGATGCAGAACGGCACCGAGTACGGGCTCACGGCCGGGCTCCACTCCCTGCACGCCGACGAGCTCGCCCTCTGGATCGACTCGGTCGAGGCGGGCAACCTCTACGTCAACCGGGGCATCACCGGAGCGATCGTCCGGCGCCAGCCCTTCGGCGGCTGGAAGCGCTCGTCCGTCGGCGGCGGCGCGAAGGCGGGCGGACCCAACCACCTCATCGGCCTCGGCTCCTGGAAGCCCTCGCCCGCGCGCTCCTCCTCGACGCTGCACCTGCGCGGCCTCGACGACCGCGCGCGCCAGTTCATCGAGGCGGCCCAGTCCTCGCTCCGGTTCGAGCAGTTCGACCTGCTCCGCCGCTCCGCACTCTCCGACCAGCTCGCCTGGGCGACCGAGTTCGGAGTCGTCACCGACATCTCGAAGGTCGGCGTCGAGCGCAACCTGTTCCGCTACCTCCGCGTGCCGATCGCGCTGCGCCTGGCCGACGGCGGCGACCTCGGAGAGCTCCTCCGCGTCATCGCCGCCGGCCTGCTGACCCGCTCCCGGATGGACATCTCCACGTCCCTCCCGCTCCCGCCGCGGGTGCAGGAGATGCTCGGCGGCGACGAGCTCGCCGAGATGGCGGGCCTCGTCCCGCGCATCGTCGTCGAGACCGACGCCCAGTGGCTCGAGCGCGCCGCGGCCGGCCGCATCACGGCGCCGCGCATCCGCATCATCGGCGACATCGTCTCCGACCGCGTCGACGGCTACGCGGGCCCGCAGGCCCCCGGCAGCCCGACGCACGGACAGCAGGCCGTCGTCCGCCGATCGTCCGACTCGACCGGCTCCTTCACCGACGTCGTCGCCGGCATGACCCGCGGCAGCACAGGCACGCCGGTCCCGCTCACCCGCGCCGACGGATCCCGCGTCCCCCTCGCGACCGCCCTCGCCGAAGCCCTCGGCGGCGCCCTCGACACCGCCGTCTACGCCGACCCGGTCACCCCCGCCGGCCGCGTCGAACTGCTGCCCTTCCTCCGCGAGCAGGCGATCTCGATCACGAACCACCGCTTCGGCAACCCGATCGATCTGAGCGACGACGTGCTGTGAGTTGGATTCCACGCCCGTCCCTGACGGGCGTGGCGCGGTCGGCTTCGCGACGGGGGGCGTTCTGAGGAGCGGGGTGCGTTCGGCTACAGCGATCCGCTCGCACGCGGATCGCTGGTTCGCCTCGGGGGCGGTGCTCGCGGGGATGGTGTGGATCGGGCGGGGCGCGGTCGGCTTCTCGACGGGGTGCGTTCTGCAGGGCGGGGTGCGTTCGGCTGCAGCGATCCGCTGGTACGCGGATCGCTGGTTCGCCTCGTGGGCGGTGCTCGCGGGGATGGTGTGGATTCTGTGTGGCGCGGTCGGCTTCTCGACGGGGTGCGGTCTGAGGAGCGGGTGCGTACGGCTGCAGCGATCCGCTCGCATGCGGATCGCTGGTTCGCCTCGGGGGCGGTGCTCGCGGGGATGGTGAGATCAGGCTGGCGCGGGTCGGCCTCCCGACAAAGCCCCGGGACGCGGCTCAACGAGGCGCGGGGGGACTTACTTGTCGCGGCAAGTAGTGGGTAGGGTGGGGGGATGAGTGCGCCCGAGACACGCTGGCTGACGCCCGATCAGCTCGACGCCTGGCTGCGCTTCATCGCGGTCGTGGAACTGCTGCCGGGCGCCCTCGACACGCAGCTGCAGCGCGACGCAGGGCTCACGCACTTCGAGTACCTGACCCTGGCGATGCTGTCCGAGGCGCCCGACCGCGCCCTCCGGATGACCACGCTCGCCGCCCGCACCAACGCGACCCTGCCCCGGCTCTCGCACGTGGTGACCCGCCTCGTCGCCCGCGGCTACCTCGAGCGCCGCCCCTGCGCCTCCGACGGCCGCGCCACGAACGCGGTGCTCACCGACGCCGGCCTCCAGAAGATCGTCGACACGGCGCCCGGTCACGTCGCGACCGTGCTGGCCGACGTCATCGATCCGCTCGACGCCGAGCAGATCCCGCAGCTGGCCGACATCATGTCGCGCATGCTCGCCCGGCTCGACCCCGAGGGCAGGATGACGGTCGACGCCGTGCGCTCCTCGCTCGGAGACCCCGACACCCGCTCCTGCTGAGCGCACCGACCCCTCACTCCCGGGGCGGACCGGCCTCGGCCGCGGCCGGATCCGTGTACAGGGACTCCCGGACGTGCCCGTCAGGGTCCTCGAGGCCGCGCCCGCATGGAGCCGAGGTCCTGCACCGCGACCGGCTCGGCGCCGCCTGAGGCCGGCCCGTTCCCGAGCACCTCGCCGATCTCCTCCCGGCTGCCGACGCTCACCGCGAAGAGGCCCTGCACCCGGGAGCGCGCGTCGATGATCTCCTTCGACCTGGAGGTCGAGAAGGAGGGGTGCGGGAGGAGCATCGCGGACACGTGCTCGGAGGCGACGGAGCAGACGGCGTCGTCGCTGAACAGCGGATTCAGGGCTGAACAGAGGATCCAGGGTCCGGCCGAGCGCCGGGGAGAACGCCCTCGAGCGCTCCGGATCCGTGAACGGGAGGTCGACGAGGATCGAGTCGACGGCCCTCCGCGTCAGTACAGCGATCGGCCGCGCGACACGCGGGAGTCCGTGCCATCATCGCCTCGTGCAGTTCACCACGACGCTCTTCCGGATCGGCAACAACACCGGCATCGAGGTGCCGCCCGAGGTCCTCGAGGCACTCGGCGGCGGCAAGCGTCCCGCCGTCGCGGTGACGGTGAACGGCTACCGCTTCACCAGCACGGTCGGAGCAATGGGCGGACGCGCGCTCATCCCGTTCTCGGCCGAGAAGCGCCGCGAGACGCAGCTCGCCGGCGGTGACGCGATCGACGTCGTGATCGAGCTCGACACCGCGCCGCGCGAGGTCGTCGTGCCGGAGGACCTGGCGTCCGCGCTGGCCTCAGCGGGCGCTGTGGAGCGCTTCGCCGCGCTCTCGCCCAGCGCGCGGAAGGCCCACGTCACGTCGGTCGAGGGCGCGAAGGCCGCCGAGACGAGGGCGCGCCGCGTCGCCTCGATCGTCGCGGCGCTCGTCGGCTGACGGGCGCGCCACGGTCCGGGACGCCACCTCGTCGCCGGATAGGCTGCCTCCGGCGCCCCACGGCGGAGCGCTCTGGAAGCGGAGTCGGGGGACTTGATGGGTGCGGTTCGGCGTTGGGTGTTCCCGATCGTGTGGATGGTCATCATCGGAGCGGCGAGCATCGCCCTGGTGAAGATCGCGTTCTTCCCGGACGGCGCGGCCGAGGCCGATCCGACGCAGCCGACCGGTGAGATCACCGAGCCGACCGTCACGGTCGCCCGCGGCACGGTCACCAACGACCTCACCCTCCAGGGCACCGTCGCCGCCGACCCCGCCGTGCCGCTGAAGGCGACGGCGGCCGGAACGGTCGACGACGTCTACGTGCAGCAGGGCGCGGCCGTCGCGTCGGGCGATCTCATCTACGACATCCGCGTCGAGACTCCGCGCGACCCGGTCGAGACGACCGGCCCGGACGGCGCCGTCACCCTCACCCAGCAGGAGCCCTCGGTGCGCTTCGAGCGGGTCTACGCCGCGACCGGCGGCACCCTCAGCGCGCTCGGCGTCATCCACGACCAGGCCGTCACGGTCGGCGAGGTGACCGGACAGGTCGCACCGCCGAGCTATGCCGTCACCGGCACGATCGACGCGCAGCAGCTCTACCGCATCCAGAACCGGCCGACGGAGGCGCAGGTCGCGATCACCGGCGGGCCCGCGGGCTTCACCTGCACCGACCTCACCATCAGCACCCCTCTCGCCGGAGCCGGCGAGGGCGGCACGACCGGCGGAGCGACGGACGGCGGCGGCGGTGGTGGAACCTCCACCGGTGGCTCCGGCACGAGCTTCACCTGCCAGGTGCCGACGGAGGTCACCGTGTTCCCCGGGCTCGCCGCCTCGGTGACGCTCGCGGGAGGCAAGGCGGAGGACGTCCTCGTCGTGCCGACCACCGCGGTCGAGGGCACCGCCCAGTCCGGCGTCGTGTTCCGCCGGGCGGACGACGGCAGCACCGAGGAGGTCCCGGTGACGCTGGGACTCACCGACGGCAGCTCCGTCGAGATCACCGGCGGAGTGGAGGAGGGCGCCGAGCTCCTGCAGTTCGTGCCGGGTGCGGAGGAGGCTGCTCCCGACGTCCAGCTGGGCGGCGACTGCATCGCGCAGCCCGACGGCTCGGTCTTCTGCTCGTGACGATCCTCCGGCTCGAGGGGATCCGCAAGGTCGTCCCGCTGCCCGACGCACCGCCGCTGACGATCCTCGACGGCGTCGATCTGGAGGTGGGCGAGGGCGACCACGTCTCGGTCGTGGGGCGCAGCGGCTCCGGCAAGTCGACGCTGCTCAACATCCTCGGACTCATCGACGAGCCCACCGAGGGGCGGATGCTGCTCGAGGGTGCTCCCACCGAGACCCTGTCCTCGCGGGCCCGCGCGCGCATCCGCGGCGGCAGCATCGGCTTCATCTTCCAGCAGTTCAACCTGCTGGAGGGGCGGACCGCCCGCGAGAACGTGATGACGCCGCTGCTCTACGCGACCGGATCGGAGTTCTGGCGCCGCCGCGACCTCGCGGCCGAGATGCTGGAGCGGGTCGGCCTCGGGCACCGCGTGGACTCGATGCCCGGGCGCATGTCCGGCGGCGAGCAGCAGCGGATCGCGATCGCCCGCGCCCTGGTGCGCCGACCGCGGCTGATCCTCGCCGACGAGCCGACGGGCGCCCTCGACACCGACACCGGCGAGAGCGTGATGGGCCTGCTCGACGAGATCGCCCGCGAGTCCGGCTCCGCGCTGGTCACCATCACCCACGACCCGGCCATCGCGGCGCGGGCCGAGCGCCACTACCGGCTCGACCACGGCCGCCTGGGCTCGACCGCGGATGCGGGCCCCGTCGCCGAGGCGGTGGTCCTCTGATGCGCGCGCTCGTCGGGATCGCCGGCGCGATCGTCGAGGCGTGGACCGAGCTGCGGATCCACCGCGGCCGCGTGCTGCTCTCGCTGATCGGAGTCGCGGTGGCCGTCGCCGCCCTGACCGCGGTCGTCGCCGCCGGTGGCATCGCCCGCCAGGCCAGCATCGAGCAGGCCGAGCGCTCCAGCGGGCGCCCGGCGAGCCTCTTCCTCTCCGCCTACCCCTCCGGTACCGGCACCGCCGAGGTGGATGCCGACGCACTCCAGGCCGCGTGGACCGGTGCGCTCGAGCGCTACTCCATCACCTACGCGAGCCGCTCGACCTACGGCAGCGCGCGCGTCCAGTTCGCCGACGGCGCCGTCGACGTCGCGGTGCAGGCGGTCGACCAGCCCTTCGCCGAGATGCACCGGCTGAAGATCGTGGACGGCTCCTGGTTCACCGCCCGCGACTCCCAGCGCCTCGCTCCCGCCCTCGTCGTCAACGAGCGCTTCTGGGAGCGGATCGGGAGCCCGGATCTGCGCACCCACCCGGTGGTCACCCTGCTCGGCTCCGAGCGCGACGTCACGGGCGTGGTGGTCGGCGTGACTCCCTCCTCGCAGTTCGAGACGGATCCGTCGATGATGATGCTCGCGGACGCCTACCCGGCGGTCGCCCGCGACGCCGACCCGCAGTACGGCGGGCAGGGCGTGCCGAACTACGAGATGTGGGTGCCGCTCGACCTGGCCGAGCCCCTCGCCGCGGCGGTGGAGCGCGACGTGGCCGGCGCCCTGGGATCCGACTTCGAGGTGTCGGTCGACCGGCAGGACTACCTGGTCTACGACTCCGACCCCTTCGGCGTGCTGACCTGGGTGATCGGCGGCGTGGCGGGCCTGGTGCTGGCGCTCGGCGCGCTCGGACTGCTCAACATCGCCCTGGTCACCGTCCGGCAGCGGATCCGCGAGATCGGCATCCGGCGCAGCTTCGGCGCCTCCTCCGGCCGCATCTTCTTCTCGATCATGATGGAGAGCGTCGTGGCGACCGTCGTCGCGGGAGTGGTCGGCGTGACGGTCGCGGTCATCCTCGTCACCAACCCGTGGACGGTGGCCTTCGTGCAGGACAACGGGATCGCCGACATCCCGCCTTTCCCGGCCGAGGCGGCGCTGCTCGGGCTCGGGGCGGCGACCCTCGTCGGCGCGCTCGCGGGCCTGGTGCCGGCGATCGTCGCCGTGCGGGTGAAGGTGATCGACGCGATCCGCTACTGAGGCCCGCCGAGGGTGACGACGAGCTCGTCGCCCTCGAGCGCGGCGTGCGCGTCGGAGTAGTGCGCGATCCGGGGCAGCCCCCGGGTGCTCGCGCTCTCGTGGCTCCCGACGACGATCACGCGCATGCCGGCGTCCAGACCCGCCCGGATGCCGGCCTCGGCGTCCTCGAACACCAGCGCGTCCTCGGGGGAGACGCCGAGCAGGGCCGCGGCGGCGAGGTAGCCGTCGGGAGCAGGCTTGCCGTTCGCGACGTCGTGCGCGGTGACCACGGTGTCGGGGGAGGGGACGCCCGCCGCAGCCAGACGTGCGGCCGCCAGCGCCGGGCTCGCGGACGTGACCAGGGCGACGCGCTCGCGGGGGAGTGAGGCGAGGAACGCCGTCGCGCCGGGGATCTCGACGGTGCCCTCGGTGTGCTCGAGCTCGTACGCGTCGAGCTCCGCGACGATCGCGTCGACGTCGCTGCCGGCCGGAGCGAAGCGGCGGACGCTGTCGGCGGCGCGGACACCGTGAACGGCGCCGAGCACCGCGTCGTGGTCGAGAGCGAAGCGCTCGGCGAAGGCACCCCAGATGGTCTCGACGACGGCCGTCGAGTCGACGAGCGTCCCGTCCATGTCGAAGAGGGCGGCGCGGGCTCGGAGGAGGTGGGGCATGCGTCCATCCTGGCGGTCGGCGGCCTCCGGTGCCTGCCGGTGCGGACAGCGCTCGGACAGCGTGCGATCAGCCCGCCCTCAGGCCACGCATTGTGTCGCGGCGCTACGGTGGTCCGAGATCGCGGGCAGACGCCCGGAGGGGAGTGGAGGACGCCATGACGGACGACAACGGAACCGGCACGGACCAGGGCGCGAGCACGGGCGGCGAGGCCTCCGGACCCCGCGCCGGGTGGTACCCGGACCCGGCGGGCTCGTCCCGTCAGCGCTGGTGGGACGGGACCGGCTGGACGGAGTCGCTCCGCGACGCGCCGGCGGCCACTCCCACCGCCCCGGCCGAGAGCGGGTCGGCGCAGGCCGCCGCGACTCCCGTTCCGCCGACCGCACCGACTCCGCCCGCGCCGCCCGCCGAGCGTCCCGCCTACGGGGAGACGTCGAGCGGAGCGGCGACGAGCTACGGACAGTCGGCCTCGGGTCGGTATCCGCAGCAGCCGCCGTCCGCCGACCCGCAGCAGAGCTACGGGCAGCAGGGCTACGGGCAGGGCTACGGTCAGCATGGCGCCGGTCAGCAGCCGCAGCAGCCCTCCGGCCAGCAGGCTCCCCAGCAGTACGGCCAGCAGCCGCAGCAGCCCTACGGCCAGCAGCCGCAGCAGCCCTACGGCCAGCAGCAGCCGCAGTACCCGGCCTACTCCGCGGCTCCCGGAGCACCCGTGCAGCAGCGTGACACGAGCATCGTCACGTCCACCCCGTGGATCTGGGTGGTGGTCCTCCTGCCGCTGCTCTCGGCGCTGTCGATCTTCCTCCTCCCGCCGAGCGCGATCGTCGACTCGTCGATGGCCTCGACCTACGGGCCGAGCTCCTCGATGGGGATGTCGACCGCCTACCTCGTCGGCCTCGGCGTGCTCCAGGTCGTCGGCTTCCTGATCTACGCGGCGGAGGTCGTCTTCGCCTTCCTCGACTGGCGCCAGCTGAAGCGAGCCGGCCTGCAGCGTCCGTTCCACTGGGCGTGGGCCTTCCTCGCCGCTCCCTACGTCTACGTGATCGGCCGCAGCGTGGTCGTGAAGCGCGTGACCGGCGGCGGCCTCCTCCCGCTCTGGGTCTTCCTCGGCGTCGTGGTCGTGTCGTTCCTCGTCGCGATCGGCTGGACGGTGTCGCTCTTCTCCCTGATGACGCAGGCCTTCGCTCCCGCGGGCTTCTGAACCCGTGCGCGCCGCCGATCTCGTCCTGACCGGCGGCGCCGTCTTCACCGCCGACGCCGTGCGCTCCCGAGCGCACGGCGTCGCTGTCGTGGGAGGGCGGATCGTCGCGGTCGGCGCCGACGCCTCCGACCTGATCGGGCCGCGCACCGAGGTGGTCGACCTCGAGGGCCGGATGCTCGTCCCCGGCTTCCAGGACGCCCACGTGCACCCGGTCTGGGGCGGCGCCGCGCTGCTGCGCTGCTGGCTCGGAGCGGGAGGGTCGCCCGCCGAGCACCTGGCGACGGTCGCCGGGTACGCGGCTCGGGAGAGCGGAGCGGAGTGGATCCTCGGCGGCGGCTGGAACCTGCCCGACTTCCCCGGAGGCACCCCGACCGCCCGCGAGCTCGACACGGTCGTCCGTGACCGGCCCGCCTTCCTCACCAACGCCGACGGGCACGGCGCCTGGGTCAACTCCGCCGCACTGCGCCTCGCGGGGATCGACCGCACGACGCCGGACCCCGCCGACGGCCGCATCGAGCGCCTGGCCGACGGCACCCCCTCCGGCACCCTGCACGAGGGGGCGATGGACGCGGTCCGCCGCCACCTCCCGCCCGCGAGCGCGGACGAGCTCCACCGCGCGCTGCTCCTCGGGCAGGAGACCCTGCACTCGTTCGGAGTGACGGCGTGGCAGGACGCGATCATCGGCTCCTACGGCGATGTGGGCGACCCCGGTCCGGTGTACCGCCGCGCGGCGCTGAGCGGCGAGCTGACCGGGCGCGTCCGCGGTGCGCTGTGGTGGGACCGAGGCCGCGGCGTCGAGCAGATCCCGGAGCTCGTCGAGCGGCGCGCGGCGCTCGCCGCCGACGGCTTCGCGCCGACGACCGTCAAGATCATGCAGGACGGGGTCGCCGAGAACTTCACGGCGGCGATGCTCGAGCCCTACCTCGACGGGCACGGCGGCCACGGTCACGGCGACGGCCTCTCGATGGTCGACCCGCGCCTCCTGAACGAGGCCGTGCCGCTCCTGGACGCGGCCGGGTTCCAGGTGCACTTCCACGCGATCGGCGATCGTGCCGTACGCGAGTGCCTGGACGCGGTCGAGCGGGCGATCCAGGCGAACGGGCGCCGCGGCAACCGCCACCACCTCGCCCACCTGCAGGTCGTGCATCCGGACGACCTGCCGCGCTTCCGCGCGCTCGACGTCGCGGCCAACCTGCAGATGCTGTGGGCCTCGCTGGAGCCGCAGATGGTGGAGCTGACGCTGCCGTTCCTCGGTGAGCGGCGCGGCTCGTGGCAGTACCCGTTCGGCGACCTGCTCCGCTCGGGCGCGGTGCTCGCCGCGGGGAGCGACTGGCCGGTGTCGACGCCCGACCCGCTCGCCGCGATCCACGTCGCGGTGAACCGGCTCTCGGCGCCGTCCGAGCGCGAGCCGGGGTGGAGCGAGGAGGTGTTCCTCCCGGAGCAGCGCCTCGACCTCGCCACCGCCCTCTCCGCCTCCACGGCCGGCTCGGCGTGGGTGAACGGCCTGGAGGGCGAGTCGGGCTCGATCGCCGTGGGACTCGCGGCGGACTTCGCCCTGCTGGACCGGGACCCCTTCGCCGGCGACCCCCGGGCGATCGGGGACACCCGGGTGCTGGGCACCTGGATCGGCGGCGAGCGCGTCCACACCGCAGCGGACGCGCCCGCCTGATCCGGGTCGTTCAGGAGGCGGCGCTCAGCAGGTGATCGCTCCGCCGATGATCCCCGCGAGCAGCCCGCCGGTCGCAGAGGCGATCGCGCCGGGACCGGAGATCGCGCCGATCACCCCGCCGGTCGCGGCGCCGCTGACGCCGCTCCCGGCGACGCAGTGGCCCCACTCGGGCGAGCTCCAGTCGCTGTTCAGGTGCAGGCCGCGCACCGCGGAGCGGGACGCCGAGTCCGGGGCGAAGTGGAAGGTGAGCGTGTCGGAGTCGTCGATCGACCAGTGGCCCGACACGGTGCGGCCGCGTCCGACGTCGATCCTCTCCGGGAGTGCGTCGGACGTCTCGGCGCCGTCCGTGAAGCCGACCCCGCCGCCCGCCAGCTCGACGATCCGCGTGCCGTCGGTGACGTCGAAGGTCACCGTCGACGCCGATCCGCCCCGTGCCTCGAGGTGCACCCGGCTGCTCGTCTCCTGCCTCGCCGGCTCGGCGTGCGCGGCCTGCGCTTCGAACAGCGGCACCGCCAGCAGAGCGGCCGCCGCCGCGACCAGTGCCGTGCTCGTCCTCTGTCGTTCCATCGTCGTTCCCTCCCTCGGATTCCGATCCAGGAGGGAGGGCTCAGCGCCGCCGGTCGACGAGGGCGAGGACGACGGACGCCACCGCTGCCGCGACGGCGGCGGTGACCACGACGTCCCACGGATCCTCGGCGCCCACCGCGGTCGCGACGAGGTGCCCGGCCAGGACGCCGACGAACAGTGCCGGCAGCATCAGCCAGATGCGCCGTCTCCGTCGTGCCGCCGTACCGGCCTGTTCCCTGTCGCTCATGCTCGCCCTCCTGGATTCACCATACAGGTATGGAGTACCAGGCGGTCGCGACGCGCGTCGAGGAGGTGGCGCGATCCGTCAGGCCTCGCTGCGCTGGATGAGGCGGGAGAGGACGATCGCGGAGCGCGTGTGGTCGACGTTGGGCGCGATGCGGACCTTCTCGAGGGCGAGCTCGAGGCTGGGGATGTCGCGCGAGCGGATGTGGACGATCGCGTCGGCGGAGCCGGTGACCGTGCCCGCGTCGACGACCTCGGGGACCGCGGAGAGGATGCGGCGGAGCTCGTCCGGAGCGACGGTGCCGCGGCAGAAGAGCTCGACGTAGGCCTCGGTGGCCATGCCGTCGACCGCGGGGTCGACCTTGATCGTGAAGCCGCGGATCACGCCGTCGGCCACGAGGCGGTCGACGCGGCGCTTCACCGCGGAGGCGGAGAGCCCGACCACGCCGCCGATGTCGCCGTAGCCCGCGCGGGAGTTCTGGCGCAGCAGATCGAGGATCTTCCGATCGATGTTGTCCATGCTCCGAGGATAGGCGCGGCCGGAGCGGCGCCTGGACGGCAGCAGAGTGCCACTGGAGATTCGTGACGCCCGGCTATAAAGTTGCTCTCGGTCAATAGTTGATCGCAGTCAACTAGAACCGCCGCCGTGCTGAAGAGGAGCCCATGTCACACCCCGAACACCGCGCCGCATCGCGCGGAACCACCGCGCCGCACGCCCCCGCCGGGCCGGACGGCGCCATGTCGCACCGCCAGGTGCTCGAATCGCTCAGCGGCCTGCTGCTGGGCATGTTCGTCTCGATCCTCGCGGGCACGGTCGTGTCGACCTCGCTGCCCCGGATCATCTCCGACCTCAAGGGCGACCAGAACGCCTACACCTGGGTCGTCACCGCGACCCTGCTCGCGACCACGGTCTCCACCCCGCTCTGGGGCAAGTTCGCCGACCTGTTCAACCGCAAGCTGCTGATCCAGCTCGCCCTCGGGCTGTTCGTCATCGGCTCCGCCCTGGCCGGCTTCTCGCAGGACACGAACATGCTGATCGTCTTCCGCGTGTTCCAGGGCCTGGGCGCCGGCGGACTCGCCGCGCTGAGCCAGATCATCATGGCCGACATCATCAGCCCCCGTGAGCGCGGCAAGTACGCCGGCCTCTTCGGCGGCGTGATGGCGATCGGCACCGTCGGCGGCCCGCTCCTGGGCGGCGTCGTGACCGACGCGTTCGGCTGGCGCTGGAACTTCTTCATCGCGATGCCCGTCGCGATCGTCGCGATCGTCCTCCTCCAGATGACCCTCCGCCTCCCCGCGCACCCGAAGCGCAAGGTGCGGATCGACTACCTCGGCGCCGTGCTCATCGCGGGCGGAGTCTCGCTCCTGCTGATCTGGGTCTCCCTCGCCGGCAAGAACTTCGACTGGGCCTCGTGGGAGACCGCGGTCATGGTCGGCGGTGCCGTCGTGCTGCTGATCGCCGCCGTGATCACCGAGCTCACCGTGGCCGAGCCGATCATCCCGATGGGGATGTTCAAGAACCGCACCTTCAGCCTCGCCGTCGTGGCGAGCATCTCGGTCGGCGTCTCGATGTTCGGCGTCGCCGTCTTCCTCGCGCAGTACATGCAGCTGGCCCGCGGAGCCACGCCGACCCAGTCGGGCCTGCTCACCATCCCGATGATGGCCGGCCTGCTGATCGCGTCGACGATCTTCGGCGGGATCATCTCCCGCACCGGCAAGTGGAAGGCGATCATGATCAGCGGCGGCGTGCTCGCCGTGATCGGAACCTCCCTCCTCAGCACCCTCCGCTACGACACGGACCTGGTCCTCGTCGGGATCTACATGGCCGTCCTCGGCGCCGGCCTGGGCATGCTGATGCAGAACCTCGTCCTGGTGGTGCAGAACTCGATCGAGGTGAAGAACCTCGGCGTCGCGACCAGCGCGGTCACGTTCTTCCGCAGCCTCGGCGGCACCGTCGGAGTCTCGGTCCTGGGCTCGATGCTCGGCACCGTGATCGCCGACCGCATCAAGACCGGCATCGCGGGTCTCGCTCCCGCCGACCAGGCTCTCGCCGCGCAGGCGCTGGGCAGCGGCACGATCCCGCAGCCGGCGACCCTGCCCGACGCCGTGCGCGTCGTGGTCGAGAGCGCCTACGGGATCGGCGTGGGCGACGTGTTCCTCTACAGCATCCCGCTCGCCGTGGTCACGCTGATCGCCGTCGTCCTCCTGCCCAACGTGAGCCTCGGCTCGAAGAACGCGGTGCAGCTCAAGGCGGAGCCGACCACTCCGCTGCAGGCCGCGGAGGACGCCCTCATCGCCGCCTCGGACGGCCAGGCGGCGCTCCGCCCCGTCGGCCAGGCCCGGCGGACGGACGACGCGACGCACGCCCGGGAGGGTCGCGAGGCCACTCCCGCCGGACACGGCCGCCACGCCGACGAGGAGCGGCAGGAGGAGCCGGTCGGGCACGCCCGGCACGCTGCTCCCACCGGCTCGGTCGACGTGATCGAGCGCTCCTGATGCCCGCCGCCGCGCCCTCGGCCGAGGCGCTGCACGAGGTCGAGGAGCAGATCACCGTGCTCGCCGTCCAGGTGCGCCTCGCCGTCCGGGACGCGGCGGCGTCGATCGACCCGGCGCTGCCGCCCTTCGGACTGCGGCTGCTGCGGATCCTCGAGCGCTGCGGTCCGGTCCACTCCGGAGCCGCGGCGGAGCGGCTCGGGGTCGACCGCAGCGCGATCAGCCGCCAGGCCCGCCAGCTCGCCGAGCTGGGCCTGGTCGAGATGACCTCCGATCCCGCCGACGGCCGAGCGCGGTTCCTCTCGCTCAGCGCGGCCGGATGCGAGCGGATGCGCGACCTCGGCGGCCGTCAGCGGCAGCGGATGCAGGAGGCGCTGAGCGCCTGGCCCGAGGAGGACCTGCGTGCGTTCGCGGGATACCTGGAGCGGCTGACCGCGGCGGAGTGACCCGCATGATCTGGACGAGTGGCGCGGACCGACGGGGTCCGCGCCACTTCTGCGTGCGGGCCGCCGGACGCGGCGCGGGCGCGCTGACCGCGCGCCGTCTCGCGCCACCCGGTGCCGACGCCGTCGTGGTCGTTCTACATTTCCTGAGATGTTCTCACTCAGGAGGCGATGACCCTGTTCTCTTTCGACCACGCAGCAGCGGCGGAGCTGGTCCGCGCCTCGGACGAGGCGGCGGAGGCGCTCGCCTCCCAGGGGCTGCTGAGGTCCGTCGCTGCCGAGTACGCGCTGGGCGAGTTCCGCGGCGCGTACGCCGAGCTGTTCCGCCGGGTCTGCGTCTGCGACAGGGAGAACCGCGGTCGGCTGAGCGCCGAGCTGCACGAGCTCGCCGACACGGTGCGGCTCGTGGCGAGGAAGGCCGAGGAGGAGCGTCGGCGCCGGGAGGAGTACGCGGCCTGGGAGCGGCGGGCGGACGAGCGCGAGCAGCAGCGCCGCCTCGATCCGGTCGCGGCCCTCGCGGCGGGAGTCGAGGAGGTCGTTGACCGGCCGCCGTCCGATCGGCCGGTCGTGCCTCCGCCGATCCGTGCGCTGTTCTCCCCCCGGTCGGTGCCCCGCACGTCCCCGGGCGGCCCCGCCGCGGGAGGCACGACCTCCGCCGACCCCGAGCGCCTCGACGTCTTCGTCTCGCAGACCCGGCAGGCGGACGAGGCGATGCGCTCCCGGCTCCAGGATCTGATGGCCGCCTGGGGAGCCTTCGGCAACCGCTGCTCGTGGGCGCCGGTCGAGTCCTTCTCGGTGCTCCGGGGCTTCCGCGAGCTGCTGTCGATCGGTGCGGCCGACGCGACCTGGGTCGAGCAGATCTCCCTGGCCTTCACCGCCGCGGGGGGAGCGGCGCTCTCCGTTCCGGTCCTCGACGCCGTCGGCACCCTGGCGCGGCCCCGGGGCGGCCGGAGCCTGCTCGACTCCCTCGCGGCGCTCTCGTCCGACGATCTCGCGACACTCCTGGCGGCGTCGCCCGACCTCGCGGCGCGCCTCGGGCGACTGGCTCCGACCCTCGTGAACGACTGGTGGCGGAGCCTCGACTCCACGGACGGCGCGCGCTTCTCGCCGCAGCAGGAGGCGCTGGTCGCCGGTCTGCCCGGGGTGATCGGGAATCTGGAGGGTGTTCCCTACCGCGCCCGGGTGAGGGCGAACGAGAGGGCGCTGAGGGCGCGGATCGTGGCGCTGAGGAGCGAGGCGGCGGGCCTGCGCAGGAAGGCGGGCGACGGGGAGCGACTCGCGGCGGTGGAGTCGCAGCTGGTGGCGCTGAGGGACGTGCGGGCATCGCTCCGGCGCGGTCTCGGTCAGGACCCGCGCTTCCTCATCTCCCTGACCGCCGACGAGCCTCCGCTCGCCGCCGTCTCGATCGGCGATCCCGACACCGCCACGAACGTCACCTACGCCGTCCCCGGGATGGGACAGACGACGGAGAGCATGACCCGATGGACGAAGGCGTCGCAGAATCTGCAGTCGCTCCTCCCGCCCGGCAGCGCCGTCGTCTCCTGGATCGGCTACGAGACCCCGCCGATGGCGCGGCTCGGCGGGAACGGCATGGACGTCCTCACCTCGAACCAGGCGGTCGCCGGCGGCGCCGCACTCGCCTCGGCTGTCCAGGGGCTCTCCGCGGTCCGGGGCGACGACCTGCCGAAGCCGAACGTCGTCGCCCACTCCTACGGCAGCACCGTCATGGCCGTCGCCGCCTCGCGCTCGGACGTCGAGCTCGGGGTCGTCGTGACGCTGGGCTCGGCCGGCCTCCCGGACAGCGTCGACGAGGCGAGCGACCTGCACGCGGAATCCGTCTTCGCGGGGCAGGCGCGGGACAAGTACCTCGGCGAGACCGAGAGCGGCGACGAGGCCGCGTGGATGGGCCGCGCCTTCAGCTGGAACCACCACACGGATCCCGCAGACGAGGACTTCGGCGCGCGCGTCTTCGGTGTGGAGACCGGAGGCGACGCCGGGAGGATCGTGACGGATCACGCTGCGCTGAAGAGCGACGACGGCGATCTCGCGGGGTATCTCGACACGAACACCGAGTCCCTGCAGAACGCGGCGTGGGCCGTCTCCCGGCGACTCGACCTGCTGACCGAGAACCGGCCGCTCGGACCGACCGCCTTCCAGAAGGCGGTCGTGGGAGCCTCCCATGGCGGGTAGAGGCTCTCCTCAGCGGACGGGCGTCGCGCTGACCGTCGCCGCTCTGCTCGTGATGTCGATGACCGCTTGTGCAACGGAGAAGGAGGCGAGACCGGTGAGCACGATGAGTCCTCGGGAGGGTCGGGACCGGGTGGTGGAGTTCGTGCGGGACTCCGCGGGGCGGCTCGATGTGGAGGGGTGGTGGCCGCGGAGCGGCGCGGCCAGGCCCGATGTGTGCGGCCCCGGCGACCGGGTGAGCGGTGCGAGCTACAGCTACGCCTGGTGGGCCCCGGCGGGCACCGATGTCGAGGGGGATGCGCGGAAGGTCGCGGACTACTGGGAGTCGCTGGGGATGACGGTGAGAGTGACCGATTCGACTCCGCGCCCGACGGTCTACGGGCAGGGTGGACCGGTGCTGCGGGCGAGCTTCGTCACCGGCGCTGTCGAGGAGATGTACATGATCGGGGCGGAGATGCCGTGCGCGCCCGGCGATTTCGAATCACTCCTCCTCGAGGACGAGGCTCAGCGCGCGGCGGGCGCGGTCCTTCCGGGTGATGAAGGGGTCGTCTCGAAGCCGGATCCGTGGGACCTCCCACTCCAGTCCGATCCGTCGGGTTCCGGCTCGGAGGGATGAGCCGCCCCGTCCACCGCGTCCGGATCGGAGATGCCGACGTCGCTTCCGTTGCCGGGGGAGGGGTCGGCCTCAGCGCGGTGCGCCCACCAGCTGCGCGACGTGCACGACGAAGGCGCGGCGGCGGTCGCGCGTCTCCTCCCCGCCCCGGGAGGCGAAGGGGGTGAGGTGCCAGATCTCGCAGAGGCCGAGGAGGGCGATGAAGAGGTCGTCGGCGGACCAGCTCGCGTCGACGACGCCGGTGCGCTGCCACTCGAGGACCCGGGCCTCGGGGGCGGGGACCCCGCCGAGCTGCTCGCCGGCCTCCTCCCAGACGCCGGCTCCCTCCAGGCGCGCCCACGTGAGCAGGCGCAGGAACTCCGGGTGCTCCCACACATGGTCGAACATGCGGCCCGCGAGGTCGGGGAGGTCCGCCGCCTCGGCGAGGAGCGTCTCGTCGAGAGCGCCGAGCGCCTCGACGACGGTCGCGACGAACAGGCCGCGCTTGCCGCCGTAGTAGGCGTAGAGCCGCTCCTTGTTCAGACCCGCCGCCGCGGCCACACGGTCGACCCGGGCGCCCGCGAAGCCGTGGGCGGCGAACTCGACGGAGGCCGCGCGGAGGATCCGCTCGCGCGCGGGCAGCGCCGCATCGGATGTCGGCTCCATGGTTCACCTCCGGGCGCTCGAACGATACACTCTTCTTCGCCCAACCAACTGGTTGGGGTGGTTCGGCCCCGATGACGCGGCTCGGATCCGGACCCGCCGGTCCCGCTCCGCTCCGCTCCGTGTGAAAGGCCGCCATGCCCGCCCCGTCCGCTCCCTCCTCCGCCCGCCGCTGGTGGGTGCTCGTGATCCTCGCGCTCACGCAGCTCGTCGTCGTGCTCGACGGCACCATCGTCACGATCGCCCTCCCCGCCGCGCAGGCCGATCTCGGCCTCACCGACGTCGAGCGCCAGTGGGTCGTCACCGCCTACGCCCTCGCGTTCGGCGCGCTCCTGCTCCTGGGCGGCCGCATCGCCGACTACACCGGCCGCAAGCGCACCTACCTGATCGGCATGATCGGCTTCGGCGCCGCCTCCGCCTGGGGCGGCCTCGCCACCTCGGGCACCGAGCTGATCGCCGCCCGCGGGCTGCAGGGCGCCTTCGCCGCGCTGCTCGCCCCGGCCGCTCTGGCCCTCCTCACCGTCTCCTTCCCCTCCGGCCGCGAGCGGGGCACGGCCTTCGCCGTCTTCGGAGCGGTCGCCGGAGCGGGCGCCGCCGTCGGCCTCGTGCTGGGCGGGCTGCTCACCGAGTTCGCCGACTGGCGCTGGTGCCTCCTCGTCAACGTCCCCGTCGTCGTGGTCGGCGCGATCGCCGGCCAGCTGCTCGTCACCGAGAGCCGCGCGGAGGGGCGCAACCGCTTCGACGTCGCCGGGACGATCACCGTCGCGCTCGGGCTCGCGAGCGTCGTCTACGGCTTCACCCTCGCCGAGCAGGGCTGGCTCCGCGTCGACACCCTCGGCTTCCTCCTCGTCGGCGTGCTGCTGCTGGCCCTCTTCGTGCGGATCCAGGCCCGCTCCGACCACCCGTCGCTGCCGCTGCGCATCGTCGCCGACCGCGTCCGCGGCGGAGCATTCCTGGTCCAGGCGATCGTCGGCAGCGTGATGATCGGCTCCACCCTCTACCTGACCCTGCACCTGCAGCTGGTCCTGGGCCTGCCGCCGCTCGAGGCGGGCCTGGCCAATCTGCCGATGACGGTGACGATCATGATCGTCGCGGGAGTCGCCGCCAAGCTGCTGCCGCGCACCGGCCCGCGCGTGCTGATGATCGTCGGCCCGCTGATCGCGGCGGCCGGGCTCCTCTACCTGAGCCGCATCACCCCCGACGGCGGCTACCTCCTCGAGGTGCTGCCCGCGCTGATCCTCCTGGGCGTCGGCATGGCGATGGTCTTCGTGCCGCTGCAGAACCTCGCGCTCACCGGAGTCGCGGCCCACGACGCCGGTGCCGCCGGAGCGACCGCCAACGCCGCCATGCAGATCGGCGGCTCGATCGGGCTGTCGATCTTCACGACCCTCTACGCGGGAGTCGCGGGTGAGCAGCAGTCGCCGGTCGCCTTCGTCGACGGCTACTCCGCGGTCTTCGTCGCGGCCGCGATCGGGCTGGTCGTCGCCTCCGTCGTCGCCGTCGCGATGATCCGGGTGAAGAAGGAGGAGTTCCTCGCTCAGGCTCCGAAGGAGGCCGTCGCCCACCTGGGCTGATCCCGGCCTAGGCTCGGAAGCGCTATGCAGCCACTGACCGAGACCGAGATCCGCGAGTCCTTCGTCAACGCCTCCCGCAAGGAGGTCGCCGATCTCGCGCTGCCGAAGGACTTCGACGCGCTGGACTGGTCGGTCATCGACCATCTCGGCTGGCGCGACAGGAGGATGGGCCGCCGCGCCTACGTCGTCGTGCCGCTGGAGGAGCGCCTCGTCGGGGTCCTGCTCACCCAGGCCGACGCCCTGCCGCGCTCGCGGGCGCAGTGCTCGTGGTGCCGCGACGTGCAGCTCCCGAACGACGTCGTCTTCTTCGGGGCGCGGAAGGCCGGAGCGGCCGGGCGGGCGGGGGACTCGCTCGGCACGCTCGTCTGCTCCCGCTTCGAGTGCTCGGTGAACGTGCGGCGGCGCCCGTCGGTGGCCTACATCGGCTTCGACCTCGAGGCGGCGCGGGCGCAGCGGATCGCCACTCTGCGGGCGCGCACCGAGGGCTTCGCGCGCGAGGTGCTCGGCGAGGCGTGACCGCGCTCAGCGGCGCGTGGACGCGCGCACGTGCATCCGCTCGCCCTGGCGGCCGAAGAGGCTGAGGAACTCGACCTGCTGCTCGTCGGCGCGGCCGAACCAGTGCGGCACCCGGGTGTCGAACTCGGCGGCCTCGCCGGCCGGCAGCACCAGATCGTGCTCGCCGAGCCGCAGGCGGAGCCGCCCGCTCAGCACGTAGAGCCACTCGAAGCCCTCGTGCGCGCGCTGCTCCGCCGGCTCCGTCACCGGCCCGGCCGGGAGCGTGTGCTTGAACGCCTGGAGCGCGCCCGCGTCGCGGCTGAGCGGCTGGATGAGCATGCCGTTCCGGCGCACCGGCCGCCCGTGCACGCGGGGATCCTCCGGCGCGGCGCCGACGAGCTCGTCGAGCGGCGCCCCGAGGGCGCGGGCGATCGGGAGGAGCAGCTCCAGCGTCGCGCGACGGCCTCCGCTCTCGAGGCGCGAGAGGGTGCTCGCCGAGATGCCGGTCTCGGCCGCGAGGGACGCGAGCGTGCGGTCGCGGCGGGTGCGCAGGCGCCGGAGCCGTGGTCCGACGGCGGCGACGATCTCGTCGTCGGAGGGGGCGGGCGGGGTCTCGGGCACGACGCCATCCTGGCACGGGCGGTCGCGCCGCATGCCGGAACGGCACGGATCCTCGCGGCCCGCCCCGGGGCGGCGGACCATCGACCCATGACCTCCACCGACGCCCCCACCGGCCCCTCCGTCCCCGCCCCCGCCGCCC
>NZ_PSWQ01000026.1:0-128005 GCF_002932915.1 Rathayibacter sp. RFBD1
GGGGGCGGGCGGGGCGGGGGGTGGGGTGGCGGGTCTCGCTGGCGGGCGCGATCAGCGGGCCGGGGGTCGGCTGCCCGGGCCGCGCGGAGATCCGCTCGCTGCAGAGGGGGCAGGGCGGGGCGGGGGGGGGACGTGGCGGCGGGAGTGCGGCACCGGGGCGGGCGCGGGCCGACGGGGTGCGCTCCCGGGAGCGGAGGGGCGGCGGGGCGGACGGGCCATGGGCGGGTGCCTCCTCGATCGCGGCGGGGGAAGTGGAGCGGCCCCGGCGCCCGCACCGAGGTGCTGGGCTCCGGGGCCGCTCCGGCGTGCCGAGACTACGCGGAGAAGCGCGGGAAGGCGGAGCGACCCGCGTAGGTCGCCGCACCTCCCAGGATCTCCTCGATGCGCAGCAGCTGGTTGTACTTCGCGACGCGGTCCGAGCGGGCCGGGGCGCCGGTCTTGATCTGGCCGCCGTCCACCGCGACCGCGAGGTCGGCGATGGTGGTGTCCTCGGTCTCGCCGGAGCGGTGCGAGAGGATCGCGGTCATGCCGTTGCGCTGGGCCAGGGCCACGGCGTCGAGCGTCTCGGTGAGCGTGCCGATCTGGTTCACCTTGACCAGGATCGAGTTGCCGGCCTTCTCGGCGATGCCGCGGGCGAGGCGCACCGGGTTGGTGACGTACAGGTCGTCTCCGACGAGCTGCACCTTGTCGCCGATGGCCGCGGTGAGGTGGGTCCAGCCGGCCCAGTCGTCTTCGTCCAGCGGGTCCTCGATCGAGACCAGCGGGTAGTTGGCGACGAGGTCGGCGTAGTAGGAGGAGAGCTCCTCGGCCGAGAGCTTCTTGCCCTCGAACGTGTAGGCGCCGTCCTCGTAGAACTCCGAGGAGGCGACGTCGAGCGCGAGCCCGATGTCCTTGCCGGGGGTGAAGCCGGCGGCCTCGACGGCCTTGAGGATGAAGTCGAGCGCCTCGCGGTTGGTGGGCAGGTCGGGGGCGAAGCCGCCCTCGTCGCCGAGGCCGGTGGCGAAGCCGGCCTTCTTCAGCTGCGCCTTGAGCGCGTGGTAGATCTCGACGCCCCAGCGCAGGCCCTCGGAGAAGGACTCGGCGCCCAGCGGGACGGCCATGAACTCCTGGATGTCGACGCCGGTGTCGGCGTGCGCGCCTCCGTTGATGATGTTCATCAGCGGCACGGGCAGGGTGTGCGCGTTCGGGCCGCCGACGTAGCGGAACAGGTCGAGGTCCGACGACTGCGCGGCGGCCTTGGCCACGGCGAGGCTGACGCCGAGGATCGCGTTCGCGCCCAGGCGGGACTTGTTCTCGGTGCCGTCGAGCTCGATCAGCTCGGCGTCGACGAGGCGCTGGTCGGTGGCGTCGAAGCCCTCGATGGCCGGGCCGATCTCGTCGATGACGGCGTCGACGGCCTTCTGCACGCCCTTGCCGAGGTAGCGGTCGGAGTCGCCGTCGCGGAGCTCGTACGCCTCGAACGCGCCGGTGGAGGCGCCGGACGGGACGGCCGCTCGCGAGGACGCGCCGTCCTCGAGCAGGACCTCGACCTCGACCGTGGGGTTGCCACGGGAGTCCAGAATTTCTCGGGCGACGACTGCCTCGATAAGGGCCACAACTATCTCCTCTTGACGGGTGGGCTCCCGGAGACGGGAGCGGTCGGGAAGGAGTCTACTGACCGCCTCCGAAGCGCAGGAGACCGCGGCCGGTCGTAGACTCCCAGGGCCCGATCGCCGGACGGCCCGGGCGCACCCGCCGACCCGGAGGTTTCCCGTGACCACGACCGCCGCCGACCACGTCGACCGTCTCACCGCCGTCGTCCCGGACTTCCCGAGCCCGGGCATCCTGTTCCGCGACCTCACGCCGGTCTTCGGCGACGGCGAGGCCCTGCGGGCGGTGGCCGACGCGCTGATCGAGCCCTACCGCGGCCGGATCGACGCGATCGCGGGCGTGGAGGCGCGCGGCTTCCTGCTCGCCGCAGCGGCCGCCTACTCGGCCGGTCTCGGCGTCGTCACCATCCGCAAGCCCGGCAAGCTCCCGCGGGCCGTGCTGCGCGAGCAGGCGACCCTCGAGTACGGCGAGACGATGCTGGAGGTGCACGAGGACGCGGCGCCCCGCGGCTCGCGGCTGCTGCTGGTCGACGACGTGCTGGCGACCGGGGGCACGCTCGACGCGAGCCGCCGCCTGATCGAGCGCGCAGGGTGGAGCCTCGAGGGGATCGCGGTGGTCATGGAGCTCGACGGGCTCGGGGGCCGCGAGGTGCTGGCCGGCCACCGCGTCGACGCGATCGTCACCGTCTGACCCGGCCCCGTCGCTCCGCTCCCCCTGCCCTCCCCCTTCCCGCGAGACACCACCGGGGTATGCGACCCACCGGGCGAGCCGCACTCGAGTGGCGTCCCGCGGAAGGGGGAAGGGACGAGGTCAGGTGAGGGAGAGGGACATCCGGGAGAGGACGAAGGTCTCGAGCACCTGCACGAGCATGTAGAGCACGAGCGAGACGCCGGTCACGAGCACGACCGCCGACCAGACGTCCGCGAAGCGGGCCTGGGCGGACCAGGCGTTGATCGCCCCGCCGATGCCCGCACCGGTGGAGAGCCACTCGGCGAGCAGCGCGCCCGTGATCGCTCCGGGCACCGAGATGCGGATCGCGGCGAAGAGCGAGGGCAGCGAGCCGGGGATGGCCACCTTGCGGATCGCGGTGAGGGTGCTGCCGCCGTAGACCGCGACCACGTCGAGCATCTGCGGGGAGGCGTTGTTGAGGCCGAAGGCGATCGTCACCAGCGCGGGGAACAGGACGACGATCCCGCCGATGACCGCGACCGAGGCGATCGAGCCGGTCCCGAAGACCAGGATGATCAGCGGCGCCATCGCGATCAGCGGCACCGAGCGCAGCAGCATCGCGAACGGCATCAGCGCGTGCTCGATGCCCTTCGACAGGCGGAACAGGATCGCGCCGAGGATCGCCACGACCAGGCCGGCCGCGAAGCCGATCAGTGCGTCGCCCATGGTCACGGCGAAGAGGCCGCCCAGCTCGGCGCGGTGCTCCGCGGCCTTCGCATCGGTCACCAGGTGCTGCCAGACGTCCCACGGGCCCTTGACCACGTAGGGCGAGACCCCGCTGAAGAGGACCACACCGATCCAGATCGCCAGCACGATCACGATCGTCGACAGGGCGACGAGCAGGCTCTTGCGCAGGCTCTTGAGAGTCGCGCCGAGGGCGGCCGTGCGCAGCTGGCGCCGCAGCTCGTCGACCGCGAGGATCGATGTGGCCGTGGACTGCTCCGTGCGGTCGGGGACGGTGGTCGTCATGGTCATGCCCGCTTTCCGGAGGACCAGGGCGCGATGAGGCGCCCGATCAGTCCGACGATGCCGTAGCCGAGGAGCGCGACGCCCGCGCAGAGGAGGAAGAGCGCCCAGACGCGGGGCGAGTTCAGCGAGACCTGCGCCGCGACCAGGATCGGGCCCACGCCCGTCTCGATCTTGCCGAAGTACTCGCCGAGGATCGCGCCGAGGAAGGCCGCGGGCACCGCGATCTGCAGCGCCGACAGGATGTTGGGCAGGGCCGCGATCAGACGCACCTTGCGCAGCTGAGTGAAGCGCGAGCCCCCGTAGACCGTGACGACGTCGAGCGCCGCCTTGTCGGCCGCCTTCAACCCGAGCAGGCTGCCGACGACCGTGGTGAAGAACACCGAGAGGCCGGCCAGGAAGATCGCCGTCGCGCTCGCCTTCCCGGGAGCGTCCGCACCGCCGAGGATCAGCAGCACGATCGCTCCGATGGCGACGATCGGCACGCAGTAGGTGATGACCGCGAGCTGCGAGACGACCCCCTCCAGCCAGGGCAGGACCAGCACGAGCGCCGAGAGCACCAGCGCGAGGAGGTTGCCCCAGAAGTAGCCGACGGCCGCCTCGCCGATCGTGACGGAGAAGTTGCGCCAGTAGAAGCCGGCGCCGTCCTCCATCGCGGTCTGCACGACCTGCACGGGAGTGGGGACGGGCGCGTAGGTCGCGGCGCCGGTGGGCGCGGTGACGAGCGCCACGATCCACCAGACGGCGACGATCGCGGCGACGCCGATCAGCCCGGTGAGCCACGGAGGCAGGGACAGGGCGCGGCGCGGGGCCGCGGGGAGCGTGGTGGCCACGGTGCCTCCTAGACGCGGTCGTCCGCGGCCGCGCCGCCGTCGCCGAACAGCAGCTCGGAGGCCTGGTCGACGTAGGCGTGGAACTCGGGGGTGCGCTGCATCTCGGGGGTGCGCGGGCGGGGGAGGTCGATGTCGATGATCTCCTTCACCCGTCCCGGGCGCGGGCTCATCACCGCGACGCGGTCCGAGAGGAAGATCGCCTCCGAGATGCCGTGCGTGACGAGGAGCGTCGTGGCGGGCTTCTCGGTCCAGATCCGCAGCAGCTCGAGGTTGAGCTTCTGCCGCGTCATGTCGTCGAGGGCGCCGAACGGCTCGTCGAGCAGCAGGACCTCGGGCTTGAGGATCAGGCACCGGGCGATCGACACGCGCTGGCGCATGCCGCCCGAGAGCTGGGCCGGCTTGGCCTTCTCGAAGCCGCGGAGGCCGACGAGGTCGATCAGCTCGTCGATGTAGGACTGGTCGACGCTCTTGCCCGCGATCTCGAACGGCAGGCGGATGTTCGCCATGACGCTGCGCCACGGCAGGAGCGCGTGGTCCTGGAAGGCGATGCCGAGCTTGTTGTCGCGGCGCAGCTCCTGGGGAGTGCGGCCGTCGACCCGGATGGAGCCGGACGTCGGCTCCTCCAGTCCCGCGAGGATGCGCAGGATGGTCGACTTGCCGCACCCCGACGGGCCGAGCAGGGCGAGGAAGCTGCCCTGGTCGGTGTGGAGATCGGTGTCCTGCAGCGCCGCGACGCTGCGCGAGCCCATCCGGAACGTCTTCGACAGGCCGTGGATCTGGATGCCGGTGCCGCCGGCACCCTGGTCGCGCAGGGTGCCGGCGTCGGTCGTGTCGGTCACGAGTGGTGCCCTTCGTGGATCAGGATCAGGCCGCGTACTTCATCAGCTCGGGGTTCTCCTCGTAGACCTCGTCCAGGAGGGTCAGATCGAAGAGGTCCTCGGCCGTGACGTCGATCCCGGCGCCCGCGAGGGACGCGATGGTCTCGGACTGCAGCGTCTCGGAGATGGTGAAGAGGCCGTTCGAGACCGTCTCGTCCGAGACGACCAGCTCCTCGGCCTGGATGGTGGCGCCCTTCTTGGAGGACTCCTCGTTGAGGCCGAGGTCCTTGCCGTAGTTCTCGACGGCGAGCATCGCGCCCGCCTCCGGGTCGTTGACGGCGTCGGTCCAGCCCTTGATCTCGGCGACGAGGAACGCCTTCAGAGCGTCGCGCTTCTCGGCGATCGCCTGCTCCGACACCGAGAAGGTCTCGGCGACGAAGGGGAGGCCGTTGTCGGCGAAGGGCAGGTTGACGACCTCGTAGCCCTCGGCCGCGACCGTGATGGCCTCGTTCGTCAGGTAGGCGATGAAGCCGTCGACGGTGCCGTTGACGAGCACGGAGGGGTCGTACTCGACGGGGACGACCGTGAGGTCGGACTCGGAGAGGCCGTTCGCGGCGAGCAGCGCCTGGAACAGGGAGGTGTTCGAGGCCTGGACGCCGATCTTCTTCCCGGCGAGGTCGGCCGGAGTGGCGATGTTGCCGGCGGTCTTGATCGAGAGGACCGTGAAGGGGTTCTTCTGGTAGGTCGCGCCGATGATCTTGAGCGGGGCCTCCTGCTGGGCGATCGCGGTGCCGATCGAGACGGCGTCGCTGAGCGCGACGTCCGCGCTGCCCGAGAGGAGCTCGGCCACGCCCGTCGAGGGGCCGGGGGTGAGCGTCACTCCCGCGAGGCCGGCCTCGGTGAAGTAGCCCTTCGAGTCGGCGAAGAACTCGCCCGCGAACTCCTCGTTCTTGATCCAGGAGAGCTGGACCTTGAGGGTGCCGAGGTCGCCGCCGTCCGCGGCGGACGCGCCGGAGGAGTCGGAGGCGCAGGAGGCGAGGACGGAGGCGCCGCCGATCGCGAGGCCGGCGACACCCGCCAGGCGGAGGAGGCTGCGGCGGTCGAAGGCCGGGAGGGAGCGAAGGGGCGACAGGGTCAAGGGGACTCCTCGGGTGGGGATCGTCAGGGCTGCTGCGGTGCGGTGCGCGGGGTCGCGACGGGGTGCCCGTGCAGGCGCGCCAAGCCGCGCCGATCGGGTGCCTCGACGCTATCCGGGGGAGATTTCTCGGGTGTGTCCGCAGATTTCGCGGGTATTAAGGCTCTCACGGATCCGACAAGGATCCGACCAGATCGGCATGATCCCCTGACGGATCGGCTGAGACCCTGTTCAGGCCCGACAGGACGGCCCCGGCCCCTCCCGCGGGCGCGGCTCAGCGCGGGCAGCCGGCGACGCTCACCCGGCGCCGCTCAGCCGAGGTCCTTGAAGGAGAGGTCGGCGGCGGAGGCGGCGTCCCGCGGGACGAGCGCGAAGCGGGTGAAGCCCGCGGCGGCCGCGCGGTCCAGGAGCGGGGTGAGGTTCTTCGCCCGGCGCTCGAGGCGCACGCGCGAGCCCCGGGCGATCAGCTCCTGCTTGAGCGCGAGCAGCAGCTCGGGCGCCGCGTCCCGCTCGTGGACGAGGACGACGGCGTCGGGACGCTCGACGACGGCACCGCCGATCAGCTCGACGATCCGCTCGAAGCCGATCGAGAAGCCGCAGGCCGGCACGTCCTGACCGAGGAAGCGGCCGATCATCCCGTCGTACCGCCCGCCTCCGCCGACCGAGGAGCCCGAGGACGGGTGCGCGATCTCGAAGATCGTGCCGGTGTAGTAGCCCATGCCCCGCACGAGCGTCGGGTCGAAGCGGAGCGAGACGCCGGCGGGCAGCGAGCGCAGCGACCGGGCCAGGGTCTCGAGCGCGAGCACCGCCTCCGGGTCGATGCCCTCGGGCAGCACGTCGAGGATCGCGGACTGCTCGAGCGCCACTCCCCCGGCGGCGACCGCCTGCTCGATCCGCGCGAGGTAGCCCCCGAGGACCGCGGCCGCGTCCGGCCCGTCGGCCTCGAGCTCGGCGACGACACCGGTGGCGCCGATCTTGTCGAGCTTGTCGATCGAGATCAGCGCCGGGCCGAAGCGCTCGGGGGCGAAGCCGCAGTGCTCGAGGATTCCGGTGAGGATGCGGCGGTCGTTGATCCGGATGGTGCAGTCCTCGAGGCCCAGGGCGTCGAGCGCCGCCGCGGTCGCCGTGATGAGCTCGACCTCGGCCAGCTGCCCGGGCTCGCCGATGATGTCGATGTCGCACTGCACGAACTGGCGGTACCGCCCCTTCTGCGGGCGCTCGGCGCGCCACACCGGCGCGATCTGCACCGAGCGGAAGACAGCCGGCAGCTCGGCGCGGTGCGAGGCGTAGAAGCGGGCGAGCGGCACCGTGAGGTCGAAGCGCAGGCCGAGGTCGGCGAGGGCGGACGCGTCGTCGACCGCCGCCAGGTCGTCGCGGGTGAGCCCGCGGCGCAGGACGCTGAAGGCGAGCTTCTCGTTGTCGCCGCCGAGCCCGGAGTGGAGGCGGTCGAAGTCCTCGACCACGGGCGTCTCGATCTCGTCGAACCCGTGGGAGGCGTACACGCGGCGGATGACGCCGAGCGCGTGCTCGCGCTTCGCCTTGTCGGCGGGGAGGAAGTCGCGCATGCCGCGGGGCGGGGTGATCGGGGAGGCCATGACGGCGATTCTCCCAGATCGGCTGAGGCGGGCCCGCGGGCGCCTCAGTCCGCGCGCCGCTCCTGCTCCACCGCGCGGATCTCGTCCTGCAGGTCGCGCGTCGTGGTGCGGAGCGCACGCTCGGCGTCGAGCCCCTGGGCGCGGGCGGAGGCGACGATGGCCAGCAGCAGCGGGCCGAGGTCCTCCTCCGACTCGATGGGAAGCGGGCCCTGGCCGGCGTCCACGACGCCCAGCGAGGTCGCCTTGCCGATCACCTTGTCGGCGAGCGCGAGGGCCGGCATGCCCTGCGGGATCCCGTCGAGCACGCTCGTGCGGTGCGGCTTCTCGGTGCGCTTGAGCTCGTCCCACACCGCGATGACGTCGTCGGCCGTCTCGGCCGTGGCGTCGCCGAACACGTGCGGGTGGCGGCCGATCATCTTGGCGTTCATGTGCGCCGCGACGTCCTCGATGGTGAAGGGCTCGGCGCTCTCGGCGGCCAGGTCGGCGTGGAAGAGCACCTGGTAGAGGACGTCGCCGAGCTCCTCGATCAGGTCGGCCCGGTCCCCCGCCTCGATGGCGTCGACGAGCTCGTGCGACTCCTCGATCAGGTAGCGCACGAGCGACTCGTGGGTCTGCTCGGCGTCCCACGGGCAGCCACCCGGGGCGCGGAGGACGTGGACGGTGCGGATGAGCTCGTCGAGCCGGGGATGCGCGGTCACCCCGCCATCCTCGCATCCGGTCCGGCCGCCGCCGCGGACATCCGGGCGGCGCGGGCGCCCGGGAGCCTCAGGCCCGCGCGAGACGCCGCCGCGCGACGAGGAGGCAGCCGCCGGCGACGAGCGGCACCGCGGCGAGGAGCCCGGGCGACGCCGCGACGGACACCGCGGTCGAGGCGCTGACCAGTGCACCCGCCAGGTTCCAGAGGACCACCGCGACTCCCGCGCCGTCCCCGATCGGGAGCGGCACCGGGCTGAGCAGCTGCGGCGGCAGCGGACCCCGGGTCGCGTCCATCGCCCGCGCGGCGACGGCGGCGACGGCGGTCGCGGCGGCCACCGGCACCGCCGCGCCCGGGAGCAGCAGCGAGGCGGCGAGGGCGCCGAGCATCGCGACTCCGATGGCGAGCACCAGCGGGAGGACGGCGTGCAGGAGGAGCAGCTCGAACGGGCCGGGGGCGAGGAGCGCCGGCTGTCCCGCGGTCGCGGCGGCGTGACGGAAGCCGTCGCTCCAGACGCCGGCGCCGAGGTAGGCGAGCACGCCCGCCGCGGCGGCCGGGAGCGCGAGGAGGGAGAACGGCACGACCGCGGCGAGCACGGCGGCGGCGCCGGCGGCGGCCAGCGCGACGACCGCGACCGCCGAGCGTCCGGGAGTGCGCAGCGCGCCGATCGCGTCGCGCACCGGCACCGCGAGGGCGAGCGGGGAGAGGCGGACCGCTCGGAGCCCCCGCCCGATCGCCGGAAGGGCGCGGTACCCGTCGAGCGACTCGGCGAGATCGCCCGTCGCTCCGAGCCGGGCGGTCGCCGACCACTGCCGGGCCTGGGCGAGGAGCCGAGGTCCGCGCGCGGCGTCGAGCAGCCGGGGCGCCGCGGCCAGGAGGACCGCGGCCGACGCAAGCAGCACGGTCGCGGCGCGCACCTCCTCCGCTCCGCTCACGGCTGAGGCGAGGAGGCCGCCCGGCGTGGGCGCACCGGGCAGGAGGGCCCCGAGGACCGCGAGGGAGGCGAGGAGGCCCGCCGCGAGCGCGGGGAGGCGCGAGGGCAGGCACTGACCGGCGAGCCAGGCGACGGCGAGGAGGCCGGCGAACGCGGCGCCGCCGACGACGGCCGCGAGGAGCGGCGCGGAGGCGGCGACGGCGAGGAGCGACGCGACGGCGGAGCAGCACGCCACGAGACCGGCCGACGCCCGGACCACGGGCCGGCGGAGCACCGCCCAGCGGCGCAGATCGGTCGCGAGCAGCACGGCCGTGGTGTGCGGCTCGCCCACCGCGGGTCCGCGCACCCGGCCCAGGAGCACGGCGGCGGGCAGGGCGAGACCCGCGGCGAGGGCGACCAGCGGCTCCGGCACGGCTCCCGCCTCGGCAGCGAGGAGCGCGAGGGCCCGGGCGACGGGGAGGACGACGACGAGGACGGTCATCGCGGCGAGGTAGCCCGCGTAGGCGCGCGGACTCGGCGGAGCCGCGGCGCGGTGCCGGTGCAGAGCCCGCACCTCGGCGACGCGAGCCCTCTCCGCGCGCGTCACGCCCGCTCCAGCTCGACGACCCGCGCGCCCAGACCCTGGATCAGCACAGGGCTGTGGGTCGCGACGACGAGTGCCCGGGACGCGGCTGCGCGCCGCAGGACTTCCGCCACCAGCGGCACCCGCTCGACGTCGAGCCGCTGCTCCGGCTCGTCGAGCAGCAGCACCGCCGAGGGCCGGGCCAGCACGAGCGCGAGGGAGAACAGCTGCGTCTGCCCGGAGGAGAGCTCGTGCGGGAAGCGGCGGGCGAGCGGAGCGAGCGCGAGCGCGTGGAGACCTGCCGCGGCCTCGCGGCGGGCGTCGGCGACCGGCGCGCCCCACGAGACGGCCACCATCGCGAGGTGCTCCTCGAGGGTCAGGTCCCGCTCGAAGGGCGGGGTGCCGATCAGGGCGGCGACGGCGCGGCGGTGGGCGGCGGAGCGCTCCTCCGGGGCGCGCCCGGCCACCGCCACGACTCCCTCGCTCGGAGCGGTGAGGCCGGCGATCACCCGCAGGAGCGTGGTCTTGCCGGTGCCGTTGCGGCCCGTCACCGCGACGCGCTCCCCCGCCTCCGCCTCGAGCGAGCACGGGGCGAGCAGCTCGACCCCCGAGGCGCGGACCGCGACCCCGCGGACGGCGACCAGCGGGCCGGCGAGCGGCTCCGGCTCTCGAGGACGTCGGGCGGCGAGGAGCGGCATGCCCTCCATCCTGCCAGCGGGCCCTACCTCAGCGGCGACGGCCGCCGGAGCGGGGCGGCGCGCCACCGGGGAGCGCCTCCCCGAGGACCTCAGACGGTGACCGGCTCCGGGAACAGCGCGTCCAGGAGCGACGCCACCCACTGGATGAGCGCCCGGTCGCCGAGCGGGACGCCGTCGAGCACGGGCATCGGCACGACGACCGCGTCTGCCTGCTGCAGGTACTTCGCGGTCGGGTACATCCGGCGCAGGCGCACCTGGATCGAGTCGGGCAGGTGAGCGGGAGCCACGCGGACGTTCGAGCCCATCGCGACCACGTCGCTGAGGCCCGCCTTCTGCGCGCGCATGCGCAGCCTCGACACCAGGATGAGGTTCTCGACCGCCTCGGGCAGCTCGCCGTAGCGGTCGGTCAGCTCCTCGACCACGAGGTCGATGCTCCCCTCCTTCGCCGTCGGCGACGACGCGGCCGACAGCTTCTGGTACGCCTCCAGGCGCAGCCGCTCGCTGTCGACGTACTCCTCCGGGATGCGCGCGTCGACGGGCAGCTCGAGCCGCAGCTCGGTCTGCCCCTCGGCGACCTCGCCGCGGAAGGTGTCGACGGCCTCGCCGATCATCCGCAGGTAGAGGTCGAAGCCCACGCCCTGGATGTGCCCGGACTGCTCGCCGCCGAGGAGGTTGCCCGCACCGCGGATCTCGAGGTCCTTCAGCGCGATCTGCATGCCGCCGCCGAGGTCCGAGTTGGCGGCCAGGGTCTGCAGCCGGTCGTGCGCGGTCTCGCTCAGCGGCTTCGTCTCGTCGTAGAGGAGGTAGGCGTAGGCGCGCTCGCGGCCGCGGCCGACCCGCCCGCGCAGCTGGTGCAGCTGCGAGAGACCGTACTTGTCGGCGCGGTCGACGATCAGCGTGTTCGCGTTCGGGATGTCGAGGCCGGTCTCGACGATCGTCGTCGACACCAGGACGTCGAACTTGCGCTCCCAGAAGTCGACGATGATCCGCTCGAGCTGCGACTCGCTGAGCTTGCCGTGCGCGACCGCGATCCGCGCCTCGGGCACCAGCTCGGCGAGCTGCGAGGCGACGCGGTTGATCGTCGAGACGCGGTTGTGCACGAAGAACACCTGGCCCTCGCGCAGGAGCTCCCGGCGGATCGCGGCCGACACCTGCTTCTCGGAGTAGGGGCCGACGAAGGTGAGGATCGGGTGGCGCTCCTCCGGCGGGGTCGCGAGGGTCGACATCTCGCGGATGCCGGTCACCGCCATCTCGAGCGTGCGCGGGATGGGCGTGGCGCTCATCGAGAGGATGTCGACGTTCTTCTTCAGCGCCTTGAGCTTGTCCTTGTGCTCGACGCCGAAGCGCTGCTCCTCGTCGATCACGAGCAGGCCGAGGTCCTTGAAGACGATGTTGTCGCTGAGGAGCCGGTGGGTCGCGATGACCATGTCGACGGTGCCGTCGGCCAGGCCCTCGATCGTCTCCTTCGACTCCTTCGCACTCTGGAACCGGCTGAGCGCCCGCAGGTGGACGGGGAAGCCGGCGAAGCGCTCCTGGAACGTCTCGAGGTGCTGGCGGACGAGCAGCGTGGTCGGCACGAGCATCGCGACCTGCTTGCCGTCCTGGATCGCCTTGAACGCGGCGCGCACGGCGACCTCGGTCTTGCCGAAGCCGACGTCGCCCGAGAGCAGGCGGTCCATCGGGATCGGCCGCTCCATGTCGGCCTTGACCTCGTCGATGACGGTGAGCTGGTCGGGGGTCTCGGCGAACGGGAACGCCTCCTCCAGCTCGCGCTGCCAGGGGGTGTCCGGCGGGAACGCGTGCCCGCGGGAGGCCATCCGGGCGGAGTAGAGCTTCACGAGCTCGACCGCGATGTCGCGGACCGCGCGGCGGGCCTTGCTCTTGGCCTGCGCCCAGTCGCTCCCGCCCATCTTGCTCAGCGCCGGAGCCTCGCCGCCGACGTAGCGGGAGAGCAGGTCGAGCTGGTCCGTGGGGACGAGCAGCTTGTCGCCCGGGAAGCCGCGCTTGCTGGGGGCGTACTCGAGCACCAGGTACTCGCGGCGGGTCTTGATCGCGTTGCGGCCCCCGCTGGAGACCTCGCGCTGAGAGAGCTCCACGAACCGGCCGATGCCGTGGGTGGCGTGCACCACGAAGTCGCCGGGCGTGAGCTGCAGCGGGTCGACGACGTTCTTGCGGCGCGAGGCGAGCTTCTTCACCGCTCGGGAGTCGTAGCCGACGGTGCGGCCGTAGAACTCCGTGTCGGTGAGCAGGGCGAGCTTCGCCTCCTCCACCTCGAAGCCGTGATCGACGGAGGCCTGGACCACGTAGGCCAGACTCGTCTCGAGCCCGGCGGGGAGGTCGGCGACGATGCGGGCGGCGACCTCGTGCTCGGCGAGGACCTGGTCGGTGCGCTCGACCGTGCCGGTGCCGGGCGCGGTCAGGACCACGGTCCAGCCGTCGGCCAGGCGCGCGCGGACGTGGGCGAGGGCGCCCTCGACGCTCGCTCCGAAGCCGGGGACCGGCTCGCCCTCGACGCGGACGGCGAGGATCTCGTCGATCCCGAGCTCCTCCGGCAGCACCTCGGCCTCGCCCGCGGCGGGGCCCTGGCGGAACGTGCTCATCGTCCACCAGGGGTGGTCGGGAGCGTCGGCGCCCGGGGCGCTGAGCTTCACGGAGTCGCGGAGCGCGCCGAGCGAGATGAACTCGCCCGAGGCGAGGTCGATGGGGGCCTCGGCGCCGGCGGTCGCCGCGCTCCAGGCCGCCTGCAGGAACTCGCGGTTCGTCTCGGCGAGGCTGATCGCCCGCGTCGCCACGCGCTCGGGGGCGAGGACAGCGACGGCCGCCCCCTCGGGGAGGTAGTGCGAGATCGGGACCAGCCGCTCCAGCAGCGCGGGGGCGAGCGACTCCATGCCCTCGACCGGGATGCCCTCGGCGATCTTCGCGAGCATCGCCGACAGGCTCGGGAACTCGTGCAGCATCTCGCGGGCCCGCTGCCTCACCGCGGGCACCAGCAGCAGCTCGCGGCTCGGCGGGAGGACCACCGAGTCGGCCTCGCCCGGGAGCGAGCGCTGATCGGCCACGGAGAAGCCGCGGATGGAGTCGACCTCGTCGCCGAAGAAGTCCACTCGGCTCGGATGCTCGGCCACCGCCGGGAAGACGTCGAGGATGCCGCCGCGCACGGCGAACTCGCCGCGGCGCGTGACCATGTCGACCCGGGCGTAGGCCAGGTCGACCAGCTCGGCCGAGATGCGGCCGAGGTCGTAGCCGCGGGCGCCCTTCACGAGTCGGATCGGCTCGATGTCGGCGAGGTTGTCGGCGACCGGCTGCAGCGCCGCGCGCACGGAGGCGACCACCACGAGGGGCCGCTCGCCGGACCACTGCTTCATCCGCCGCAGCGCGTCCAGGCGCCGTCCCACGATCTCGGCGCTCGGGCTGAGGCGCTCGTGCGGCAGCGTCTCCCAAGCCGGGAACTCGACGACGTCCGCGTCCGGCAGCATGCAGCCGAGGGAGGCGCGCACGTTCTCGGAGTCGCGGCCCGTGGCCGTGACCACCAGCGCCGCCTGCGGGCGTCCCGCCTCCGCGCGCCTCTCGATCAGGCCCGCGAGCAGGGGGACCCGGAGGCCGTCGGCCACCGAGAAGTCGGCGTCCCGCACCGCGTACGCGAGAGCATCGTCGAACGTGGAGGCGCGCGACAGCGCCGAGATGATCTCGTTGAGGGGCACGGATCCAGTTTACGGCCGCCCCGCGGGCCGACCGCCGAGGGAAACCCGAACCGTCGAGGAAGCCCGGAGCTGCAGTCTCCCTCGCCGTCCGGGGTCCCCTCGGTGGAGGGCGGGTCAGGCGCTGGTGTGGAACTTCAGCTGGGCGGCGGAGAGGCCGGAGTCGGCGATGAGCTCGACGGCGTCGGCGGCGTCCGAGACCAGGATCGGGAGCGCCTCGCGCTCCGGGCCGGCGAAGTCCTTCAGCACGAAGTCGGCTGCCTGCTGGCGGCCCGGCGGGCGGCCGATGCCGACCCGCACGCGCAGGAACTCGGCTCCTCCGGTCGCCGCGAGGATGTCGCGGATGCCGTTGTGCCCTCCGTGACCACCGCCCTGCTTGAGGCGCAGGGTGTCGAAGGGGATGTCGAGCTCGTCGTGCACGACGATCAGGTGCGCCGGGTCGATCGAGTAGAAGTCGAGCAGCTGCGCCGTCGGCCCGCCGGAGAGGTTCATGAAGCTGTTGGGCTTGCCCAGCACGAGCTTCGGCCCGCCCGGGCGGAGGAAGCCCTCGGCGACCACGGCGTTGGCGCGGTTGTGTCGGCGGAACGAGCCGCCGATCCGCGTCGCGAGCTCGTCGAGCACCATCTGACCGACGTTGTGCCGGTTGCGCGCGTACTGCGCGCCCGGGTTGCCCAGTCCGACGACCAGCCAGGTGCCACCCATGTCGTTCCTCTTCCTCGGGGGCGGCGGAGGGACTCCCCCGCCGGACGCGGAACGGGCCCGCCGCGGCTGCGAGCGGGCCCGTTCCCGGGGTGGTGCGGACTACTCCGCGGTCTCGGCGACGACGTCGCCCGAGGCCGGGGTCTCGTCGTCCTCGCCCAGGTCCTGCTCGACCTCGGCGGTGACGTTGACGATGAGGATCTCGGCGTCGGTGACCAGCGTGGCGCCCTCGGGGAGCGTGACGTCGGCGGCGGTGATCTGCGTGCCGGCCTCGAGGCCCTCGACGGAGACGACGATGTTCTGCGGGATGCGCGTGGCGTCGACCTCGAGCGAGAGGGTGTTCGACTCGATCGAGACGAGGGTGCCGGGAGCGGCGTCGCCCTCGACGTGCACGGGGATGTCCACCTCGACCTTCTCGCCCTTGTTGATGACGACGAGGTCGATGTGCTCGATGATCTGGCGCACCGGGTCGCGCTGGATGTCCTTCACCAGCGTGGTCTGCGCGGCGCCCTCGATGTCGAGCTCGAGGATCGCGTTCGCCTTGCGGGTGAGCAGGAGCACCTGGTGGCCCGGGAGGGTGAGGTGCTGGGGCTCGGTGCCGTGGCCGTAGAGGACCGCGGGGATCTTGTCCTGCGCGCGGATCTTGCGGGCGGCGCCCTTGCCGAACGAGGTGCGGACCTCGACGACGACCTTGTTGGTCAGTTCAGCCATGATGTTCTCCTTGGGCGGCGCGCACGCCACCGGATCGGGTCGTGGCCTGCGGCCACGGACGGTTTGTCGACTCGAACGCATGTCAGCGTGAGGAGAAGTCCGTGGCGCCCCGTGGGGGCCTCGCCTGCTTCCACCGCGTCGATCACGGATGCACGTGCATCCCTCGCCGAAGTTCAGCTGCCGATCCTACCCGGCATCGCGGCCGCCCGCCAGCAGGCGGTCGCGCCGCCGGACTCGGAGCCGGACGTCCAGGCGGACCGCCTACCGTGCGGGTATGACGAGCGACGACTTCGGCTCCTACGTCGAGAAGAACGGCTTCCACCGCGACACGAACTACATCCCGACGCGGATCACCGCCGACGGCCGCGACGGGTACCCGGTGGAGGCCGGGCGCTACCGCCTCGTCGTCTCCCGCGCCTGCCCGTGGGCGAACCGCGCCGTGATCGTGCGGCGCCTGCTCGGGCTCGAGGACGCCCTCTCGATGGGCATCTGCGGGCCCACCCACGACAAGCGCAGCTGGACCTTCGACCTCGATCCGGGCGGGGTCGACCCTGTGCTGGGCATCCCCCGCCTCCAGGAGGCGTTCTTCGCCCGCTTCCCCGACTACCCGCGCGGGATCACCGTCCCGGCCCTCGTGGACATCCCGAGCGGCCAGGTCGTCACCAACGACTACCCGGTGATGACGCTCGACTTCTCCACCGAGTGGACCGCGTTCCACCGCGACGGCGCCCCCGACCTCTACCCCGAGGAGCACCGCGAGGAGATCGACGAGATCGCCGAGCTGGTCTTCCACGACGTGAACAACGGCGTCTACAAGTGCGGCTTCGCCGGCTCGCAGCGCTCCTACGACCGGGCCTACGACCGCCTCTGGGCGCGGCTGGACTGGCTGGAGGAGCGGCTGAGCACCCGCCGCTACCTGGTCGGCGACACCATCACCGAGGCGGACGTGCGGCTCTTCACGACGCTCGCCCGCTTCGACGCCGTCTACTACAGCCACTTCAAGGCCAACCGGAACCTGCTGTCGGCGATGCCCGCGCTCTGGGGCTACGCGCGCGACCTGTTCGCCACTCCCGGGTTCGGCGACACGATCGACTTCACCCACATCAAGTCGCACTACTACGAGGTGCAGCGGGACATCAATCCGACCGGCGTCGTCCCCAAGGGCCCGGACCTCTCCGGCTGGCTCGTCCCCTCGCGCCGCGAGGAGCTCGGCGGCCGCCCGTTCGGCGACGGCACTCCCCCGCCGCCGCCGATCCCGTCGGAGCGCGTCCCCCTCGGCCACGGCGCCTGACCGGTTCCGGTCGCGGTCGTCGCGGCGCGCGCAAGACCGTGCGCGCGCCGCACGACCGATGTGCAGCCGGGAGACGGCTCGGACCCGGGCTCCCCGGAGCGACCCGGGGCTAGCCTGGGCTCGCCCCTGAACGCGAACGTCGAGGAGAACCGTGTCTGACAAGCCCACCGCCACAGCCAACATCGGAGTCGTCGGTCTGGCGGTGATGGGCTCGAACCTCGCCCGCAACCTCGCCAGCCGCGAGGGCAACACGGTCGCGGTGTTCAACCGCTCCTACGGCCGCACCGAGACCCTCATCACGGAGCACCCGGAGGCGGACTTCGTCGCCTCCGAGACCATCGAGGACTTCGCCGCCTCGCTCGCCACCCCGCGCACCGCGATCATCATGGTCCAGGCCGGCCGCGGCACCGATGCCGTGATCGAGCAGCTGACGAAGGTCTTCGAGCCCGGCGACATCATCGTCGACGGCGGCAACGCGCTCTTCACCGACACCATCCGCCGCGAGAAGGCCGTCCGCGAGACCGGCATCCACTTCGTCGGCACCGGCATCTCCGGCGGCGAGGAGGGCGCGCTCAAGGGCCCGTCGATCATGCCCGGCGGCTCGGTCGAGTCCTACAGGACGCTCGGCCCGATCCTCTCGTCGATCGCCGCGGTCGCCGAGGGTGAGCCCTGCGTCACCCACATCGGCACCGACGGCGCCGGCCACTTCGTCAAGATGATCCACAACGGCATCGAGTACGCCGACATGCAGCTCATCGCCGAGGCGTACGACCTGCTCCGCACCGTCGGCGGACACGAGCCCGCCGCCATCGCCGAGGTCTTCGACGCCTGGAACAAGGGCGACCTCGAGTCGTACCTCATCGAGATCACCGCCGAGGTGCTCCGCCAGGTCGACGCCGACACCGGCAACCCCTTCATCGACGTCGTCCTCGACCAGGCCGGCTCGAAGGGCACCGGCGTCTGGACCGTGCAGAACGCGCTCGACCTCGGCGTCCCCGTCGGCGGCATCGCCGAGGCCGTCTTCGCCCGTGCCGTGTCTTCCCACCCCGAGCAGCGCGAGGCCGTGCAGGCCCGCGTCACCTCGCGCCCGACCCCGGTCGAGAAGTACGAGGGCTTCGAGGACGACGTGCGCGCCGCGCTCTACGCCTCCAAGGTCGTCGCCTACTCGCAGGGCTTCGACGCGATCATCGCCGGGGCCGAGAAGTACGGCTGGGAGATCGACAAGGGAGCGGTCGCCAAGATCTGGCGCGCGGGCTGCATCATCCGCGCCCAGTTCCTCAACCGCATCGTCGACGCCTACGACGAGAACGCCGGCATCACGACCCTCCTCGAGGACCCGTACTTCGCCGAGGCCGTCGCGAACGGCGAGGCCGCCTGGCGCCGCATCGTCTCGACCGCCGCGCTCTCTGGCGTGCCGATCCCCGGTTTCGGCGCCGCGCTGTCGTACTACGACTCGCTCGCCTCCAAGCGCCTCCCGGCCGCTCTCGTGCAGGGCCAGCGCGACTTCTTCGGAGCGCACACCTACAAGCGCGTCGACAAGGAGGGCACCTTCCACACGCTGTGGTCGGGAGACCGCACCGAGGTCGAGCAGGACCCCTCCACGCACTGACCCGCGTCGCACGGGAAGGCGCCCCCGCCCGCAGGATCCACGGATCCTCGGGCGGGGGCGCCTTCCTCGTCGCGGAGGGAGCTCCCCCGTCGTCAGCGGAGCCGCGCGGTGGCGTCCGGCTCCCCGAGCGGGCGCTCGACGCCCGGGCCGGCTGACCCCTCAGGTCCGGAACGCCCGCGCGATCAGGAGCGCCGCCAGGAGCACCGCTGCGGCGGCCGCCGTGGCCGCCGGGAGGGCGAGCAGGAGCAGCAGCGAGACCGCGGCCGACGCGAGGGCGGGCCCGCTCGCCCCGGCCGCTCCGTGGTCGAGGCGCCGCACGATGGTCGCCACCAGCAGAGCGGCCACGGCGAAGGCGAGCAGCGCGTCGGCGTCGAGGATCACGACCGCGAGCACGGCGACCAGGCAGAGGACGAGCTGGGCCGCCGCCGGCACGCCGGTCCTGCGGTTCCTGGTGGCGAGCACTGCCGGGATCTCCCCCGCGCCGGCGAGACGGACGAGGGCGCGCGCATCCCTCCTCCCGAGGTCGAGGAGCGCGAGCAGGACCGCGATCACCGCGGCGGCCCCGACGAGCCCGGACGCGGGCGTGCCCCGGGTGACAGCGCTCAGGGGGGTCTCCGAGGACGCGAGGACCTCGGGACCGGCCGCCAGGAGCAGACCGGTGCCGAGCGCGGCGGCGGCCGCCGTGGCGATCCCGATGCGCAGCAGGGCGGGGCGGAGAGCCGTCACCGCGCCGGAGCGGGACGTCGGCAGGAGGATCAGGAGCAGCGCCGCGGCGGTGCCGGCTCCCAGCGGCCCTCCGTCGCGCAGCGGGTCGAGCGGCGCGGGGTCCGGAGGGGACGCCAGCACGATCACGGCGGCGGCGGCCAGCAGGACGACGACCGCGCCGACGAGGAGCAGGACCGGGCGAGCGGGGAGGCGCCCGCCGCGCAGGCCGAAGAGCGCGACGGCCACGAGCAGCAGGACGGCCAGGGGCCGGGCCGCTCCCCCGAGGACAGACTGGGCCGCGGTCAGGGCCAGCGCGGCCGAGGCGAACGCGCGCCCGACGATCCCGAGCCACTCGGAGGAGGGGCCGTCGTGGACGGTGCGCCCGGCGTCGGCGACGGCGCTCAGGGCCGCGGCGGCCGCCGCGACGGCGAGCCCGAGGAGCAGCCACCAGCCCGCCGCGGCGGCGGCCGGCGACCAGACCAGGAAGACCGCCGCCAGGGCGAGGGTCGCATCCGAACGCTGGGGCACGGCCTCACCCTAGGCGGTGGAGCCGGGGCGGGACCCGGGTGCGCTGTGCAGGACGCACCCGGGGCGCGGGGTCCTACGCGTCGCCGTCGAACATCGACGTCACGGAGCCGTCGTCGAAGACCTCGTGGATGGCGCGGGCCAGCAGCGGAGCGATGGGCAGGATCGTCAGGCGGTCCCAGGTCTTCTCCGGCGGCAGCGGCAAGGTGTCGGTGACGACGACCGAGTCGATGAACTCGGAGCTCAGGAGCTCGACCGCCGGGTCCGAGAAGACGGCGTGGGTCGCCGCGACGACCACGCCGATCGCGCCCGCCTTCTTCAGCGCCTCGGCCGCCTTCGCGATGGTGCGCCCGGTGTCGATGAGGTCGTCGACGAGGAGGCAGACGCGGCCCTTCACCTCGCCGACGATCTCGTGGACGGAGACCTGGTTGGCGACCTTCGGGTCGCGGCGCTTGTGGATGATCGCCAGCGGGACGCCGAGCTTGTCGCTCCAGATGTCGGCGACGCGGACGCGGCCCATGTCGGGCGAGACGATGGTCAGGGTCGAGGGGTCGAGCTTCTCGCGGAAGTGCTCGAGCAGCACCGGCATCGCGAAGAGGTGGTCGACGGGGCCGTCGAAGAAGCCCTGGATCTGCGCCGCGTGCAGGTCGACCGACATGATCCGGTCGGCTCCCGCCGCCTTGAAGAGGTCCGCGACGAGGCGGGCCGAGATCGGCTCGCGGCCGCGGCCCTTCTTGTCCTGGCGCGCGTAGGGGTAGAAGGGGGCGACCACGGTGATCCGCTTGGCGGAGGCGCGCTTGAGCGCGTCGACCATGATCAGCTGCTCCATCAGCCACTCGTTGATCGGGGACGTGTGCGACTGGAGGACGAACACGTCGCCTCCGCGGACCGACTCGCCGTAGCGGACGTAGAGCTCGCCGTTGGCGAAGGTGCGCCCCTCGGTCGTGACGAGCTCGGTCCCGAGCTCGGCGGCGACCGCCTCCGCCAGTGCCGGATGCGCCCTCCCCGAGACGAGGACCAGGCTCTTCTTGTTGCTGGCGGTGATGCCGGTCACTGTGCTCCGCTTCCTCCGGTGGGCGCCTGGTCGGATCCGGTGGGATCCGACGCCAGGGCCGCCTCGGCGGCGTCGGCCGCTGCGGTGCCCGGACGGTGGGTCTGCACCCACCCGGCCATGTTGCGCTGCGGAGCGACGGTGATCCCGAGGGCTCCGGCGGGGATGTCCTTGCGGATGACCGTGCCGGCGCCCGTGTACGCTCCGTCACCGATTCTAACGGGGGCGACGAAGACGTTGTGCGACCCCGCACGCACGTGCGATCCCACCACGGAGGACGCCTTGCTCACCCCGTCGTAGTTGGCGAAGATCGAGCCGGCGCCGATGTTCGACTCCTCGCCGATGACCGCGTCGCCGACGTAGGAGAGGTGCGGGACCTTCGATCCCTCGCCGATGACGGCGTTCTTAGTCTCGACGTAGGTGCCGATCTTGCCGCGGGCGCCGAGCACGGTGCCGGGGCGGAGGAACGAGAACGGGCCGACCTGCGCCTTCGCGCCGATCACTGCGAGCGTGGCGTCGGAGCGCTTCACGACCGCGTCCTCGCCGACCTCGCAGGAGTCGAGCGTGGTGTCCGGGCCGATGACCGCACCGGTGGCGATGACGGTCGGCCCCTTGATCTGCGTGCCCGGGAGGATCTCGACGTCCGGGGCGAGGACCGCGTCCACGTCGATCCAGGTCGTCGCCGGGTCCTGGATCGTGACGCCCTCGAGCTGCCAGCGGCGCACGATGCGCGCGTTGAGCTCGAGCGCCGCGTCGGCGAGCTGGGCGCGGTCGTTGATCCCGGCCACGAGCCAGCGGTCCTGCACGGGGACGGCCTCGATCGCGCGGCCGGCGGCCTTGAGCGCGGCGGCGGCGTCGGTGAGGTACTTCTCCCGCTGGGCGTTCTCGGTGCCGATCGCGCCGATGACCGAGCGGAGCGCGGCGGCGTCGAAGGCGTAGACGCCGGCGTTGATCTCGGTGAGGTCGAGCTCGTCGGGGCTGGCGTCCTTCTGCTCGACGATGGAGGCGAAGGCTCCGTCGCCGCCGCGGACGATCCGGCCGAAGCCGGTCGGGTCCTCGAGCACGCAGGAGAGCATGGTGAGCGCGTTCGCCGCGGCGAGGTGCTCGTCGACCAGGCGGCGGAGGGTCGGCGCGTCCAGCAGCGGGACGTCGGCGCTCAGCACGACGACCGTGCCGGCGAAGGATGCCGGGAGCGCCGCGAGGCCCTGCTCGACCGCGCGGCCGGTGCCGGGCGTCTCGTCCTGGTCCACCACCAGCGCGGAGGGGGTGTGCTCGAGGACGGCCTCGGCGACCCGGTCGCGCTCGTGGCGCACCACGGTGACGACGTGCGCCGCGTCGAGCGAGGCGGCCGTGTCGAGCACGTGCCCGAGCAGCGGCCTCCCGGCGAGGCGGTGCAGGACCTTCGGGGTGCGGGACTTCATGCGGGTGCCCTGGCCTGCCGCCAGGATCACGACGGCGAGCGTGCTGTCTGCCATGTTCTTCGCGTTCTCCTCCGTGAGCGCACCGTCCTGGTGCCGCTCCGCCACCAGGATTCGAACCTGGACCGGACAGCTCCAAAGGCTGCCGTGCTGCCGTTACACCATGGCGGACCGCGCGATCGCGCGCCGTCCATCCTGCCATCCCCGCGCCCCCGGCCCCGCCTCGGGCGCGGGCGGCCGCCGCTCGGGCGGACGATGGCGGCCCGGGAGGCCCCCGCCTCCCGGCCCGTCCGCCTCCCAACCCGTCCGCCTCCCGGCGTCCCCCGAGCCGCCCAGCCGCCACAATGGACGGGTGAGTGCGAATGACGAGGTCGACGGGATCGTCGACGCCTGGGTCCGGGAGCGGCCCGATCTCGACTTCACGCCGCTCCAGGTCTTCTCGCGGATGCGCCGGCTGGCCAAGCAGCTCGAGCGCGCACGCGGCAGCGCCTTCGGCCGGTCGGAGCTCGAGACGTGGGAGTTCGACGTGCTCTCGGCCCTGCGGCGCGCGGGCGCGCCCTACCGGATGAGCCCCAAGCAGCTCCTCCAGGCGACCATGGTCACCAGCGGCACCATGACCAACCGCATCGACCGGCTGGTCGAGCGCGACCTGGTCGAGCGCCTCGACGACCCGAACGACGGGCGCGGCGTGCTGGTGCAGATGACGCCGTCGGGGCTCGCCCGGGTCGACGCGGCGATCACCCGCCTGGTCGACGCGGAGCAGGAGCTGCTCGGCGCGCTCACCCACGCGCAGCAGGAGCGGCTGGCGCAGCTCCTCAGAAAGCTCTCCCTCGACTTCGGCTGAGCCGGTCGCCCCGGGCCCGCGACGGCGGCCCGCCCACGCGGTACGGGACAGCTGCCGGTGCCGCGGAGGAGAGCGGCGTCAGCCCTCGAGCTGCTCCGAGAGCTCCAGCCAGCGCAGCTCGAGCTCGGCCGTCTCGTCCTCGTAGGCGCGGAGCGAGGCGTTCAGCGCCAGGATGCCGTCGTAGTCGTCCTGGTCGTGCGTCGCCATCTTCTCGTGCACGGTCTTCGTCAGCTGCGTGAGCTTGTGCAGGCGCCGGTCGATCGCCGACACCTCCTTCTCGGCGGTGCGCCGCTCGGCCCCCGCGAGTCCGCTCGACGCCGGCGCGGCGGAGGAGGAGCCCGACGACGCCGCCGCGGGCGCACCCTTCTCGAGCGCGCGGCGCAGGTCGAGGTACTGCTCGACGCCGCCGGGCAGGTGGCGGAACGCGCCGTCCATCACGGCGTACTGCTGGTCGGTGACGCGCTCGAGCAGGTACCGGTCGTGCGAGACGACGAGGAGGGTGCCCGGCCAGGAGTCGAGCAGGTCCTCGATCGCGGCGAGCATGTCGGTGTCGAGGTCGTTGGTCGGCTCGTCGAGGATCAGCACGTTGGGCTCGCTGAGCAGGATGAGCAGGAGCTGGAGCCTCCGGCGCTGACCGCCCGAGAGGTCCTTCACCGGCGTCGAGAGCTGCGCGCTCGAGAATCCGAGCCGCTCGAGCAGCTGGCCCGGGGTCATCTCCTTGCCGCCGATGGAGTAGCTGGTGCGCTGCTCCGCGATGATCTCGCGGACGGGCCGGTGCTGGACCCCGGTCAGCTCGCGCAGCTGCTGGTCGAGGATCGCGACGCGCACGGTGGTGCCGCGCTTCACCCGGCCGCTCGTCGGCTCCACGCTGCCCGCGACCAGGCCGAGGAGGGTCGACTTCCCGGCGCCGTTCACGCCGAGGATGCCGGTGCGCTCGCCGGGCGCGATCCGCCACTCGATGCGGTTGAGGACGGTCCGCTCGCCGTAGCGGACGGTGACGTCCAGCAGGTCGACGACGTCCTTGCCCAGGCGGGAGACGGCGAGCTGCGAGAGCGAGACCGAGTCGCGCACCGGGGGCTCGTCCTCGATCAGCTGGTTCGCGGCGTCGATCCGGAACTTGGGCTTGGCCGTGCGGGCGGGGGCGCCGCGCCGGAGCCAGGCGAGCTCCTTCTTCATCAGGTTCTGTCGCTTGGCCTCCATGGTCGACGCCATCCGGTCGCGCTCCACGCGCTGCAGGATGTACGCCGCGTACCCGCCCTCGAACGGCTCGACGAGGCGGTCGTGCACCTCCCAGGTGGCGGTGCAGATCTCGTCGAGGAACCACCGGTCGTGGGTGACGACCGCGAGCCCGCCCGACGACGACGCCCAGCGGCGCTTGAGGTGCTCGGCGAGCCAGGCGATGCCCTCGACGTCGAGGTGGTTGGTGGGCTCGTCGAGGAAGACGACGTCCCAGTCGCCGACGAGCAGCTTCGCGAGGGCGACCCGGCGCCGCTGGCCGCCCGAGAGGGAGCCGACCACTCCGTCCCAGGGGACGTCGCGCAGCAGGCCCGCGATCACGTCTCGGGTGCGCGCATCGCCCGCCCACTCGTGCTCCTGGAGCCCGCCGACGACGGCCTGGGCGACGGTGAGGTCCTCATCGACCGTGTCGGCCTGGTCGAGCATCCCGAGCGTGACGCCGCGGCGGTGCGTGACGCGGCCGCTGTCCGGCTCGATGCGCTGCGCGAGCAGTCGCAGGAGGGTCGACTTGCCGTCGCCGTTGCGTCCGACGATCCCGATGCGGTCGCCCTCCTCGATCCCCAGGGAGACGTCGTCGAAGATCACGCGTGTGGGGTACTCGAGTCGCAGCGCCTCGGCGCCCAGCAGATGTGCCATAGGGATCCAGCCTAGGCGGTGCCGCCTGAGCGGTCCGCCGCGGGTCGATCACAGTGCGGCCGGGTCGCGGCCCCCGGACCTCAGCCCGCGGGTGCCGGCTCCGAGACGGACACCGAGCGGCGGTGCAGTCCCGTGGCACCGTCAGGAGCGGGCGGGCGCTCGACCGTGGTCTGCACCGTGCCGTCCGCGTCGGTGGCGCGCACGGTCACGACGTGGTCGCCGACCGTCGCGTCCCACTCGAGGACCCACTGGATCCACGTGTCCGCGGTGACCTGCTCGGCGAGGCGCGCCTCCTGCCAGGCGCCGCCGTCGATCTGCACCTCCACCTTCGCGATGCCGGTGTGCGGCGCCCAGGCGACTCCCGCCACGGCGACCGTCCCCGCCTCGACGGGCTGGCCCTGGCGCGGCACATCGATCCGCGACTCGATCTTGATCGGACCGCGCTCGGTCCAGCCGCGCGTCGACCAGTAGGCCAGGTCCTCCGCGAAGGTCGTGACCTTCAGCTCGACGACCCACTTCGTCGCCGAGACGTAGCCGTAGAGGCCGGGGACGACCATCCGGACGGGGAAGCCGTGCTCGACCGGGAGCGGCTCGCCGTTCATCCCGACGGCGAGCAGGCTCGCGCGGTCCTCGTCCTGCAGCACGTCGAGCGGGCTGGAGGCGGTGAAGCCGTCGATGCTCCGCGAGAGCACCATGTCGGCGCCGGCGGTCGGCCGGGCCCGGGCCAGCAGCTCGCGGATCGGGTAGCCCAGCCAGAGGGCGGTGCCGATCAGGTCGCCGCCGACCTCGTTGGACACGCAGGACAGGGTGACCAGGTGCTCCTCGAGCGGCAGCGCGAGCAGCTCGTCCCAGGTGATCTCGATCTCCTCCTCCACCATGCCGGTGATCTTCAGCGACCAGTCGGCCGGCTCGACCGACGGCACCGAGAGCGCGGTGTCGATCCGGTAGAACGAGGCGTTGGGAGTGACGTAGGAGCTGATGCCGTCGATGTCGTCGAGCACGGCGCCCGCCGGGACGGGCGCGGCGGCCGAGGCGGGAGCCGGCAGGGACACGGCCTCGCGCACTGCGGTGACGGCGGCGGAGGCGGACGTGAGGAAGCGGGCGCCGATGCCGGCGGCGACCGCGGCGACTCCGGCGATCCCGACCAGGCGGAGGAACGACCGGCGGTCCGGGGAGTCGCTCTCGCGCTCCTCCTGCCAGCCGCGGAGGCGGACGGAGGCCGAGCGGAGCACCGCGGCACCGGCCACCATGCCCACGACGCTCGGCGCCGCGTCGATCCCGGAGGCGCCCTCGCGGCTGACGGCGGCGAGCGCACCGGCGCCCGCGACGACGGCCAGCAGCAGCACGCCGAACGGCGGGCGGCGGTACTCGAGGACTCCCGCGCCGACGGCCAGCAGCGCGATCGCGAGGCCGATCGAGACCAGCAGCACGAGCTTGTCGCCGGTGCCGAAGAGCGCGATGACCGTGTCCTTCACGCCCGGGGGCACGATGTCGATGACGAAGCCGCCGACCGCGACCAGCGGACTGCCGCCCGCTCCGGTGAAGACCGCGACGACCTCGGCGGCCGCGAGGGCGACGACGGCGGCCACGATCCCGGAGAGGATCGCGAAGAGGGTGGCTCGGCGGGACATGAGCGGCACTCTAAGCCACGAGGTCGGAACTTCTCTGCGGACCGTCTGTGGAGGGCGCCGGGCGCGAGGCTCGCGAGCCCCGCTCCGGAGGCACCGCCTCCGCGACTAGGTCGAGAGCAGGCGAGCCCCGTGGACCGGGCCGGACACCCGCACGGCGCTCAGCCGCGCGGAGCTCAGCTCGCGCTGCAGGTCGGCCGCCGCATCGGCGTCCGGAGCGAGGAACGCGACGGTCGGGCCGGACCCCGAGACGAGGCCGCCGAGCGCTCCGCGGCCCTCGCCGAGCTCGAGGATGCGGGCGAGCCCGGGCTGCAGGTGCAGCGCCGGCGCCTGGAGGTCGTTGTGCATCGCGTCGGCGAGCATGGCGGCGTCGCCGGCGCGGAGGGCCTGCAGAACGTTGGGATCGATGGCGGGGGTCGCCGAGATCGGGCGGAAGTCGTGCAGGTGGCGCTCGCGGTGCCGGTCGAGCTCGCTGTAGACCTCGGGGGTCGACAGGCCCTCCTCCGAGAGGACCAGCACCCACTCGAAGCGGCCCTTGGCGAGCGCCGGGCTCAGCTCATCGCCGCGGCCGACCCCGATCGCGGTGCCGCCGGTGAAGGAGAAGGGGACGTCGGCGCCGAGGCTCGCGGCGATGCCGAGCAGCTGCTCCCTCGTGCAGGCCGTGCCCCAGAGCGCGTCGCAGGCGAGCAGGGTCGCCGCCGCGTCGGCCGAGCCGCCGCCCATGCCGCCGGCGATGGGGACGTTCTTCTCGATCTCGAGGTGCACGCCGCCGCGGTAGCCGGTCGCCCGGGCGAGCGCCCGAGCCGCCTTGATCGCGAGGTTGGAGCCGTCGACGGCCAGGCGGGAGGTGTCGATCGAGCCCGAGAAGGAGACCGAGAAGTCGGCCGCCTCTTCCGCGAACACGTCCTCGTAGAGGGAGAGCGACTGGAACGCGGTGGCCAGCTCGTGGTACCCGTCGTCGCGCACGGCGCCGACCTTGAGGAACACGTTGATCTTGCCGGGCGCCCGCGCGTGGACCCGGTTCGACGTCGCGCGGTGGGCCATGCATCCACGCTACAGGGTGGCGGAGGCGCCCTCGTCCGCACCCGGGGCGGGCTCCCCGTCGCCGTCCGCGTCGTCCCCGTCGGTCTCCGCCAGCGACCCGTCGGGCACCGCCGCGCCGCGCACGGGGACCCTCGCCGGATCGAGCTCGCGGCCCAGGCGGACGAAGGCGGCGACGTCCAGCTCCTCGCCGCGCGCGGTCTGCGGGACGCCGGCCCGCTCGAGCGCGACGATCGCCGCGGCGCTGTCGCCGAAGAGGGTCGCGAGCGACTGGCGGAGCATCTTCCTCCGCTGCGCGAACGCCGCGTCGACGACCGCGAAGACGGCGCGGCGCAGGGTCTCGTCGCCCGGCTCCTCGCCGCGGTCGAACGCGACGAGCACGCTGTCGACGTTCGGCACCGGCCAGAAGATCTGACGCGAGACCGCGCCGCCCGTCGTCCAGGAGCCGAACCACGCCGCCTTGACGCTCGGGCCGCCGTAGACCTTGGAGCCGGGACCGGCGGCGAGCCGGTGCCCGACCTCGGACTGCACCATCACCACTCCGGACCGGATGCTGGCGAAGTGCTCGAGGAAGTGCAGGAGCACCGGCACCGAGATGTTGTACGGGAGGTTGGCGACGAGCCGGACCGGCTCCCCCGGCAGGTCGAGCACCTTCATCGCGTCGGCGTGCACGACCGCGAGATCGGCGCCCGGCGCCATCAGCTCGACGGTGCGCGGCAGCTGCTCGGCGAGGCGCCCGTCGATCTCGACGGCCACGACCTGCGCGCCCGCCTCGAGCAGGCCGAGGGTCAGCGATCCGAGGCCGGGGCCGATCTCGACGACGGTCTCCCCCGGGCGCACCCGAGCGAGCTTGACGATGCGGCGGACCGTGTTGGCGTCGTGCACGAAGTTCTGGCCGAGCTTCTTGGTCGGCGTGACGTCGAGGAGGCCGGCGAGGTCGCGGATCTCGGCCGGGCCCAGCAGGCGCGGAATCGCGGCGGCCGTCGGCTCGGCGGCGTGGCGGCCGCTCATGCGAGGGGTCCGACCGGCTCCGTCGGCTCGGAGCCGACCTCGCCGCCCCACTCGCCGTACACGGCCTCCGTGTTCGACGCGATCGTCGCGGCGAGGTGGCCGACGTCGGTCTCGAGGGTCGCGGCCATCGAGCGCAGGGTGTGCGGGAGGAGGTAGGGCGCGTTCGGGCGGCCGCGGAAGGGCGACGGAGTGAGGTACGGCGCGTCGGTCTCGACCAGGATGAGGTGCCGCGGAGTCGCGACGAGCGCCTCCCGCAGCGGCTCGGCGTTCTTGAACGTCACGGTGCCGGCGAAGGAGAGGTACCAGCCCTCGTCCGTGCACATCCGCGCCATCTCCGCGTCCCCGGAGAAGCAGTGGAAGACGGTGCGCTCGGGGGCGCCGACGCGGCGCAGGGTCTCGATGACCTCGCGGTGCGCGTCGCGGTCGTGGATCTGCAGCGCGAGGTCGTGCTCCTTCGCGATGCGGATGTGCTCCTCGAAGGAGCGGAACTGCGCGGCGCGGCCGCTCTCGCCGGTGCGGAAGAAGTCGAGCCCGGTCTCGCCGATGGCGCGCACCCGCGGCTGCTCCGCCAGCTCGGCGATCACGGCGAGGGCGGCGTCGAGCTCGCCGCGCTGCTCCAGCTCGGGCGCCTCGTTGGGGTGGATCGCGACGGCGGCCAGCATCCGCGGCTCGCTCGCCGCCTGCTCGGCCGACCAGCGGCTCGTCTCGACGTCGGTGCCGACCTGGACGACGCCGCGGACCCCGACGGTGGAGGCCCGGTCGAGCTGCTCGCGGTGGTCGAGCGGCTCGAGGCCGTCGGCGATCTCGAGGTGCGTGTGGTTGTCGTAGACGGGGACGACGAGCGCCTCGGGCAGCGGCGGGTACGTCAGGTCGCGGCCGGACGAGGCCTCGCGGGAGCGGACGTGCTGGCTGTCGGTCATGCGCTCCAGGCTACCGGGAGGGCTCGCGAGGGTCGGAGTCCCGGGCGGACGAGGGCCGAGAGCGGCCGCCGAGGCGCCCTGAGCGGATCGGGTCAGCACCCGATCGGATCGGGACAGCCCGCCTCCCGCGCCGCCGGGAGGCTGGAGCCATGACAGACACCGAGCTCCTCGCCCACTCCGCACCCGGCTCCCTCGCCGGGCGCCATGCCCTCGTCACCGGATCCTCGAGCGGGATCGGCGCGGCCATCGCCCGCCGCCTCGCCGGGGCCGGCGCTCACGTCCTCGTGCACGGACGCGACCCCGAGCGGGTCGGGTCCGTCGTCCGCGGCATCCGCGCCGACGGGGGCACCGCCTCCGCGCTCGTCGCCGACCTCGCGGGCACGCCGGAGGAGACCCGTGCCGTCGCCGCCCGGGCGCTGACCCTCCTCGACGGGCGGATCGACGTCCTCGTCAACAACGCCGGAGTGTTCCCGGTGGGGCCGACCGCCGACCTCAGCGACGCCGACGTCGAGTCCCTCCTCACCACGAACATCCGCGTGCCGCACCAGCTCGTCGCGGCGATCGCCCCGGCCATGGCCGAGCGCGGGAGCGGAGTGGTCGTCAACATCACCTCGTGGATGGGACGGGTGGGAACGCCCGGGACCGCGCTCTACCCCGCGACCAAGGCGGCGCTGGAGCACCTCACGCGGGCGTGGGCGGCCGAGTACGGCCCGAGCGGCGTGCGCGTGGTCGCCGTCGCGCCCGGCGCGACCCTCACGCCCGGCAACGAGCACGCCGCGGCGATCCTGGAGCAGATGACCGCGTCCGCCCCCGCCGGCCGGCCCGGGCGTCCGGACGAGATCGCCCTGGCCGTGCGCTGGCTCGTCTCGGACGAGGCCTCGTACGTCCACGGCACGACGCTCGACGTCGACGGAGGCATCGTCGGCGCCCGCGTCTGACGCCGCGGCACGCGCCGCTCGGAGTCCCCGCGACAGCGCCCGCCGCTCAGTGGATCTGGACGAGCGGCCCGGGGTGGAGCGCTGCGTCGGCCGCGGGGGTCGTCTCGTAGGCGCGGCGGTAGTCGCGCCCGAAGTGCGACGCGCTCGCGTAGCCGACCGCGGCCGCGGCCTGCGCGGCGGTGTCGCCCCGGACCAGGAGCAGCCTCCTGGCCTCCCCGAGGCGGAGCCGCCGCAGGTAGCCCAGCGGCGACATCCCGGTCAGCTCGCGGAAGCGGCGGGTGAGTGTGGGCACGCTGGTGCCCGCCTCCGCGGCGAGCGCGCCGAGGGTCCATCCGCGCGACAGCGACGCGCTCATCGCCTCGACCGCACGGGAGACGGCCTCCGAGCGGACGGTGCTGGACGCGGCCAGCAGCCGGGGCGCCTGGTCCGTCTGCAGCAGCCGCAGCACGAGCTCGCGCGTGATCGCGGGGGCCAGCACCGGGATGTCGGCGGGGGCGTCGAGCAGACGGAAGAGTCGGCGCAGCGAGTCGGCCATCTCCTCCGTGACCGTGCCGATCCGCGGGGCGGGAGCCCGCGGGGCCGTCCGGGGGGCGAGCGCCGCGATCTCGGCCACCACGAGCGGGTCGAGACGCCAGTTGGCCGACAGGAAGTCGCCGCGGTCGCCGGTCTCCACGACGGCCGCGACCACCGGCAGATCGACGGGGGTGATCAGGAAGCGGCCGGCGCCCCACCGCTCGTCGGAGTCGCCGACCACCGAGCGCTTCCGGCCGGCCAGCACCAGGCTGAGGGTCGGCGGGAACCGGGTGTAGACGAGCTCGGTCGGAGCGGTCACCCGGTGCAGGCGCAGGGCGAGCGCGGCGGCGCGCTCGGGGTGCCCGACGTGGCGCCGGGTGAGCTCGGCCGCCTGCTCGAGAGCGTCGAGGACCTCGCGCGTCATCTGCGCCCCCACGGAGCGGCGGGCCGTTCGCACCCGGCCCCTCGCGTTCGGATCGCGGTCATCGTGCGCTCCCCTGCGGATCCTCCGCCGGCGAATCCGGGCCGCTCGGCTGCTCGGTCCACGGGTCGAGGCGCGGCCGTCAGGACGCGGGAGCCTCGATGCGCGGGAAGAGCGCGGCGAGCGTCCCGACGGTCGTGCCGACGGGGAGGACCCCCCACCGGCCCGCCTCGCGGATCGGCTGCGCGGTGAGGGCGCCGAGCGACTCCGTCACGCCGAGCGCCTCCCAGAGGGACGCCGTCGCGCGCGGCACGACCGGCGAGAGCAGCACGGCCAGGGCGCGGAGCCCCTCCGTCGCGGTGTAGAGCACCGTGCCGAGGCGCTCGCGCTCCTCGCGCTTGGCGAGTGCCCACGGCTCCTGCTCGGTGATGTAGCCGTTGAGCTCCTCGACGATGCTCCACACGGCGGTGATCGCATCGTGGATCGCGAGCGCGTCGATCGACCGGTCGGCCGACGCGGCGGCCTCGGCGACGATGCGCTGCACGCGCTCCTCCGCCTCGGTCGGCTCGCCCGGCGCAGGCACGACGCCGTCGTAGTAGCGGTGCAGCATCGCGACGACCCGCGAGGCGAGGTTGCCGAAGCCGTTCGCGAGCTCGGACTGGTAGCGCGCCGACAGGTCCTCCCATGAGAACGAGCCGTCCTGGCCGAAGGTGATGGCCCGGAGGAAGTAGTAGCGGAAGGCGTCGGAGCCGAAGGTGTCGGTGATCTGCTCGGGCGCGATGCCGGTGAGCTTCGACTTCGACATCTTCTCGCCGCCGACCAGCAGCCAGCCGTGGCCGAACACCTGCCGGGGGACCTCGAGGCCCGCGGCCATGAGCATGGCGGGCCAGATCACCGCGTGGAACCGCAGGATGTCCTTGCCGACGATGTGGGTCGCCGGCCAGCGGCGCTCGAACTCCGCCTCGTCCTGGCCGTAGCCGACCGCGGTGATGTAGTTGAGCAGCGCGTCGAACCAGACGTAGACCACGTGCGAGTCGTCCCACGGGACCTTCACGCCCCAGTCGAAGCTGGAGCGCGAGATCGACAGGTCGGCCAGGCCCTGGCGGACGAAGCTCACGACCTCGTTGCGCGCCGACTCGGGCTGGACGAAGTCGGGCCGCTCCTCGTAGAGCGCGAGCAGCCGCTCGGTGTACTCGCTCATCTTGAAGAAGTAGTTCTTCTCCTTCAGCAGCTCGACCGGCTTCGAGTGGATCTTGCAGACGTACTGGCCGTCGTAGTCGCCGGTGCCCTCCTCGAGGTCGGACAGCTGCTTGTACTCCTCGCAGCCCACGCAGTAGTAGCCCTCGTACTCGCCGGTGTAGATGGCGTCCTCGTCGTACAGCTTCTGCAGGAACTTCTGGACGTTGACCTCGTGCCGCGCGTCCGTGGTGCGGATGAAGTCGTCGTTGGCGATGTCGATGGTCTCGAGCAGCGGCTGCCACGCGGTCCTCACGAGGCGGTCGGCCCACTCCTGGGGGGTCGTGCCGTTGGCGGTGGCGGTGCGGAGGATCTTCTGGCCGTGCTCGTCGGTGCCGGTCAGCAGCCAGGTGTCGTCGCCCGCCTGGCGGTGCCAGCGGGTGAGCACGTCGGCGGCGACCTCGGTGTACGCGTGCCCGATGTGCGGGACGTCGTTCACGTAGAAGATCGGGGTCGTGAGGTAGAAGGAGGCGCCGTCGGACATGGCGACCATCCTATTCACCGCGGGGCACCGCTCCCGGCGTGTGACGGAGGCCGTGGACGACCGGCCGCGGGCGCCGTCTGGGAGGGAGCTCTCAGCCGCGGCGGGAGGCGAGCGCCGCCTCGTAGAGAGCGCGGCGCGAGAGCCCCGTGATCTCGGCGACCTCGGCCGACGCCTCCTTGAGCCGCGATCCGGCCTGGACGCGGGCCAGCACGTCGGCCAGCGCGTCCTCCAGCGACGCCTCCCGCGCGGGGGCTCCCTCGACGACCAGGCAGATCTCGCCGCGCAGGCCGTCGGCCGCCCACTCGGCCAGCTCGGCCGCCGTGCCGCGCCGGACCTCCTCGAACATCTTGGTGAGCTCGCGGCAGACGACGACGCGCCGCTCCGGGCCCATCGCCTCGACCAGGTCGGCGAGCGCGTCGCCGATCCGGTGCGGGGACTCGAAGAAGACCATGGTGCGGCGCTCGTCGACGAGCGCCCGGAAGGTCGAGACCCGCTCGCCGTGCCGGCGGGGCAGGAACCCCTCGAAGCTGAAGCGATCCGTCGGGAGCCCGGACACGGCGAGCGCCATGAGCACCGCCGAGGGACCGGGCAGCGCGGTGACCGCGACTCCCGCCGCCACCGCCGCCTCGACCAGGTGGTAGCCCGGGTCCGAGACCGTGGGCATGCCAGCATCGCTCAGCACGAGCAGGTCCTCCTCGCGGGCCAGCTCCACCAGCTCGGCGGCGCGCTCGCGCTCGTTGTGGTCGTGCAGGGCGTAGAGGGCGGGCCGGTTCTCGACGCCCAGGGCGCGCATCAGCTGGATGGTCACGCGCGTGTCCTCGGCGGCGACGTGGCGGGCGGAGCCCAGCGCCTCCACGAGCCGGCGGGAGGCGTCGCCGAGGTTTCCGATGGGAGTGCCGGCGAGGATGATCATGCCGCCAGTCTCCCAGGCCGGGTCCGGGGCCTCCCGCCGCGGATCGCCGCCGTCCCGGGAGGAGGCGCTCCGTTAGCATGGCCGGGTGACGGACCGACCGCAGCGCGACTTCGACGACCTGCTCCTGGACGCGGCGGGATCGGCGCGCTCGGTCCCGGTGGAGCCCGCCGAGGCGTCCGCACCGCGCGAGCGCACCCCGCTCCCGGACGTGCCGCGCGGCTCCTGGTTCGACGACCTGCACACCCGGCTCGTCGCCTCCCCCGCGCGCCGCCGGCTGTACGAGCTCGGACTGCCGCTGCTGGTGGTCGCACTGGCCGCGGTGCTGCGGCTGTGGAACCTCGGCCACCCGCGCTCGCTCGTGTTCGACGAGACCTTCTACGTGAAGGACGCCTGGACCCTCTGGAACCTCGGGTTCGAGGGCGCCTGGCCCGAGAACCCGGACCCCGGCTTCGCGGCCGGCGACGTGGACACCTTCACGGGGGCGCCGTCCTTCGTGGTGCATCCGCCGCTGGGCAAGTGGATCATCGGGCTCGGGATGGGCGTGTTCGGCGCGGACGACAGCGTCGGCTGGCGCGTCGCGACCGCCGTCGTGGGGATCCTCGCCGTCGCGCTGGTGATCGTGATCGGCCGCCTCCTGTTCCGCTCCACCCTCCTCTCCTCCTTCGCGGGGCTGATGCTCGCGCTCGACGGCCACGCGATCGTGATGTCGCGGGTGTCGCTCCTGGACGGGATCCTGATGTTCGTCGCGCTCTGCGGGGTCGCGGCGGTGCTGCTGGACCGGCGCTGGGCCGAGCTGCAGCTGGCGCGGAAGGTGGCGGCGGGAGCGCTGCCGAGCTGGGGGCCGGTCCTGTGGTGGCGGCCCTGGCTGCTCGCGGCCGGCGTGCTCTTCGGCCTGGCCGCGGGCGTGAAGTGGACGGGCGTCTACTTCCTCGCGGCGTACGGCGTGTACGCGGTGGTCGTCGACGCGCTGATGCGGCGCCGCGCGGGCGTGCCGTTCTGGGGCAGCGGCGCGATCCTCAAGCAGGGTCCGGTCACCTTCCTCCTGGTCGTGCCGATCGCCCTGATCGCCTACCTCATCACCTGGACGGGCTGGCTGCGCACCTCCGGCGGATGGGCCCGGCAGTGGGCGTCAGAGGCCCCCGGCAACGCCTGGACCGGGGCTCTGGCGTGGGTGCCGGACTGGGCGCAGAGCCTCTGGCACTACCACGTGCAGATGTACGACTACTCGATCAACCTGCGGGCCTCGCACCCCTACGAGGCGAACCCGCTCACCTGGCTGCTCATGCTCCGGCCGACCAGCATGTACTTCGTCGACCAGGCGACGGGCGTCGACGGCTGCTCCGCCGCACGCTGCGACGAGGCGATCACCTCGGTCGCCAATCCGCTCATCTGGTACGCCGGGGTCCTGGCGCTGGTGTACCTCCTCTACCGGCTCGCGCGGTACCGGGAGTGGCGCGCCGGCTTCGTGCTGATGGGGATCGTCGCGGGCTACCTGCCGTGGCTGCTCTACCTCGACCGCACGGTGTTCCAGTTCTACTGCGTCGTCTTCGAGCCCTACATGATGCTGGCGCTGGCGCTGACGGCCGGGATCGTGATCGGGAGTCCGGGCGACGAGCGGAGGCGGCGCACCCGGGGCGTCCTCGTGGTGCTCGTCTTCGCGGTGGCGGCGGCGGCGCTGACGGCCTACTTCCTGCCGCTCTGGATCGGCGCGCAGACGTCCTTCCCCTTCTGGCAGGCCCACATGTGGCTGCCCTCGTGGGTCTGATCCGGCGGCTGGGCCCGGGAGTCGCGGCCTGCGCCGTCTCGGCGGTGATCGCGGCCCTGCTGCACGCGACGGTGCCGGCAGTGCCGATGCTGACCGCGGCGGTCGCGCTCGGGATCCTCGTGGCGCAGCTGCCCGCGGCGCGCCCCCTGCTGAGCGGGGCGCTGGCGCCGGGCCTGAGGTTCTCGTCCCGCTCGCTGATGCGCACCGGCATCGTCCTGCTCGGGCTGAAGCTCTCTCTGATCGACATCGCTGCGCTGGGCTGGGGCGCGATCCTGGTCGTCGTCGGGATCGTCCTGGCCACCTTCGGCCTGACCTGGGCGCTGGGCCGGGCGCTCCGGCTGCCCGGGCAGGAGCCGCTGCTGCTCGCGGCGGGCTTCTCGATCTGCGGGGCCTCGGCGATCGGCGCGATGGCCGGAGCGACCCGGGCGAAGGAGCAGGAGCAGGCGACGCCGGTCGCGCTGGTGACGCTCTGCGGCACGCTCGCGATCGCGGTGCTCCCCGCCCTGCAGCAGCCGCTCGGGCTCTCCGACGTGCAGTTCGGGCACTGGGTCGGCGCCTCGGTGCACGACGTGGGCCAGGTCGTGGCGACGGCCCAGGTGGCGGGAGCGTCGGCGCTGGCCGTGGCGGTCGTGGTGAAGCTCACCCGAGTGGTCATGCTGGCGCCGATGGTCGCGGTGGCGGCGGCGGTCACGAGGCGCCGAGGCGGGACCGGCGGGACGCGGCCGGCGATCGTGCCGCTGTTCGTGGTCGGGTTCCTCGCCGCGGTGCTGCTGCGCACGCTCCTCCCCCTGCCGGAGGGACTGCTCGCCGCCGCCGACACCGCGCAGACCTGGCTCCTCGCCGCGGCGCTCTTCGCGCTCGGCAGCGCCGTCCGGGTGCGCGCGCTCGTGACGACGGGGTGGCGTGCTCTCCTCGTCGCCCTGGTCTCGTGGGCGGCGATCGCGGCGATGGGACTCGCCGCGGTGCAGCTGGCGCTCTGATCGGCGCTCCGATCCGCTCGACCGCTCTGTCGCGCACGGTCGCTCTGCACTGCCGGGCCGCTCTGTTACGCGATGCGTCGCTCCGGCGCGGCGGTGTCGGCGGCTCCCGCTAGCGTCGATCGCATGGCAGATCGTGAGTACGGCTTCAAGACGCGTGCGATCCACGCGGGCAACATCCCCGACGCGGTGACGGGCGCCCGCGCTCTGCCGATCTACCAGACCAGCGCCTTCGTCTTCGACGACACCTCCGACGCCGCGGCCCGCTTCGCGCTGCAGAAGTACGGCAACGTCTACTCGCGCCTGTCGAACCCCACGGTCGCCTCCTTCGAGGAGCGCGTCGCGAGCCTCGAGGGCGGCCTCGGCGCCGTCGCCACGGCCTCCGGGCTCTCGGCGCAGTTCATCACCTTCGCGGCGCTCGTCGGCGCGGGCGACCACGTGGTGTCCTCCGCCAACCTCTACGGCGGATCGATCACCCAGCTCGACGTCACGCTCCGCCGTTTCGGAGTGGACACCACCTTCGTCCGCTCGAGCGACCCGGCCGACTACGCGGCGGCGATCACCGAGAAGACCAAGGTGCTCTACGCCGAGACGATCGCGAACCCCTCCGGCGAGATCGCCGACATCGAGGGCCTCGCCGCGGTCGCGCACGCCGCCGGCATCCCGCTGATCATCGACTCCACGGTCGCCACGCCCTACCTCGTCCGCCCGATCGAGTGGGGCGCCGACATCGTCATCCACTCGGCCACCAAGTTCCTCGGCGGACACGGCACCACGCTCGGCGGCGTCGTCGTCGAGTCGGGGCGCTTCCACTACTCCCCCGAGAAGTTCCCGCTGCTGCACGACCCGGTGGCCTCCTACGGGGACCTGTCGTGGGACGGCAACTTCGGGGAGTACGGCTTCCTCACGCGCCTGCGCGCGGAGCAGCTGCGCGACATCGGGCCGGTCCTCGCTCCGCACTCCGCGTTCCTGCTCGCCCAGGGCGTCGAGACGCTGCCGTACCGGATCCAGGCGCACGTCGACAACGCGCGCCGCGTCGCCGAGTGGCTCGACGCCGACCCCCGCATCGAGGCCGTCTACTGGGCCGGGCTGCCCGCGCACCCGCACCACGACCGCGCGCAGAAGTACCTGCCGAAGGGACCGGGCTCGGTCTTCAGCTTCGTGGTCAAGGGCGGCCGCGCCGTCGGCCAGACCTTCATCGAATCGGTCGACCTCGCCAGCCACCTCGCCAACATCGGCGACGCCAAGACGCTGGTGATCCACCCCGCCTCGACCACCCACGCCCAGCTCACCGAGGACCAGCTCCTCCACGCGGGCGTCCTCCCCGGACTCGTCCGCCTCTCCGTCGGCATCGAGGACGCGGACGACATCATCTACGATCTCGACCAGGCGCTCGCCCGCGCGGTCGAGGAGCACGGCACCCCCGACGCTCCGACCGAGCTCCCCGAGGACACGACCACCACCCTGCACACCCCGGCCGTGGAGGTCTGAGCATGAGCACCACCGACACCGCCGACACGGTCGTCCAGCTGTCCAACGGGCTGAGCTGCTCGGTCCCGGCGAACTCGCCGCTGGCGAAGATGCTGCGCTCGCAGCGCACCTGGGTGGGCCCCGACGCCCGCAGGCGACTCGACATCCTCCGCCGCGCGAGGACCGTGGCGATCGTCGGCGCCTCGCCGAACCCGGCCCGCTCCTCCTACTTCGTCGCCACCTACCTGCATCAGTCGAGCGATTACGAGCTCTACTTCGTGAACCCGAACGCCACCGAGATCCTGGGGCAGCCGGTCTACCGCAGCCTCGCCGAGCTCCCGGTCGTGCCCGACATCGTGGACGTGTTCCGCAAGGCGAGCGACATCCCCGCCGTGATCGACGACGTCCTCGCCGTCGGCGCGCCCACGGTCTGGGTGCAGCTGGGGATCTGGAACCAGGAGGCGGCCGAGTACGGCGAGTCGAAGGGCCTGACCGTCGTGATGGACCGCTGCATCAAGGTCGAGCACGCCCGCTTCCACGGCGGCCTGCACCTGCTCGGCTTCGACACCGGCCAGATCTCGGCGCGCAAGACGCTGCGCTGATCCGCCGCCGACCCTCGTCGACGCCGGATCTCCGTGGCTCTTCGTCGCGGGCGCGGCTCGGGCGGCGCACTCCGCCGGCCCCGGCGTAGTCTCAGTGGATGAGCGCCTACGTCTCCGTCCTCGACCTGTTCAGCGTGGGGATCGGCCCGTCCAGCTCGCACACCGTCGGACCGATGCGCGCCGCCCTCGCCCTCGCCGAGCGGATCCGCGACGCCGGGCTCCTCGGCCGCGTGAGCCGGGTGGGATGCACCCTCTACGGCTCGCTCGGCTCCACCGGGATCGGCCACGGCACCCCCGACGCGGTGGTCGCCGGTCTCGCCGGCCTGGACCCCGAGACGTGCGACCCGGCGCTGGTGCGCGGGGCATGGCAGCGCCTCGACGCGGAGGGGACGATCCTGCTGGCCGGCGAGCAGCGCCTCGCGATGACGCGCGGCGACGTCGTCTTCGAGCCGCGCACGAGGCTGCCGGAGCACCCGAACGCCCTCACCTTCAGCGTCTGGGTCGGCGACGACGCGCTGCCGGTGTGGGAGGAGACCTACTACTCGATCGGCGGCGGCTTCATCCGGCGCGCGGGCGAGCGTGCCGAGCTGGCTGCCCTGGCCCCGCACCCCTACCCCTTCGTCTCCGGGCTCGACCTGCTGGCGACCTGCGACCGGACCCGCTCCGGCATCGCCGAGATCGCCGCCGCGAACGAGCGCGCTCTGCACCCCGGGGTCGACATCGACGCCCGCCTCGACGCGATCTGGGACGCCATGGCCGCCTGCGTCGAGCACGGCCTGGCGACCGACGGCGTGCTGCCGGGCGGCCTGGGCGTCCGCCGCCGGGCCTCGGTGCTCCGCGAGCGGCTCGAGGCCTTCGAGGAGGATCCGCTCGACCGCGCCCGCGCGACCTCGGTGGAGTGGCTCCACGCCTTCGCCCTCGCGGTGAACGAGGAGAACGCCGCAGGCGGGCGCGTCGTGACGGCTCCGACGAACGGAGCGGCGGGCATCATCCCCGCCGTCGGGCACTACTACCTCCGCTTCGTCCCGGGCGCCGACCGCGCGGGGCTGCGCCGCTTCCTCCTCACCGCCACCGCGATCGGCTCGCTCTGCAAGACGAACGCCTCGATCTCCGGTGCGGAGGCGGGCTGCCAGGGCGAGGTCGGCTCGGCCTGCGCGATGGCTGCCGGAGCGCTCTGCGCGGTGCTCGGCGGCAGTCCGCGCCAGGTCGAGAACGCGGCCGAGATCGCGATGGAGCACCACCTCGGACTGACCTGCGACCCGGTCGGCGGCCTCGTGCAGATCCCGTGCATCGAGCGGAACGCGATCGCCTCCTCCACCGCGGTGAGCGCAGCCCGCCTCGCGCTGCACGGCGACGGCGACCACCGCGTCTCGCTCGACGCGGTCATCGAGACGATGCGCCAGACCGGCATCGACATGTCGTCGAAGTACAAGGAGACGAGCGAGGGCGGCCTCGCGGTCAACGTCATCGAGTGCTGAGCGCCCGTGGCGTCCGTGACCGTGCGTGACGCACGGGGGCGCACATGTCGGCGGTCGCGCCTACCGTGGGGCGGGTGAGCACCTCCTCCGCCCCGTACCTCGCCCGGCCGATCGTCTCGACCCAGTGGCTCGCCGACCAGCTCGGCCGCGAGCACCTCGTCGTCGTCGACGCCAGCGTGCTGCTCGTGCCCGGCTTCGACGGGCGGCCCGGCTACCTGAGCGGCGACGAGCAGTACCTTCTCGAGGGGCATGTCCCCGGCGCCGTGTTCGGCGACCTGCTCGAGCAGCTGTCCGATCCGGCGGCTCCCCTGCCCTTCACCCGGCTCGACCCGGAGCGCTTCGCCGCCGCGACGGCCGCGCTCGGCATCGACGACGACTCGGTGGTCGTCGTGTACGACTCCGCGGTCGGCCAGTGGGCCTCGCGCCTGTGGTGGCTGCTGCGCTCGGCCGGGCACGACGCCGTCGCGGTGCTCGACGGCGGGCTCCCGGCCTGGCGGCGGGAGGAGCGCCCGATCGAGACGGGGCATGTCGAGCCCGCCGTGAGCGGCGGCATCAGCGTGCGCGAGGAGCGGCCGCTCTGGATCGACAAGGCCGGCGTCGAGAGCGTCGTGCGCGGCGAGGCTCCCGGGGCGCTGGTCTGCGCGGTCCCGCCGAAGGAGTTCACCGGGGAGGAGGGGCGCCGACCCCGCCTCGGACACCTGCCGGGCTCGCGGAGCGTCCCCGCCGGGCGGCTCGTCGACCGGGCCGACAACACGCTCCTGCCGCCGGAGCGGCTGCGGTCGCTGTTCGGAGACGCTCTCCAGGCCGAGCGGATCGTCCTCTACTGCGGCGGCGGGATCGCCGCGACGGCCGATGCGCTCGCCCTGGCGGTGCTCGGAGTCCGCACGGCGGTCGTCTACGACGGCTCGCTCAACGAGTGGGCCGCCGACCCCGAGGCGCCGCTGGTGGTCACGGCCGCGTGAGCAGCTCCTCCGGGAGGCGGGTCGTCGGCAGGGCGCAGACGAAGGCCTCGCAGGAGTAGGCGGTCGGCAGCCCCTCCCGCGAGATCCGCCCCTCGAACAGCTCGAAGCCCGCGTCCGCCCAGTCCCGGGCGCCCTCGTCGGACACGCCGACCAGCACGTTGATCCCGGCGGACCGCGCGCCCTGCACCGCCTCCGCCGCGCCGGGGCCCACGACGACCAGCTGCCGCACCGGGCGAGCCAGCCGCGAAGCGAGCCCGAGCACGGCGCCGAAGCCCATCGGCCGGCGGACCGCGCCCGGAGCGATCGAGGCGACGACCGCCTCGGCCGCCTCCCGGTAGCGCTGCGATCCGGTGAGCAGGTACAGCTCGTGCGCCGCGTCCGCCGTCGCCGACAGGCCGGAGGGGTAGGCGCCCTCGGAGGGATCGGCCGCGAGCAGGAGTCCCCGCGCGGTCAGCGCCGGGTCCCCTCCCCCGGGCAGCGCGAACGGCAGCGGGCCGTCGGCCGCGTCGAGCGCGCCGTCGATCAGGGTGCGCGCGACGACCGCGTAGCGCGGACGGCCCTCCGCCAGGGCGAGCTCGAGGAGCCCGCCGGCCAGCATCCCGAGGTCCTCCAGCGCCGGGCGGGCCGCCGAGACGGCACCGTCGAGGGAGGCGCGCACCGCGACGCGGCCGTCGACGAGGTGCCGCTGCAGCACCGCGTCCGCCGCGCGCCGGGCGGCGTCGATCCACTCCTCCCGTCCGAGCACGCGTCCGGCGCGGGCGAGCGCGCGGATCGCCAGGCCGTTCCAGCCGGTGACGACCTTCTCGTCGAGAGCGGGAGGCGCGAGGCGGGACCGGTCCTCGGCGAGGTAGTAGCCGCCCTCCGAGCGCTGGCCGTCGACGATGCTCTCCGAGTCCTGCGCCGATGCGAAGCCGCCGCCCGGCCGCTCGAGAGTGTTCAGGAGGAACGCGGCGACGCCCTCCGCGATCCCGGTCAGCTCCTCCACCCGGGCGCCGTCGTGCCCGAGCAGGACGGCCGCGACGTCCAGCAGCTGCGCGTTGTCGTACAGCATCCGCTCGTAGTGCGGATCGCTCCAGTCGGCCTGCGTCGCGTAGCGGAAGAAACCCCCGTCGCGGTCGCGGAGCGGGGACGCGGCCAGCGCGAGCAGCGTGCGCTCGGCGAGCGCCGCTCCCGAGGGCCGCGAGGCCAGGAACCCGAGCACGGGGGCCACCGGGAACTTCGGGGCGCCGCCGAGACCGCCGTGCACCCGGTCCTCCTCGTCCTCGAGTGCGCGGACGGCGCCGTCGAGCTCGGCGTCGCCGGGCAGCGCGGAGTCGGCGGGCAGCGCCGCGGTCGCCTCGCGCAGGGCCGCGGCCAAGCCGCCCGCCGTCGCCTGCACCTCGTCGCGCCGCAGCCGCCACGCCTCCGAGACCGCGTCGAGGACGTCCGAGAAGGCGGGCACGCCGCCGACGGCGCGCGGCGGGAAGTAGGTGCCGGCGAAGAAGGTCTCGCCGGCGGGGGTGGCGAAGGCCGTCAGCGGCCAGCCGAGCTGTCGGGTGAACGCGCTCGCGGCCGTCAGGTAGGCCGTGTCGACGTCCGGGTGCTCCTCGCGGTCGACCTTCACCGCGACGAAGTCCGCGTTCAGCCGCGCGGCGAGCACCGGATCCGAGAACGATTCCCGCGCCATCACGTGGCACCAGTGGCAGGTGGAGTAGCCGATCGACACCATCACCGGGACGTCGCGGCGCACCGCCTCGGCGAACGCCTCCTCGCTCCAGGGGAACCAGTCGACCGGATTGTCCGCGTGCGAGCGGAGGTAGGGGCTGACACTGGAGCGCAGACGATCGGCCATGCGCTCCACGCTAGACGCGGGCGGAGCCTGCGGTGAGGGGGTTGCCGCGGGTCGGAGGGTCAGGAGGTCCGCGGAGCGCCGACGTCCGCGGGTCTCCCCCGCCGTAGGGCCACCCGACCGCTCAGCGCTCGAAGAACCAGCCCGACGGCCGCTCCGTGCCGCGCACGACCGTGCCGCCTCCGCCGCTCCCGCCGCGACGGCCCACCGCCAGGTAGGCGAGGCTGCCGATGAACGGCGCGATCACGATGAACGCCACCCAGGAGACCTTCGCGACCTTCGAGAGCCTCGGGTTCGACAGCACGCCCCGGATCGCGAAGAGCAGCAGCACGATGTTCAGCACGACCAGCAGGGACTGCGGATTCATCGGGGTGCTCCACGGGATCGTGCGCCGCGGTCGACCGGCGCCGGAGCGCCCGACCGGGCAGGGTGGCCCGCGATGTTTCACGAGACAGGGCATTGTCGCACGCGGCGTAGGATGGAGGGCTCATGTCAGACGTGCTCAGCATCCGCTACCCGCCCGAACTCCCCGTGTCGGCGCGGCGCGAGGACATCGCCGCCGCGATCCGCGGCCACCAGGTGGTCATCGTCGCCGGCGCGACCGGATCGGGCAAGACGACCCAGCTGCCGAAGATCTGCCTGGAGCTCGGCCGCGAGAGCATCGCGCACACGCAGCCCCGGCGCATCGCCGCGCGCACCATCGCCGAGCGCATCGCGGAGGAGCTCGACGACGAGGTCGGCGGGCTGGTCGGCTACCAGGTCCGGTTCACCGACAAGGCGTCCGCCTCGACGCGGATCAAGCTGATGACCGACGGCATCCTGCTCAACGAGATGAACCACGACCGGATGCTCAGCCGGTACGACACGATCATCATCGACGAGGCGCACGAGCGCAGCCTCAACATCGACTTCCTCCTGGGCTACCTGCACCGCCTGCTGCCGCAGCGCCCCGACCTGAAGGTGATCATCACCTCGGCGACGATCGACCCGCAGAGCTTCGCGGCCCACTTCGCCGACGCCGCCGGCGAGCCCGCGCCGATCATCGAGGTCTCCGGCCGCACCTACCCGGTCGAGATCCGCTACCGCCCGCTGGTCGCCGAGGAACCGGAGGAGGACGACGACACCGACGTCCCCGACGCGACGAGCGGCAGCCGCGACCTGATGACCGGCATCGCCGACGCCCTGGCCGAGTTGGCGCGCGAGGATCCGGGCGACGTCCTGGTGTTCCTCTCGGGCGAGAACGAGATCCGCGACGCCGAGGACGCCATCCGGGGCCGGAACCTGCCGGGCACCGAGGTGCTCCCCCTCTACGGGCGCCTGTCGGCGGCCGATCAGCACCGCGTCTTCGAGAAGGGGCGCACCCCCGGCGTCCGCCGCCGCGTCGTGCTCGCGACCAACGTGGCGGAGACGAGCCTCACCGTCCCCGGGATCCGCTACGTGATCGACGGCGGCACGGCCCGCATCTCGCGCTACAGCGCGCGCTCGAAGGTGCAGCGGCTGCCGATCGAGGCGGTGTCGCAGGCCTCCGCGAACCAGCGCTCCGGCCGCTCGGGACGCACCAGCGCGGGCATCGCGATCCGCCTCTACTCCGAGGAGGACTACCTCCGCCGCCCCGAGTACACCGATCCCGAGATCCTGCGCACGGGCCTGGCCGCGGTCATCCTGCAGATGATCTCGCTCGGACTGGGCGACATCGCCTCGTTCCCGTTCCTCACTCCGCCCGACTCCCGCGGCATCAAGGACGGCCTCGACCTGCTCACGGAGCTCGGCGCCCTCCGCGTCCCCGGCTCCCCCTCCGCCGCCTCCGCTGCTCCACGAGACGCCGCCCCGGTACGCGGCACGCCGCCGAGCGCGCACTCGAGCGGCGTCCCGCGCAAGGGGCTGGAGGCCGCGCCGCAGCTCACGCGCATCGGGCGCGACCTCGCTCGGCTCCCCATCGATCCGCGCTTCGGCCGGATGGTGATCGAGTCGCGCCTCCACGGCGTCAGCCGCGAGGTGATGGCGATCGTCGCGGGCCTCACGATCCAGGACGTCCGCGAGCGCCCTCTCGAGCGCCGCGCGCAGGCCGACCAGCAGCACGCGCGCTTCGTCGATCCCACCAGCGACTTCCTCACCCTGCTGAACCTCTGGAACTACGTGGAGGAGAAGCAGGAGGAGCTCTCCTCGAGCGCCTTCCGGCGCCTGTGCAAGGCCGAGTACCTCAACTACCTGCGCGTGCGCGAGTGGCAGGACGTGTTCCGCCAGCTGCGCCAGCTCGCGCGCCCCCTCAAGCTCGAGCTGGGCGAGCCGAAGGTCGACCCCGACGGGATCCACCGGAGCCTCCTGGCCGGCCTGCTCTCGCACCTGGGCATCAAGGACACCACCTCGCAGCAGGCGCAGCGCGCGGCGAAGAGCCGCGAGCGCCAGAACGTGCAGTACATCGGCGCCCGCAACGCGAAGTTCTCGATCTTCCCCGGCAGTGCCCTGGCCAAGAAGCTCCCCGACGCGGTGATGAGCGCCGAGCTGGTCGAGACCAGCCGCCTCTTCGCCCGCTCGAACGCCGCGATCGATCCGGCCTGGGCCGAGGCGATCGCGGGCGACCTCGTGAAGCGGCAGTTCAGCGAGCCGCACTGGGAGAAGTCGCAGGGCGCGGCCGTCGCCTACGAGAAGGTCACGCTCTACGGCGTGCCGATCATCGCCCGCCGCCGCGTCCAGTTCTCGCGGATCGACGCCTCGTACGCCCGCGAGCTGTTCATCCGGCACGCCCTCGTCGAGGGCGAGTGGGAGTCGCGCCACGCCTTCGACCGCAAGAACCGGGCCCTGCGGGCCGAGCTCGAGCGGCTGGAGGAGCGCACGCGCCGTCGCGACCTGCTCGTCGACGACGAGGCCGTGTTCGACTTCTACGACCGCCGACTCCCCCGCGACATCACCTCGGTGCGCTCGTTCGACTCCTGGTGGCGGACGACCCAGCACGACGAGCCCGACCTGCTGACGATGACGCAGGAGACGCTCCTCCCCGAGGACGCGGAGCAGATCGACGAGACCGCGTTCCCCACGCAGTGGCGCCAGGCCGACCAGCGCTTCCGCCTCTCGTACCGGTTCGAGCCGGGGACGGAGGAGGACGGAGTGACGGTGCACGTGCCGCTCGCGCTCCTGCCCCGCGTGACGCCCCTCGGCTTCGACTGGCTGGTGCCGGGACTCCGGGCCGAGCTGGTCACCGCGATGATCAAGGCGCTGCCCAAGCACCTGCGCCGGAACGTGGTGCCCGCGAACGACTGGGCGCGCAAGCTCACCGCGTCCCTGCCGCACGACGTGCCGAACCCGCCGACGGAGTCGTTCGCGGCGACCCTGGCCGGAGCGATCCGCCGCGAGGCCGGCGTGGTGGTGCAGCCCGAGGACTTCGACCTCGAGCGCATCCCCTCGCACCTGCGGGTCACCTTCGCCGTCGCCGACGAGCGGGGGCGCACGGTCGCCGCCGGCAAGGAGCTCGCCCCGCTGGCCGAGCGCCTGCGCGGTCGGGTCCGCGACGAGGTCGCCCGCGTGGTCGAGGCCCGGGTCCCCGACGCGCTCGAGCGCCGGGGCCTGAAGACCTGGGACATGCCGGAGCTGCCCCGCGTCACCGACACCCGGCAGGGCGGGAACACCATCCGCGCCTACCCCGCCCTGATCGACGACGGCGACTCGGTCTCGATCCGCCTGCTGGCCACGGCCGAGGACCAGGCGCGCGAGCACCCGAGAGGCGTCCGCCGCCTCCTCCTGCTCGCGACGCCGAGCCCCGTCGCCTACGTGCAGCAGCACCTCACCTCGAACGAGAAGCTCGTGCTCGCGCAGAGCCCGTACCAGAACACGACCGCGCTCTTCACCGACTGCCTGCTCGCCTGCGTCGACGCGGTCCTCTGGCGGATGAAGCCCGACGGGATGCTCTTCCTCCGCGCCGAGTTCGACGCCGTGCGCGACCGGGTCTCGGCGAGCGTCATGGACGCGATGTTCGAGACCGTGAAGACGGTCACGACGATCCTCACCACCGCCCGGGGCGTCGAGAAGGCGCTCAAGGCCTCGACGAGCATGGCGCTCCTGCCCGCCCTCACGGATGCGCGGGAGCAGCTCTCCGGCCTGGTCTACCCGGGCTTCGTCTCGGCGACCGGAGTGGAGCGGCTGCGGCACCTCCCGCGCTACCTCGGCGGGATCACCGAGCGCTTCGGAAAGATCGCCGAGAACGTCGGGCGCGACCGCGTCTGGCTGAACGAGGTGCAGGCGGCCCAGGAGCTCTACCGCTCGGCAGGCGGCGTCGTGCCGCTGCCCGCGCACGCCCCGGAGCGGATCGCGCGCGCCCGCTGGATGATCGAGGAGCTGCGGGTGAGCTTCTTCGCGCAGTCGCTCGGCACCGCCGAGAGCGTGTCGCTGCAGCGGATCCGCAAGGTGCTGGCCGGCTGACGCGCCCCTCCGCCGAGGGAACCGCGACCCGTCGAGGGACCCTCGGGCAGCGGTCTCCCTCGACGAACCGCAGTCCCCTCCGGAGCGCTAGTGTCGTCCGGTGGGCAGCTACACCGATCTCCTGAAGACCCCCGGGGTGGGGCGCATCATCCTCGCGCAGCTGACCGCGCGCTTCCCGTTCGGGATGCTCTCGCTGGCGTTCCTCCTGCACGTGGAGCGGGTGCACCACTCCTACGCCGCCGCCGGCCTGGTGCTCGGCTCGATGTCGATCGGGCAGGCCATCGCCGGGCCGCTGACCAGCCGCCTGATGGGGCGGCTCGGGATGCGCCGCGTGCTGACGATCACCCTCGTGGTCTGCGCGGGCGCGATCATCGCGATGGCCGTGCTCCCGCTCGAGGTGTGGCAGTTCGTCGTGATCGGATTCATCGCCGGCCTGAGCATGCCGCCGGTGCAGCCGGCCGTGCGGACCATCTACCCCAAGATGGTCACCAGCTCGCAGCTGACCCCGCTCTTCTCGCTCGACGCCTCCGCGCAGGAGATCATCTGGGTGCTCGGCCCGGTGCTGGCGACGCTCGTGTCGATCCAGGTGTCGACGGTCGCGGGCATCCTGACGGCCGCCGCGTTCCTGATCGGCGGCGGGATCTGGTTCATCGCCTCGCCCGAGGTGGGCCGCGTCCGCATCCCGCGCTCGAAGCGCCGCCTCGGCGTGGTGCTCACGAAGCCCCCGGTGCTGCTGGCCACGGTCGTCGGCTTCCTCCTGATCGGCGCCTGCTCGGCGGTCGAGGCGGGCGTGGTCGCGGTGTTCGGCGAGGGCGGAGTCGAGTCGGGCGTCGTGCTCGCCGTGTTCGCGGCGGGGTCCCTGGTCGGCGGCCTCGCCCTCGGCCACATCCCGATCAGCCGGTGGGCGACCGCGCGGCGGATGCTGATCGTCACGGTCGGCATGGGCCTGGCGGCGGTCTCGACCGACTTCTGGTGGCTGTGCGTCACGCTGTTCCTCGCCGGCATCGGCATCGCCCCCGCTCTCGCGGCGCTGTTCGCGATCACCGCCTCGAGCGTGCGCTTCTCGGACACGGCGGAGGCCTACGGCTGGGTCGGCACCGGTCAGCTGATCGGCGCGGCGCTGGGCTCCGCGATCGCCGGCGTGCAGATCGACCAGGCCGGGCCGACCGCCGCCATCGTCGTCGCCGCGGCCTTCGCCCTGGTCGGCTTCCTGGTGCCCCTGCTCGGCCGCCGGTACCACCCGGATCTCCGCGGGCGCGACGCCAGCCCGCTCCCCGACACCGAGCCGGTCACCCTGCCCTCCTAGGACGCCAACCCGGTTGTCCGGCGCCTGTCGGGCACCCTAGGGTGAAGGCCCACGACGGCGAGGGGGCGGCATGGGACTGCGGGAGGACGCGGAGGAGCTGGTGCGCGAGCACCGGCGCGCCGCCGCCCGGACCGACCTCCTCGACCCCTGGTCCGATCCGGAGACCCCGGAGTGGTGCACCGAGCTCGCCGCCGCGCTCTGGCAGGGGTCCTTCCGCCCGAGTCCCGTCTACTTCCGCCGCGAGGAGTCCTCGCACGCCTGGCGCGGCCCGCACTCGACCCGCCTGCACCACCTCGGCTACGGGTGGCAGCTCACCGCGCACCGCGAGCAGCACGGGGTCGTCGCCTCCGAGACGGCGGTGGTCCTCGAGACGGGCTCCCTCTGGCGCGGACTCGGCATCGGCCGGCGCCCCGTGCGCGCGCTCCGAGGCCGACTCGGCGTCGAGGGCCTGCAGGCGGGCCACGACGTGCACTTCGCCGTGCGCGGCATCGACGAGCGCAGCGACGCGGAGCGCGCCGAGCGGCGCCTCCTCTTCGGGGTGGCCGGTCTCGCGGCGCTGATCGAGGACGACGTGCACGTGGGACCGCACGGCGAGCTCGACTGGAGCGTCTGAGGCGCATGCCAGCATGGGAGGCATGAGCGTCCCCCTGATCCCCCTCAACGACGGCCGCGCGATCCCCCAGCTCGGGCTCGGCGTCTACAAGATCGGCGACGAGGAGGCGGCCCGCACGGTCGCCGTCGCCCTGGAGGCCGGCTACCGGCACGTCGACACCGCCACCCTCTACGGCAACGAGCGCGGAGTCGGCGAGGGGATCCGCGCGAGCGGCCTCCCCCGCGAGCAGGTCTTCGTGACGACCAAGGTGTGGAACGACGACCACGGCTTCGACGAGACGCTCGCCGCCTTCGACCGGAGCCTCGAGCTGCTCGGCACCGACTACGTCGACCTCTACCTCGTGCACTGGCCGATCCCCTCGCGCGACCGCTACGTCGACACCTACCGTGCCCTCGAGCGCCTGCAGAGCGAGGGGCGGGCCCGCTCGATCGGCGTCTCGAACTTCGCCGAGGAGCACGTGCAGCGCCTGCTCGACGAGACGGGAGTGGTGCCCGCGATCAACCAGGTCGAGCTGCACCCGCGGCTGCCCCAGGAGGAGCTGCGCACCTTCGACGCCGCCCACGGGATCGTCACCGAGGCGTGGTCGCCGCTGGCCCGCGGGCGCCTCCTCGACGAGCCGGCCCTGGCCCGCGTCGCCGCGAAGCACGGCGTCTCGCCGGCGCAGGCGGTGCTGCGCTGGCACGTGCAGCTCGGCGTCGTCGTGATCCCGAAGTCGGTGACGCCGGAGCGGATCCGCGAGAACCTGGACGTCTTCGGCTTCGCCCTCGACGACGAGGACCTCGCCGCGATCGCCGGGCTCGCGACCGGTGAGCGCACCGGCCGCGACCCGCGCTTCGACTGAGGCTCCGGCGATGACGGCGGGCAGGGTCCTGCTCCTGCACGGCCTGGGCGGCTCGGGCCGCACCTGGTGGCGGCTGAGCCGCGAGCTGACCGCGGCGGGCTGGAGCGTCTCCGCTCCCGACCTGCGCGGACACGGCGACGGGCCGCGCGGCGGCTCCGCCCGCCACGACGCCTACGCCGACGACGCCCTCGCGCGCGGACCGTTCGACCTCGTCGTCGGGCACTCGCTCGGCGGAGCGGTCGCGGTGCGCGCCGCCGCCCGCGAGTCCGGCTGGGCGGGGCGCCTGGCGCTGCTGGACCCGGTGCTCCGGCTCGCCCCGGAGCAGCGGGCCGCCGTCCGCGCGGGCGAGCTCGCCGGTCTCTCGGTCTCGGCCGAGGAGCTCGCGGTCGCGCAGCCGCTCTGGGACGAGCGGGACCGGGCCGAGAAGCTCGCCGCGGTGCGGGCCGCCGATCCGGCCGCGGTCGCCGCGACGATCGACGACAACGACCCGTGGGACCTGCTGGCGGACCTGCCGGGCCTCCGCCCGCCGGTCCTCGTGCTGGCCGGCGATCCGCAGGTCGAGACGCTGCTCCCTCCCTCCCTCGCCGCCCTGGTGCTGCGCGCGAATCCGCGCATCCGGTACGCGGTCGTGGCCGGCGCAGGTCACAGCCCCCACCGCGACCGTCCGGAGGAGACGCTCGCGATGCTCCGCGAGTGGGCCGAGAGCCCGGCGACGGCCTGATCCGCTCGCCGACCCGGTCCGTGTTTCGTGCGGATGAAATCTGGCAGGGGGGACTGGGCCGCACCGTTTCCTGTGAATACCCTCGCAGAGGACGCGATCCCCTCCCAGTCTTCGGGAGGTGCGCGTCGGGGCCGCCGACGCGGCGGCCCGTTCTCGAGGAGAGGGAGCCCCAGTGGCGCGAACCACCACGAACACCCCGAGCGGCCGCCGACGCCGCTCGCTGATCGGCTCGAGCGCGATGATCGGAGCGGGCGCCCTCGTCGCCGGCTTCGCCTTCGCGCCGACGGCGAGCGCCGTCGAGCCGGTCGACTTCGCCGACACCGTCACGGTCGACGGCATCATGACCCACCTGGAGGCGCTCCAGTCGATCGCGGACGCCAACGGCGGCACCCGCGCGATCGGCACCCCGGGCTACGAGCTGAGCGGCGAGTACGTGGAGAAGGTCCTCGCGGGCGCCGGCTACACGACGCAGCGCCAGGACTTCACCACCGCGACGCAGACGATCGACGCGTTCACGCTGACCACCGGGACCGGCGCCGTCGGCACCCCGATGGAGTTCACTCCGTCGACGCCCGAGGGCGGCGTGACCGGTGAGCTCATCGCCCCCGTCGATCCGCTCGGCTGCACCACGGACGCCTGGACCGGCCTCGACGCCACCGGGAAGGTCGCGCTCGTCAGCCGCGGCTCCTGCAGCTTCCTCGAGAAGTCGGTCGCCGCCGGTGCCGCCGGCGCCGCCGCGATCATCATCTACGACAACGCGCCGAGCGACGCACTCAACGGGACGTTCGGCGGACAGGACGAGGCCGCCGTCCCCGGCGTCGGCGTCACGCAGGCCGAGGGTCAGGCGCTGCTGGCGTCACTCCCCGCGAGCGTCTCGGTCCTCATCGACCAGACGACGACCGAGGTGGAGACCTTCAACATCGTCACGGAGACCCCGGGCGGCGACCACGACAACGTGGTCATGCTCGGCGCGCACCTCGACAGCGTGCCCGCCGGCCCCGGCATCAACGACAACGGCTCCGGATCCGCGACGCTGCTCGAGACGGCCGTGCAGCTGGCCGCCGCGGGCGACACGACCAACGCGGTCCGCTTCGCCTGGTGGGGTGCCGAGGAGGTGGGCCTGGTCGGCTCCTACACCTACGTCGACTCCCTGACGGAGGACGACGCCTCGAAGATCGCGACCTACATGAACTTCGACATGGTCGCCTCGCCGAACTACGTGATCTCCGTCTACGACGCGGACCAGTCCACCTACGAGGCCCCCGTGGACGTGCCCGCCGGCTCGATCGCGACCGAGAAGGCGTTCACCGACTACTTCGACTCGATCGACCAGCCCTGGATCGACACCGCGTTCGACGGCCGCAGCGACTACGACGGCTTCATCTCGGTCGGCATCCCGTCCTCGGGCGTCTTCACCGGCGCCGACGACGTCAAGACGGAGGAGGAGGTCGCGCTGTTCGGCGGCACCGCCGGCATCACGCACGACCCGAACTACCACTCCGCCGCCGACGACATCGACAACATCAACCAGGAGGCGCTCGGCATCACGTCGAAGGCCATCGCCTTCGTGACCGCCTCGTTCGCCGCGGACACCTCCGCGATCGACGCCGAGAAGGACCCGACCACGCCGACCCCGACGCCGGAGCCCACCGTGGCCCCGACCGCCGAGCCGACCGTCGCTCCGACCGCGCAGCCGACCGTCGCCCCGACGACCGCGCCCACCACCGCGCCGACGGCCGCTCCCACCCCGAGCAGCACGCCGACCGCCGTGGCGCCGCACCCCGGCGGCCGCCCGCCCCTGGCCTCGACGGGAGCCGACGTCGGCCTGCCGCTGGGCCTCGGCGGACTGCTGATCGCCGGCGGCGTCGGCGGGCTCCTGCTCGCCGCGCTGCGCCGCCGGAGCGCCGAGCGCGGCTAGCCGCCACCGCCCCGGAGCCGTCCGGCCGTCGCTCCGCGACGACCGGGCGGCTCCGTCGTTCCGCCCTGAGGGGACCCCGGACCGTCGAGCTGCGGCGGGTCCCTTCGACGGTCGGGGGCTCCCTCACGTCCGACAGGGCTTCCGGCGGCCGGGGGACACGGTGTTCACTGGGCGCATGCGAGCCATCTGGAAGGGCGCGATCACCTTCGGCCTGGTCAACGTGCCGGTGAAGATCTACAGCGCGACCGAGGACCACGACATCCCGCTGCACCAGGTCCACGACAAGGACGGCGGACGGATCCGGTATCAGCGCAAGTGCGAGATCTGCGGCGAGGTCGTCACCTTCGACCACATCGACAAGGCCTACGACGACGGCGAGCGCACCGTGGTCCTGTCCAAGGACGAGCTCAAGGCGCTGCCGGAGGAGCGCGACCGTGAGATCGACGTCGTGCAGTTCGTGCCCAGCGAGCAGGTCGACCCGATCATGTTCGACCGCGCCTACATCCTGGAGCCCGACTCCTCCTCCCCCAAGGCCTACGTCCTGCTGCGCCGCACCCTCGAGCAGACGGACCGCACCGCGATCGTCGAGTTCGCGCTGCGGCAGAAGACCCGCCTCGCCGCGCTGCGCGTGCGCGGCAAGCTCCTGATGCTGCAGACCCTGCTCTGGGCGGACGAGGTGCGGGAGGTCGAGTTCCCGTCGCTGGAGGGCAGCACCCGGATCGCGGCGCGCGAGCTCGAGATGTCGGCGCACCTGGTCGACTCCTACTCCGAGGACTTCGATGCCGCGAAGTTCCACGACGCGTACCAGGAGGAGCTGCGCACGCTGATCGACGCCAAGATCGAGCAGGGCGACGCCCTCGACACCGCCGCGACCTTCGGCGAGGCGCCGGAGGAGGAGGGCGGCGGCGAGGTGCTCGACTTGATGGAGGCGCTCAAGCGCTCGGTCGAGCGCAGCCGCGGGGCGAAGGGGACGCCGGCGGAGGAGGCCCCCGCCGAGAAGAAGGCCGCGACGAAGCCCGCCCCGAAGAAGGCGGCGAAGGCTCCGGCGACGACCGCCGCGAAGAAGAAGCCCGCGGCGAGGAAGGCCGACACGGAGAAGGGCGCCGACGCGCCTGCGAAGAAGCGGACCCCGAAGAAGACCGCGGCGGCGGAGAAGGCGGCGTCCTAGCCCCGCCGGATGCGGCGGGTCGGGGTCGGACGGAGCCTCAGGCCCGCTCGGCCGCCCGGTCGGGCTCGTCGGCCCCGTCCAGCTCGTCCACGTCGTCGAGGTCGACCGCGACCGAGCTGACCAGCGCGAGCAGAGCCTCCGCATAGGCGTTCTCGGCCGCCGCGTCCTCGAAGGTCCGCGCCCGCCCGCCGAGCTCGACCTCGACGGCGAACCGCGCCTCCGGCTCCGCGAGGCGACGGAGGGAGCGGAAGGTCCCGCGGAGGAGCTCGCGCAGCTGGTCCTCCCGCGGCAGCCAGAGCGAGTCCTCCAGAGAGACGGAGTCGAGCGCCCATTCCGTGGTGCCGTTGAAGCCGAGGACGGTCCCGCTCGGGTACTCGTGCGCCTCGATGGTCATGTCGCTGACGGTGAAGACGTCGCCGTCGAAGCCCTCCCGCTCGATGCGGAAGCGGTCACCGGTGCGGGGCGTCCAGCGCACGCCCGCCGTGCGCAGGGCACGGGCCAGCTCGAAGGAGATCATCCGACGAGTGTGGCCCGCGAAGCCGCGAACGCGCCGCGAGCGGCACCCGCGCGCCCCGATGTCGGTGGATGAGTTTACGTTCATGAAACGTCCGGTTCACAGGCCGGGCACTCGCACTGCATAGCGTGACCATGCGTGCCCCTTCCGGGGGTGCGCCGGCCGCGCCGCGCGGCGACGACGCTGCGACCGCTCTTCCGAGCGGCGATCGAGAGGACCATCATGCCCGACTCTCCCACCCCGCCCGACCGCCGCCGGAGGCGCGGGCTCGGCCTGGCGGCCCTGACCGGACTGGCCCTGGCGGCCGCTCCGCTGGTCGCGACCTCCGCCGCGGCCGCGCCCTCGGGCGACGAGCTCGTCATCAGCGAGGTCTTCGCCCGCGGAGGCTCCGCCGGTGCCGCGTTCAGCAACCGCTACGTGGAGCTCTACAACCCCACCGCCGCCGAGATCGCCCTCGGCGGCCTCTCGATCCAGTACCGCTCGGCGACCGGCACCGCGAACCCCACCACGACCGTGCCGCTCACCGGCTCGGTGCCCGCGGGCGGCCACTTCCTGCTCGCCGGCGCCAGCAACGGCACCAACGGCGCGGCCCTGCCGACGCCCGACCAGAGCGCGAACGGCCTCAACATGGCCGCCGCGGGCGGCACCCTCTTCCTCGTCGACGGGACCTCGGCGCTCGTGGCGCCGCCCACCGGCGCCGCCGCCCAGCCGGACGCGGTGATCGACCTCGTCGGCTACGGCACCTCGAACACCTTCGAGTCGTCCGTCGCCACGGTGCCCTCCCTCACCCAGACGATCGCCCGCGCGGACACCGCCACCGGCGACACCGACGTCAACTCGGCCGACTTCGCGCTCGGCGCACCGACCCCGCAGGCCGCGGGCGGAGGATCCGAGCCCGAGCCCACCTCGCCGCCGACGACGACCCCGCCGACCACTCCCCCGACGACCCCGCCGGCCGAGATCCCGGCCGTCTCCATCGCGGAGATCCAGGGCACCGGCGACGCGTCGCCGCTCGTCGGCAGCACCGTCACCACCTCCGGCGTCGTCACCGCCCGCTACCCGTCCGGCGGCTACAACGGCTACGTCATCCAGACCCCCGGCACCGGCGGCGAGAGCTCGCGCACGGCCTCCGACGCCGTCTTCGTCTTCTCCTCCGCCTCCGTCGGGTCGGTCGCGATCGGCGACCACCTGCGCATCACCGGCGAGGTGAGCGAGTACAACGGCCTGACCGAGCTCACCCCGACCTCGGCCGCGACCGTCGTGAAGCTCGACGGCGCCGCCGCAGCGCCGGTCCCGGCCGCTGTCGCGCTCCCCCGCACCGCCGCCGAGCGCGAGGTGCTCGAGAGCATGCTGATCGCTCCGCAGGGCGCCTACACGGCCACCGACACCTTCGACCTGAACAGCTTCGGCTCGGTCGGCCTCGCCGCCGGCACGTCCCCGCTGCTCACGCCGACCGAGGTCGCCCGCCCCGGCTCGCCGGAGCTCGCCGCCGTCGTCGCCGACAACGCCGCCCGCGCGATCACCCTCGACGACGGCGCCTCGATCAACTTCCTCGGCGCCGCCGCGAACAAGGCGATCCCGCTGCCCTACCTCACCACCACCGCGCCGATCCGCGTGGGTGCTCCGGCGACCTTCACCCGCCCCGTCGTCCTCGACTACCGCAACGGCGGCTGGGCCTTCCAGCCCACCACGCAGCTGACCGTCGAGAACGCCGGCGACGTGCAGCCCGCGACCTTCGCGAACACCCGGACCGCGAAGCCCGAGGCCGTCGGCGGCGACCTCTCGATCGCGTCCTTCAACGTGCTCAACTACTTCTCCACCACCGGCGACTCGATCACCGGCTGCACCTTCTACACCGACCGCGACGGCGACCCCGTCACGGTCAACAGCGGCTGCGACGCCCGCGGAGCGGCGAACGCCGATGACCTCGAGCGCCAGCAGGCCAAGATCGTGACCGCGATCAACACCCTCGGCGCGGGCGTCGTCTCGCTCGAGGAGATCGAGAACTCGGCCAAGTTCGGCAAGCCGCGCGACGAGGCCCTCGCCACCCTGACCGCCGCGCTGAACACGGCGGCCGGCTCCGAGGTCTGGGCCTACGTACCCTCCCCCGCAGCGCTCCCCGCGCTCGCGGACGAGGACGTCATCCGCACCGCCTTCATCTACAAGAAGGCCGTCATCGAGCCGGTCGGCGAGTCGGTCGTGCTCAACGACACGGTGAACTTCTCGAACGCCCGCAAGCCCCTCGCCCAGGAGTTCCGCCTCCTCGGCGACAGCGCCAGCGAGTTCGTCGCGATCGTGAACCACTTCAAGTCGAAGGGCTCCGGATCCGGCGCCGACGCCGACCAGGGCGACGGCCAGGGCGCCTCGAACGCCTCGCGCGTGAAGCAGGCGACCGCCCTCGTCGCCTTCGCCGACCGCCTCCGCACCGAGAAGGCCACCGAGCTCGTCTACCTGCTGGGCGACTTCAACGCCTACTCGAAGGAGGACCCGGTGAAGGTGATCACCGACGCCGGCTACATCGACCAGGGTGCGAAGGACGGCAAGTACTCGTACTCGTTCGACGGCGCGGTCGGCTCGCTGGACCACGTCTTCGCCTCGCCCGCGGCCGACAGGACGGTCACCGGGGTCGACACCTGGAACATCAACAGCGGCGAGTCCGTGGCACTGGAGTACAGCCGCTACGACTACAACGCGACGATCTTCTACGACACCTCGGCGTACCGCTCCAGCGACCACGACCCGGTCGTCGTCGGCCTCGACCTGCCCGAGACCCAGACGGACCCGGAGCCCGAGCCCGTCACGGTCATCGACGTCGCGACCACCGCCTCCACCAAGCGCCTCGCCGTCGTGCGGACGCTGACGGTGTCGGCGGTGAACAACGGCGACGAGACGGTCTCGATCGAGATCACGACGGCGTACGGCAGCAAGACGAAGAAGACGGTCAAGCCCGGCCAGTCGTTCACGGTCAAGACCGTGACCGTCTTCAAGCCCATCAAGGCCGGCACGGCGACCATCGAGGTCACCGCGCCCGACGGCACCGAGCGCGTCTACAAGCAGGCGTACCGCGGCGCCTGATCCCGCGCGACCCCTGACCTCGACGAGCTCCGGCTCCTAGAGTTCGGGGATGCCCGAGGGAGACAGTGTGCACCGTCTCGCCGCCCGCCTCAGGCGGGCGGCGGACGGCCGCACCGTCCTCGAGGGCGAGCTGCGCTCCGGGGACGCGGCCGGCACTTCCCTCGCCGGGCTGAGGATCCTCGAGCACGACACCCACGGCAAGCACCTCCTCACCCGCTTCTCCGGCGGAACGACCCTGCACACCCACCTGCGGATGCAGGGCTCCTGGACCGTGACCGCTCCCGGCCGAGCGGTCCCCCGCTCGGTGCAGAAGGACGTCCGCGTCCGCCTCCGCCTCGACGACGACTCGACCGTGTGGGGCATCGACCTCCCGGTCGTCGAGCTCCTCGCCACCCGCGACGAGCCGCGCGCCGTCGGGCACCTCGGGCCCGACCCGCTCCGCGCGGACTGGGACGCCGACGAGGCCGTCCGGCGCCTCTCCCGCCTCCCGGACCGGCCCGTCGTCGCCGCACTCCTCGACCAGCGCTGCCTCGCGGGTCTCGGCAACCTCTGGGCCAACGAGGTCTGCTTCCTCCGCGGGGTCTGGCCCTGGCGGCCGATCGGCTCCCTCGACGTCCGCGCCCTCGTGGCGACCGCGGCGAGAGGCCTCCGCGCCTCCGTCACCATCCCCGGGATGTTCCAGACCACCACCGGTGACACCCGCCGCGGCGAGCGGCACTGGGTCGCGGGGCGCGCCGGGCGCCCGTGCCTGCGCTGCGGCACGACGGTGCTCGTCCGCGACGAGGTCCTCGACGACCCCGAGCAGCGCCGCACCTGGTGGTGCCCGCACTGCCAGCCGGAGCAGGCGACCGCCGCCTGAGCCCGCGTACCGCCGCCTGAAGCCCGCGTACCGCTGCCGACGGCCCGTGCGTAGGCTTGCCGCATGACGAACGAGTGGGGAACTCCGGATCCGTCCGCCCGGCGAGACCGGTCCGCGGAGGTCGTCCCGGCGGCCGCCTCCGGCGAGGAGGTGGAGACCGCCCGCGTCGAGGACGCCGAGCGCGCGCTCGCCGTGCGCGAGGTCAAGCGGCGCCGCGACTTCCTGGGATCGCTCGGCGGATGGGCGAGCGTCTCGGCGATCACGACCGCCGTCTGGGTCGGCACAGGGGCCGACGGCTACTTCTGGCCGATCTGGCCGATGATCGGGATCGGGATCGGCGTCGTCGGCCAGGCCGCGTCGATCTGGGGTCCCGCCCGCAAGGAGATCACCGAGGCGGACATCGCCGCCGAGATGCAGCGCCGGGAGAAGCGCGGCCGCTGATCAGTCCAGGCGGCCGACCGAGGTGACGCGGACGACGGCCGCACCCTGCTCGTCCGACTCGGCGAGGTCGACGGTCGCCGAGATCCCCCAGTCGTGGTCGCCGGCCGGATCGTCGAGGATCTGCCGCACGAGCCACTGCGTCGGCTCCTCCGTGACGAGCAGCATCTTCGGCCCCCGGGCGTCGGGCCCGATGCCGATGCTGTCGTGCTCGTCGTAGTAGTCGTCCAGCGCGGCACCCCACGCGTCGGCGTCGAAGCCGGCGGCGGCGTCGAGCTCGCCGAGCGCCTCGTGGTCGTCGAGGGCGGCGAGGGTCACCCGGCGGAACATCTCGTTGCGCACCAGCACGCGGAAGGCGCGGTGGTTCGCGGTGAGGCGGCGCGGAGCGGGCGGCACGATCGCCTGGTCCGCCGCGTGGAGCGCCGGATTGACCAGCTCCTCCCACTCGTCGACCAGCGAGGAGTCGACCTGGCGCACGAGCTCGCCCAGCCACTCGATCAGGTCGTGCAGCTCCTCGTTCTTCAGCTCGTCGGGGATGGTCTGCCGGGCCGCGCGGAACGCGTCGGACAGGTAGCGCAGCACCAGTCCCTCCGAGCGGGAGAGCTTGTAGAACGCGGTGTACTCGCCGAAGGACATCGCCCGCTCGTACATGTCGCGCACGACCGACTTCGGCGAGAGCTCGAAGTCCTTCACCCACGGCTGCGCCGCGGTGTAGGTCTCGAAGGTCGCCTCGAGGAGCTCCTCGAGCGGCTTGGGGTGCGTGACGGACTCGAGCAGCTCCATCCGCTCCTCGTACTCGATCCCGTCGGCCTTCATCGCGGCGACGGCCTCGCCGCGGGCCTGGAACTGCTGGGCCCCCAGGATCGGGCGCGGGTCGTCGAGGGTCGCCTCGAGCACCGAGATCACGTCGAGCGCGAAGCTCGGCGACTCCGGGTCGAGAACGTCGAACACGGCCAGCGCGAACGGCGAGAGCGGCTGGTTGAGCGCGAAGTTCGGCTGCAGGTCGACGGTCAGGCGGATGCGGGTCACGCCGTCGGCGCCGACGCTCTGCTCGACCACGCCCGCCTCCCGCAGCGTCCGGTAGATGCCGAGCGCCCGGCGGGCGAGCTGCAGCTGCCGCTTCCACGGCTCGTGGTTGTCGAAGATCAGGGCGTGCACGTTCGCGTAGGCGTCGCCGCCGCGGGCGATCACGTTCAGCAGCATCGCCGACGTGATCGTCATGTGCGAGGTCAGCGTCTCGGGCTCGGCGTCGACGAGCTTGCGGAAGCTCGGCTCGCCCCAGCTGACGAAGCCCTGCGGCGCGCGCTTGGCGACCCACTTCCTCCGCTTCTTCGGGTCGTCGCCCATCTTGTCGAGAGCCTTCCGGTTCTCGGACTCGTGCTCGGGGGCCTGCACGACCACGGTCCCGGCGGTGTCGTACCCCGCGCGACCGGCGCGGCCGGCGATCTGGTGGAACTCGCGGGCCGAGAGCTGGCGGGTCCGGGTGCCGTCGTACTTGGTCAGCGCGGTGAGCAGCACGGTGCGGATCGGGACGTTGATGCCGACGCCGAGGGTGTCCGTGCCGCAGATCACGCGCAGCATGCCCTGCTGGGCGAGCTGCTCGACCAGGCGGCGGTACTTCGGCAGCATGCCCGCGTGGTGCACGCCGATCCCCAGCCGGAGCAGCCGGGAGAGGGTCTTGCCGAACGCGGTGGTGAAGCGGAAGCCGCCGATCACCTCGGCGATGCGGTCGCGGTGCTCGCGGGTGGCGATGTTCGCGCTGGTGAGCGCCTGCGCGCGCTCGAGAGCGGCCGCCTGCGAGAAGTGCACGACGTAGACCGGCGACTGGTTCGTCGAGAGCAGCTCCTCGATGGAGTCGTGGATCGGAGCGATCTCGTAGAAGTAGTGCAGCGGCACCGGGCGCTCCACGCCGGTGACCCGGGCGGTCTCCCGGCCCGTGCGGCGGCTGAGGTCGGCGGCGAGCGCCGTCACGTCGCCGAGGGTGGCCGACATCAGCACGAACTGCACGTGAGGGAGGGTGAGCAGCGGCACCTGCCAGGCCCAGCCGCGCGCCGGGTCCGCGTAGAAGTGGAACTCGTCCATCACGACCTGGTCGACCGGGGTGTCCTCGCCGTGCCGGAGCGCGAGGTTCGCGAGGATCTCGGCCGTGCAGCAGATGATCGGCGCGTCGGCGTTCACCGAGGAGTCGCCGGTGACCATCCCGACGTTGGAGGCGCCGAAGACGTCGACCAGCGCGAAGAACTTCTCGGAGACGAGCGCCTTGATCGGCGCCGTGTAGAAGCTGCGGCGCCCGGAGGCGAGCGCCGCGGCGTGCGCGCCGATCGCGACGAGCGACTTGCCGGTGCCGGTGGGCGTCGAGAGGATCAGGTTGGAGCCGGAGGCGATCTCGAGCATGGACTCGTCCTGCGCCGGGTAGAGCGGGAGGCCGCGCGACTCCGCCCACTCGGTGAAGGCCAGGTAGACCGCGTCGTCGTCGACGCGCCCGTCCGCGTCGGGCGTCGGCATGCGGTCGAGCAGCGTCGAGGTCATCCCCCCATCCTCCCAGCCCGCGGCCCGTCGCTCGGGTGCGATCCGTCACGGACGGCCCGTGCGCCCTCGCCTCACGGGCCGCGGGTGACGGATCGGTCCGCCGGAGCGAGGGCCCCGTCGACGAGTCCGACGACGCGGTCGGCATCGGCCAGCACAGAGGGGTCGTGCGAGACGCAGACCACGGTCGCGCCGCGGTCCGCCTCCGCACGCAGGACCGACCGGATCCGCTCCGCACTCGCCGAGTCGAGGCCGGTGGTGGGCTCGTCCAGGAGCAGCAGGCCGGCCCCGCGGGCGAGCCCCTGGGCGAGGAGCGCCCGCTGCCGCTGACCGCCGGAGAGCACCGCGAAGGGCTCCCGGGCGAGCGCGGCGATCTCCATCCGCTCGAGCGCGGTGGCGATCGCGTCCGCCGCGCGCGCGTCGCTGCGGCGGAGGCGGCCGAGCCGACCCCAGGTGCCCACCGCGACCACGTCGCGCACCGTCACCGGGAGGCGGTCCGGGATCGACGCCCGCTGCGGCACGAAGGCGATCGCTCCGGTGACGTCCCGCGTGCCGGACGTCAGTGGACGCACTCCCGCGATCACCTCCAGAAGCGTCGACTTGCCGGCGCCGTTCGGCCCGGCGATCACGGTCAGCGAGCGCGCGGCGACGTCGAGATCGACCCCCGCGAGAGCGCGGCGGGAGCCGAAGTCGACGTGAGCGCCTCGGAGGCGGACCGGGGGCTCGGGCAGGGGTGAGACGTCCATCCCGACGAGCGTACAGGAGTGATAACTGTTCTCATTATCGTGTACGGTCGGGCACCATGCCCAGCCTCCTCGCCGGAATCCTCGAGCCGTTCGCTCTCGACTTCCTCCAGCGCGCCCTCCTCGGCGGCGTCCTCGTCGCGGTCCTCTGCGGCGTCGTCGGCACCTGGGTGGTCCTCCGCGGGATGGCCTTCCTCGGCGAGGCGCTCGCCCACGGGATGCTCCCCGGCGTCGCCCTCGCGACGGTGCTCGGCGCGCCCGTCCTCGTGGGCGGCGCAGCCAGCGCGGTGCTGATGAGCCTCGGCATCGCGGCCCTGCAGCGGCGCGGACGACTGTCCTACGACACCAGCATCGGCCTGCTCTTCGTCGCCATGCTGGCGCTGGGGGTCATCGTGATCTCGCACTCGGGCAGCTTCGCCACGGACGCGACCTCGATCCTCTTCGGCGACATCCTCGCGATCACTCCCGTCGACATCGGGCTGCTCGCCGCCGCCGCCGGAGTAGGCCTCCTCGTCGCAGCGGCCTTCCACCGCCCGCTCGTCGCCCTGGCGCTGGATCCGCGCATCGCCGCGGTGCTCGGCCTCGGTCCGCGCTCGGCTCAGGCCGCGCTGGTCGGCCTGGTGACCCTCGCCGTCGTCGCCTCCTACCAGGCGGTCGGCTCGCTCCTCGTCGTCGGGCTCCTGCTGGCTCCCGCGGTGGCCGCCGGTCACTGGACCACGCGCATCCCGACCCGGATGCTGCTCGCGTCGATCCTCGGCGCGGCCTCCGTGCTCGTCGGCCTGCTCGTCTCCTGGCACGCGGCCACGGCCGCGGGCGCCTCGGTCGCCGGCACGGCCATCGCGGTCGCCGCGGTGTCCTGGGCGGTCCGCTCGGCCGCGTCGGCCCTCGCGTCCCGGTCGGGCCCTCAGCCGGTCGCCGCATGAGGCCCTGCCGGCACCGCTCCTCCCCCGCTCACCCTCGAAAGGACTCCGTGCACTCCCGAACCACCGCCTCCACCGTCCTCCTGGGCGCTCTCGCGCTGGGCCTGGCCGCCTGCTCGACCGATGCCTCCGCGCCGGCCGCGGACGACACGGGCTCCGGCCACGGCGCCGTCGCGAACGCCGCCGAGCTCGCCGAGCCGCGCCTGGGGCTGACGTCGATCGACCCGTCGGGCGCCGTGTCGCACCTCGACCTCCTCGACGAGACGGTCACCGGCCTCGGCACCATCGGCGCACCGAGCGCGATGACGACCGACGGCCGCTACCTCTTCGCCCAGACCGATGCGGGCGTCGAGATCGTCGACAGCGGCGTGTGGACCTGGGACCACGTCGACCACTTCCACTACTACCGCGCGGACCCCCGCCTGATCGGCACGGTCGAGGGCTCCGGGACGGCCGTCGTCGCCACGACGAACCTCTCGACCACCGGCGGAACCGGACTCTTCTTCCCCGACTCCGGCGAGGCGGTCCTCCTCGACACCGAGGCGCTGTCGAAGGGCGCGATCGTCGAGCGGTTCCGGAAGGACGTCGAGCCCGGACCCGGGATGGTCGTGCCCGTCGGCTCGTCCGCACTGGTGACCGAGGGGTCCGGATCCGGAGCGGCCGTCGCCGGCTACGACTCGGACGGCGAGCCGACCGGCCTCCGCGAGGCCTGCCCCGACCCCGCCGGGACGATCACCACCCGCGTCGGCGCCGTCATCGGCTGCTCCGACGGCGCACTCCTGGCGTCGATCGAGGACGAGGAGCTCGTCGTCGAGCGGATCCCCTACCCCGCCGGCACCACCGCGCCACCCGCCGCCTCCTTCGACAACCGCGAGGGCCGCCCCACGGTCGCCGGCCTCGCCGGGGACGCGGGCATCTGGCTCCTCGACACCCGGGAGCGCTCCTGGAGCCTCCTCCCCTCTCCCGCCTCGCTGGCGCAGGTCACCGCGGTGGACGACGCGGACGAGACCGTCCTCGCCCTCGCCGCCGACGGCCGCGTGCTGGTGCTCGACGGCTCCGACGGTGCGGTCCTCGCCGAGACCGCGCCCCTCGTCGCGGACACGACCGCGGACGGCTCGCGGCCCGTCCTGATCGCCGACCAGCAGCGGGCCTACCTCAGCGCGCCCGCCGAGCGGAAGCTGCACGAGATCGACTACGCGGACGGCGCGCGCCTCGCCCGCACCTTCGAGACCGCCACCGAGCCGGCCTTCACGGCGGAGACGGGCCGATGAGGCGCGGCTGGGCCGTCGCGTCCGCCGCGGCGGTCCTGCTCCTGTCGGGCTGCACGTCCGCGGAGGAGGACGAGAGGCCCCTCGTCATCGTCTCCACCAACATCCTCGGCGACGTCGTGGGCGAGCTCGTCGGCGACGAGGCGCAGGTCGTCACGCTGATGAAGCCCGACGCCGACCCGCACTCCTTCGAGATCTCGGCGCAGGAGGCGGCGCGCCTGCGCTCCGCCGACCTCGTCGTCTCGAACGGGCTCGGACTCGAGGAGGGCCTGCAGCAGCACCTCGACGAGGCCTCCGGTGAGGACGTCCCCGCGTTCGTCGCCGGCGACGCCGTCGACGTCCTCGACTACAGCGAGGGCGACGCGGAGGGGAGCCCGGACTCGCACTTCTGGACGGACCCCGGCCGGATGATCGACGTCGTCGACTCCCTCGGGCCCGTGCTCGCCACGCTCGACGGCGTCGATCCGGCCGCCGTCCAGGACCGGACGGCCGGCTACCGCGCCGAGCTCGAGCGGCTCGACTCCGAGATGGCCGCGGCGTTCGCCGCGATCCCCGCCGAGCGCCGCGCCCTCGTCACCAACCACCACGTCTTCGGGTACCTCGCCGACCGCTTCGACTTCGACGTCGTCGGCGCCGTCATCCCGGGAGGCACGACCCTCGCGGCGCCGTCCGCCTCCGACCTCGCCGATCTCGTCGACGCGGTCGAGCAGACCGGCGTCCCCACGATCTTCGCGGAGTCCTCGTCTCCCGACCGCCTGGTCCAGGCGCTCGCGAGCGAGGCCGACATCCGCGTGGAGGTGGTCGAGCTGTTCACGGAGTCCCTGACGGGGCCCGAGGGCGGCGCTCCCGACTACCTCGCCATGATGCGCGTCAACACGCAGCGCATCGCCACCGGGCTCTCCCCGTGAGCCCTCCGATCCACCACCAGGAAGAAGAAGCACCCATGCAGAATCCCCACGTCCGGCGGGCGGGCCTCGGCCTGATCGCCGCCTGCTCGATCACGGTCCTCGCGGCCTGCTCGTCGAGCTCGACCCCGGCCACCGAGTCCTCGGCGTCCACCGCACCGGCCACCGAGGCCGCGGCGGCCGCCGGCGCCCGCGTCGCCGTCGCCTACGAGGGCGGCATCCTCGTCCTCGACGGCGAGACCCTCGAGACCGTCGCGGACATGGACTCCGAGGAGTTCACCCGCCTCAACCCCGCCGGCGACGACCGCCACGTCATGGTCACCATGAGCGAGGGGTTCCAGCTCCTCGACACCGCCGCCGGCACCGGCGGCGAGCCGGAGCTGACGGACATCGTCTTCCCCGCGGACACCCCGGGCCACGTCGTCCGGCACGCCGGGAAGACCGTCCTCTACGCCGACGGCACGAGCGACACGACCGTCCTCGAGACCGCCGACCTGGCGTCCTCGGACGGGATGCCCGAGACCGAGACCATCCCGGGAGTCGAGGCGCACCACGGCGTCTCGATCGTCCTCGAGGACGGCACCTTCCTCACCACGGTCGGTGATGCCGACGGGCGCAACGGCATCGAGGTGCGCGACGCCTCCGGCGCCGTGACGGCCACGAACGACCAGTGCCCCGGAGTCCACGGAGAGGGCACGGCCGAGAACGAGGTCGTCGTCTTCGGCTGCGAGAACGGCGCCCTGGTCTACGACGGCGGCGAGATCACGAAGCTCGAGGCTCCGGACCAGCCGTACGGCCGCATGGGCAACGCCTGGGTCAGCGAGACCAGCCCGATCATCGTCGGCGACTACAAGGACGACCGCGACGCCGAGGGCTACCTCCTGCACCGCGTGGCGCTGATCGACACCGAGGCGAAGACCCTCGACGTCGTCGACCTGCCCGAGGGCGTCGAGTACACCTTCCGCGGCGTCGCCCGCGGCCCCGACGACCTGGCGTACATGATCGCCTCGGACGGCGCGATCCACGTCCTCGACCCCGAGACCGGCGAGCTGACCGCCTCCTACCCCGTCGTCGACGCCTGGGAGAGCCCGGTCGAGTGGCAGGACCCGCACCCCGCGATCACGGTCGCCGGGGACATCGCCTACGTGACCGACCCGGCCGCCGACAGCATCCACGCCGTCGACCTCACCACGGGAGAGGTCGTCGCCACGGGCGAGCTCGACGTCACGCCGAACGAGATCGCCGTCGCCGCGAGCTGACCATCGGCACGGAGGAGGGGCGCGGGGCCGTGGGCTCCGCGCCCCTCCTGTTCACCTGGAGGGGCCAGGATCTCCGCATGACGACCGACTTCGATCTCGACCAGGTGGTGCGCGACGTGACCGCGAACGTGCGCAAGAAGTTCCCCGACCACTCCGAGGAGCAGGTCGCGCCGCTCGTGCGCGAGGAGCTCGCGGACCTGCAGGACCGGCCCGTGCAGGACTACCTGACGGTGCTCACGGAGCGAGCGGTCAAGCGCCGCCTCAAGCGTGAGGCGCGCGGGGAGTAGACCGGGTCAGGCGAGCGCCCGCTCGATCGACGCCCGCAGCGCCGGAGCCGGCCGGAATGCGCCCGCCTCCTCCGCCTCGAGGAGCGCCTGCGCGTCCGCCGGGCTGTGCTCGCGGTACCAGCGGTCGACCGGGACGCCGTGCCCGGGCCGGCTCAGGACCTCGACGGCGTCGCCCGCCTCCACCGATCCGCGGTGCAGCACCCGCAGGTACGCGCCGGTGCGCCCCTCGTCGGCGAAGCGCTTCACCCACTGCGGCTCTCCGAGGGCCCGCTGGAACGTCGCGCACGGCGTCCGCGGCATCGTCACCTCGACCTCGACCGCCTCGCCGATCCGCCAGCGCTCGCCGATCGCGGCTCCGCTCACGTCGAGGCCCGCGATCCGCAGGTTCTCGCCGAACATCCCCGCGGCAACCGGCCGCCCCAGGCGCTCCGCCCACCAGAGCGCGTCCTCGTCGGAGTAGGCGTAGAGCGCCTTGTCGAGGCCGCCGTGGTGCGCGCGATCGGCCTGCACGTCGCCGTGGAGGCCCAGGTCGCGCACTCCGACGGGACCCTCGACCGGCCGCTTGTCGATCGCGGTCACGCCGACCGTGCCGGAGTCGGGCAGGAGGCGGGCGACGCGGCACACGGCGAGCAGGCGGGGCATGCCGCCATGGTGCCAGCACTAGGCTCGCCGCGTGCGCGACGCGACCGCTCCTCCCCGGCTCGACCCCCTCCTCCTCGACGGCCTCGCCGAGGGGTACGCCGGGGACACGGGCGCCCGGGAGCACGCCGAAGGACTGCGCTTCGCCGGCACCGACCTCACCGGCGCAGATCTCACCGCGGCCTCCTTCAGCGAGTGCGTGCTGGAGGGAGTGGTCCTGGACGGCGCCCAGCTGCGGGCCGCGTCGATCGCGGAGTCGCGGCTCGAGCGGCTGGACGTCCCCGGGCTCTCGGCGCCGCGGAGCCGGCTCCGATCCGTCGAGCTTCTCGCCTCGCGGCTGGGCTCGGCCGAGCTCTACGAGAGCACCTGGGAGCAGGTGCGCGTGGCCGACTGCAAGCTCGGCTACCTGAACCTCCGCGGAGCCGCGGTGCGCGACGTGCTGCTCGAGCGCTGCACGATCGACGAGCTCGACCTGGCGGGTGCGACCGGCACGCGGCTGCACCTGGTCGACTGCGACGTCCGCTCCCTCGATCTCTCCCGGGCCCGGATCGAGCACCTCGATCTGCGCGGCGCCGAGCTGCACGTGCTCACCGGGCTGGACGGCCTCCGCGGCGCCACCCTCTCCGAGCTGCAGCTCAGCCTGCTGCTGCCGCTGTTCGCGGAGCACTTCGGGGTGCGGGTGGGCTGAGCCGCCGGTCCGCCTAGCGCCGGCGGGCGATCAGCCGCGTCAGAGCGCGGCGGCCGAGGAGGAACACGGCCAGCACGACGGCCGTCACGATCACGAAGCTCCACTGCACGCCCTGCCCGGAGGCGATCCGCAGGAGCATCCCGCCCGCGACGGTCACCGCCCAGACGACGAGCCCGGCGGGCACGATCCGGTCCGGGGAGCGCCACGAGCGCGTGACGACCCAGCCGAGCAGGAGCGCCGCCAGGAACGGCCAGAGCGTGGTGAGCAGGCCGATCAGCGCCGACCCCTCGTCGTGGCTCCCGCGGCCGATCAGCACGAAGACCATGACGAGCACGGCGTCGAGGGCGAGGCCGAGCCCCGCGCGCCGGGTCATGCGGGCTCCGTCACGAAGTCGATGAGCTGCTCGACCCGGCCCAGCAGCGCCGGCTCCAGGTCCTGGAAGGTCCGCACCCGGCCGAGGATGCGCTGCCAGGCGCGCGCGATGTCGGCCTGCTCCTCGTGCGGCCAGCCGAGCGCCTCGCAGATCCCGTGCTTCCACTCGGTTCCGCGAGGGATCTCGGGCCAGCGCTCCAGGCCGATCCGGCCGGGCTTCACGGCCTGCCAGACGTCGATGTAGGGGTGGCCGACGACGAGGACGTGGGCGCCGTGCGGACCGGCGGCGACCTGCTCGGCGATCCGCGACTCCTTCGAGCCGCGCACCAGGTGGTCGACGAGCACGCCGATGCGGCGCCCCGGACCGGGCCGGAACTCTCGCACCAGCTCGTCGAGGTTGTCGACGCCCTCGATGTACTCGACGACGACGCCCTCGACCCGCAGGTCGTGGCCCCAGACCTTCTCGACCAGCTCGGCGTCGTGCCGGCCCTCGACGTAGATGCGGCTGGGCAGGGCGACCCGCGCCTTCGCGTCGGCGACGTGGAAGGAGCCGGAGGCGGAGCGCGCGCGACCGAGGCCGGCGTCGCGCTTCAGCCCGGGCGCCTTGAGCGACACGGGCTTCCCCTCGAGGAGGAACCCGGGCCCCAGCGGGAACACGCGGACCTTGCCGAACCGGTCCTCCAGCCGCACCATCCGCAGCTCCACGCCGAGCACGGCGCCCACGAAGCCGGAGGCGACCTCCTCGACCACCAGATCGCGCTCGGCCTCGACCACCGCCACCTCGACCCTGCCGCGGGCGCGCCAGTCGCCGGCGAGCACGTCCTGCCCGTACCTGTCCTCGTCCATCGCACCGAGGGTAGTCGGAGGCGCGCGGGGCGCCGCGCGGACACGGCGCATGCACCTCTGCTTACATGAGCAGATGACCGAGGACCTCGAACCCGCCGCCGAGCTCTTCAAGGTGCTGTCCTCCTCCTCCCGGCTGCGCCTGCTCCGGGCCCTCGCCGAGGAGACGTCGACGGTCGGGCGGCTGGCCGAGGTGACCGGGCTCTCGCAGCCGCTGGTCTCGCAGCACCTGCGGATGCTCCGCACCGCCGGGCTGGTCGCGGTCGAGCGCGTAGGCCGTGAGGCGCACTACTCCGTCGCCGACACCCACGTCACGCACATCGTCGACGACGCTGTCCGGCACGCCCTGGAGGGGTGACCTCCGTCCTTGTCGGGAACGATGATCGCTCTCGATTAGGCGCATCCATTGCAATGCGTTTATGGATCTGGTCGACTGGAGCCCGTCGCGTCCGCGGCCCCCGCATCCGGAAAGGCAGCACCATGAGCACCACCGATCTCCACGCCGAGCACCCCGTCACCGAGCACGAGCACGGCGAGGGCTGCGGTCACTCGGCCGTGCAGCACGAGGACCACGTCGACTACGTCCACGGCACGCACCACCACGCCCTGCACGGCGACCACTACGACGAGCACGAGTCGGAGGCCGAGCACTCGACCGCCGACCACGAGCACGGCGACGCCTGCGGGCACGAGACCGTGCAGCACGACGACCACGTCGACTTCGTCCACGACGGCCACAAGCACGCCGCTCACGCCGGCCACTACGACGAGCACTGAGGCCGTGCGCGACGGGAGGGCTCGCACCCTCCCGTCGGCGCTCAGCCCTGACGGGCCTTGAAGCGCGGGTTCAGCTTGTTGATCACGAAGACGCGGCCGCGTCGGCGGACCACCTGCGAGCCGGGCTGCGCCTTCATCGACCTGAGGGAGTTGCGAACCTTCACGGATGCTCCTGTCGTTAATGAGAACTGTTATCGATAGAGTAGCGGTCCATGGAGCCCCACCACCCCGCACCCCCCGTCCTCGCCGTCACCCTCGTCAGCGCGACCGACCCCCGCGACGCCCGGCGGACCGCCGCACTCCTCGCCGGCAGGCCCGAGTCCCGGATCGACCTCGAGGTCGATCCGCCCGGCGCCGACGGTCCCGCTCTCGCCGAGGAGCTCCACCGGCGCCTCGCGGCCGACGCCGACGACGGCCACCGCGGTCACACGGTCGTCGCCCTCGATGGCCAGGCCGACCCGCTCGAGATCGGACTCGTGCTCGAGCACCTCTGCGCGCAGCGGCATCCCGCCGACACCCGCATCGCGATCCTCGACGTGGTCGCCGTGACGTCGACGGAGGAGATCCTGCGCGTGCTCTGCGGCGGCGCGGGCCCCTCCTTCGACTCGGCGGAGCGCCTCGCCGCCCGCCTGGAGTTCTCGAGCCTCATCGCCCTCGCCGAGCCCCTCTCCGACAGCGACCCCGAGCGGACCGCACTCGTCCGCGACCTCCTGCGAGCACTCGCCCCCACCGCCGATCTCCTCCCCGCCGGTGAGCTCCCGGCGGCGCCACGGAGGCTCCACCCCCGGCGCGCGCACGCGATCGCCTCCTCGATGGGCTGGCAGTGCGCCCTCAACGGGACCTCGCGGCGCCGCGCCTCGGGCACGACCGTCGAGGAGTTCGTGTTCCGCGATCCGCTGCCCTTCCACCCCGGCCGCCTGAGCACGGCGGTCCACGGGGAGCTGGTGGCGGAGAAGGTGGGCCGCATCCTCCGCTCCCGCGGCCTGGTGCGCCTGGCGACGCGCGCCGACCGGGTCGGCTCGTGGTCGGTCGCCGGCGACGTGCTGACGCTGGACCCGACCAGCCTGCTCAGCTGGGACGAGGACGCGCCCCTCGGCCAGGAGCTCGCCTTCTTCGGGACGGGCCTGGACACCGGGAGGCTGACCGCCGTCCTGCAGAGCTGCCTGCTCACCCCCGAGGAGCTGCTGGCCGGCCCCGCCGCCTGGGCGGAGTACGCGGACCCCTTCCCGCGCTGGGTGGACGAGCACCGGCACTGAGCCGGACGTCCTCCGCCGCGCGGGACTCGACGAGCGCGACCCGGCCCCTGCGTCCGAGCGCCGCCCGCCCGCGCCAGCCGACCGTGCGCCGGGAGTGTGACGCGCGGAGGCTCCCTCCGGGCGGCGGGTGAGTAGGCTGACCGGACAGCACGTGCTCCGGGGTCGGTGGGAATTCCGAACCGGCGGTCACAGTCCGCGAGCCGCAGCCCCTCGAGAGGGGCGGCGGTTGACCTGGTGGAACTCCAGGACCGACGGTGAAAGTCCGGAGGAGAGGCAGCACGAGCGTCGCGCATCACCGCGCGATGCTGAGCGACGGTGCCCGCGCACCGTCGATCGAGACCCCGGAGTTCGGCGACGAACGGAAGAACCGGGAATGACGATCGACTACGAGCACGCGATGCGCCGGGCGCTGGCGCTCGCCGAGCGCGGGCCCGCCCGCGGACCCAACCCGCGCGTGGGCTGCGTGATCCTCGCGCCCGACGGCACCGTCCTCGGCGAGGGCTGGCACCACGGAGCCGGCACCGCGCACGCCGAGGTCGACGCCCTGTCGCACGTCGCGGCGGGCGCCGCCGAGGGCGCGACGGCCGTCGTCTCGCTCGAGCCGTGCGACCACACCGGGCGCACGGGTCCCTGCAGCCGCGCCCTGATCGAGGCGGGCGTCTCCCGCGTCGTCTACGCCGTGCCGGACCCGGGCGAGCGCTCGGCCGGCGGCGGTCGCACCCTCCGCGAGGCCGGCGTCGAGGTGATCGAGGGCGTGCTCGCCGAGGAGGGAGAGCAGTTCCTCCACCCGTGGCTCACCGCGACCCGCCTGCACCGCCCCTTCGTCACGCTCAAGTGGGCCTCGACCCTCGACGGCCGCACCGCGGCGGCGGACGGCAGCAGCCGCTGGATCACCGGAGCGGCGGCCCGTCAGCGCGTGCACGAGCAGCGTGCCGCGCACGACGCGATCCTCGTCGGCACCGGGACCGTCCTCGCCGACGATCCCGCGCTCACCGCCCGCGGCGACGGAGGCGAGCTCCTCGCCCACCAGCCGGTGCCCGTCGTCGTCGGCACGCGCCCCGTGCCGCCAGGCGCCCGCCTGCACGAGCACCCCCGCGCCGTCGTGGTCGAGCGCACCCGCGACCTCGCCGCGGTCCTCGCGCACCTCTACTCCGCCGAGATCCGCAGCGTCTACGTCGAGGCCGGACCGACCCTCGCCTCCGCGCTCGTCGCCGCCGGACTGGTCGACGAGTACCTCGTGTTCCTCGCGCCCGCGCTCCTCGGCGGCCCCCGCCTCGCGCTCGGCGACCTCGGCGTGGAGAGCATCGGCGGGGCCCGGCGCCTCTCCCTCCGCTCGGTCGAGATCCTCGGCGACGACCTCCTCGTGACCGCGCGCCCCGACGTCCTCCCCGCGGGCGGTGCCGGCACCCCGGCCCGCCTCCCCCACGCCCTGCAGATGGAGACCCACTGATGTTCACCGGAATCATCGAGGAGAAGGGCGTCGTGACCGCCGTCGAGGCGGGCGCCGACGCGATCCGCCTCAGCATCCGCGGGCCCCTCGCCGTCGAGGGCGTGCGGCACGGCGACTCGATCGCGGTCTCGGGCGTCTGCCTCACCGTCGTCGAGCACACGGACGAGGGCTTCACCGCCGACGTCATGGCGCAGACCCTGCGGATGTCGACCCTCGACACCGTGGGCGTCGGCGACCCCGTGAATCTCGAGCGCGCCGCGCTGGTGGGCGACCGGCTCGGCGGCCACATCGTCCAGGGCCACATCGACGGCACGGCGACGCTGCTCGCCATCGCACCGGGCGAGGCCTGGCGGGTGCTGCGGTTCTCGCTGCCGACCGGCATCGCTCCGCTCGTCGTCGACAAGGGCTCGATCGCGGTGGACGGCGTCTCGCTGACCGTCTCGGCGATCAGCCCCGCCGCCGAGCCGGAGCAGTGGTTCGAGGTCTCGCTGATCCCCGAGACGCTCGCCGTCACCACGCTGGGCGCGCGCGCGATCGGCGATCAGGTCAACATCGAGACCGACGTCCTGGCCCGCCACGTCGAGCGGATGCTCGCGCTGCGCTCGATCGCGGAGGCCCGCTCATGAGCCTCGCCACCATCCCCGAGGCCGTCGAGGCGCTGCGCGCCGGGCGCCCGATCATCGTCGCGGACGACGAGGGCCGCGAGAACGAGGGCGACGTCATCGTCTCGGCCCAGCTCGCCAGCCAGGAGACGATCGCCTGGATGGTCCGCCACTCCTCCGGGTTCATCTGCGCGCCGATGACCAACGAGATCGCCGACCGCCTCGCCCTGCCGCTGATGGTGGTCGAGAACGAGGACCCGCGCGGCACCGCCTACACGCTCTCCGTCGACGCGGCCGACCGGCTCTCCACCGGCATCAGCGCCTCCGACCGCGCGCACACCCTCCGCGTGCTGGCCGACCCCGAGGCGACCCCCTCCCGCCTGAACCGCCCCGGCCACATCCTGCCGCTGCGCGCCGTCGACGGCGGCGTGCGCGAGCGCGACGGGCACACGGAGGCGGCGGTCGACCTGATGAAGCTCGCCGGCCTGTACCCCGTGGGCGCGATCTCCGAGATCGTCGCCGAGGACGGCGAGATGATGCGGCTGCCCGGGCTGATCGCTCTCGGCGAGCGCGAGGGCGTGCCGGTGACCACGGTCGCGGCCCTCATCGCGTACCTGCAGGAGTTCCACTGCGACGCGGAGGTGCCCGTCACGGTCGCGGTCCCGGAGAGCGCGCGGGTGAGCTTCGAGGTCGAGACCACGGTGCCGACCACCCACGGCCCGTTCCGCATCCGCGCCTACCGCGACCGGCAGACCGGAGCGGATCACGTCGCGATCCTCGCGGGAGAGGTCGCCGCGGGGCGGCCCGCACTGGTGCGCGTGCACTCCGAGTGCCTGACCGGCGAGGCGTTCGGCTCGCTGAAGTGCGAGTGCGGACCCCAGCTCGACGCCGCCCTCGACACGATCCAGCGGGACGGCGGCGTCGTCGTCTACCTCCGCGGTCACGAGGGCCGGGGCATCGGCCTGATCAACAAGCTGCGCGCCTACCGCCTGCAGGAGGACGGACTCGACACCCTCGACGCGAACCTCGCCCTCGGGCTCCCCGCCGACGCGCGGGACTACGGAGCGGCGGTCGGGATCCTCGAGGACCTCGGCCTCACCGAGGTGCGCCTGCTCACCAACAACCCCGAGAAGGTCCGCCAGCTCACCGACCGCGGCATCGTCGTCGCCGAGCGCGTGCCGCTCGTCGTCGGAGTCGGCGCCTTCAACGAGGGCTACCTCGAGACCAAGCGCGACCGCATGGGCCACACCCTCGACAGCGTCCTCGACCACGACCCCCTCGACGCCGGGATCTCCGGCCTCGCCCTCGACGCCGGGATCGCCGGCGCCACCACGAAGGAGTAGCAATGGCCGGTAGCGGCGCCCCCACCACCTCCCCTCTCGACGGCGCGGGACTGCGCGTCGTCGTCATCGCGGGGACCTGGCACGAGCAGATCAGCGACGGCCTGATCGCCGGAGCGGGCCGAGCCCTCGACGAGGCCGGAGCGTCCTGGTCGCTCGTGCGCGTGCCCGGCTCGTTCGAGCTGCCCGTCGCCTCGAAGGCGGCCCTGGAGGCGGGGGCCGACGCGGTCGTCGCCCTCGGCGTGATCATCCGCGGCGGCACCCCGCACTTCGAGTACGTCTCGGACGCCGCCACCTCCGGGCTCACCACCGTCTCGATCCTGACCGGCAAGCCGGTCGGCTTCGGCGTGCTCACCCTCGACACCGAGCAGCAGGGCATCGATCGCGCGGGCCTTCCCGGCTCGAAGGAGGACAAGGGGCGCGAGGCGGCCGAGGCGGCGGTCTCGACCGCTCTGCTCCTCCGCTCGCTGCGCAGCTGAACCACTGCGGGCGGCCCCCGTCCTGGGGCCGCCCGCACACGAACCTGGGAGAACACGGAGTAAAGTGGACGGGTCGTCACGAGCGACCCCTCTCTCCTCCCCCTCGCCTCAGCGGCCCGCGACGCCCGATCGACGCCCCGCCCCGCCGGCTCGGGGGGAGCCGCCGTCCACACGGAGCCCCTCCCTCATGTCTTCTCCCGCCGTCTCCGACGCGCCAGCAGCCGCCCCGCAGAACTCCCGCGGCCGCGTCATCCTCGCCAGCCTCATCGGCACCTCGATCGAGTTCTACGACTTCTACGCCTACGCGACCGCCGCGGTCCTGGTCTTCCCGTCGCTCTTCTTCGTCAACGAGGACCCGGCCACGGCCCTCCTCGCCTCCTTCGCCGTCTTCGGCGTCGCGTTCATCGCGCGCCCGATCGGGTCGATCATCTTCGGCCACTTCGGCGACCGCGTCGGCCGCAAGGGCACCCTCGTCGCCTCGCTGCTCACCATGGGCGTCGCGACCTTCCTGATCGGCTGCCTGCCCACCGCGCTCACGCCCGGCTGGGAGTTCCTCGCTCCGTTCCTGCTCGTCGTGATGCGCTTCTGCCAGGGCCTCGGCCTCGGCGGCGAGTGGTCCGGAGCCGCGCTGCTCGCGACCGAGAACGCACCGGCCGGCAAGCGCGCCATCTACGGCACCTTCCCGCAGCTGGGCGCACCGATCGGCTTCATCGTCGCCAACGTCCTGTTCCTGGTCCTCGCGAGCACGATGAGCGACGAGACGTTCGCGGCCTGGGGCTGGCGCGTGCCGTTCCTGGCGAGCGCCGTGCTCGTGATCATCGGGCTCTACGTGCGGTTCAAGCTCGTCGAGACGCCCGCGTTCCAGAAGGTCGTCGAGAAGGGCGAGGTCGCCAAGCTGCCCCTCGCCCGCGTCTTCGTCACCAGCTGGCGCCCGCTCATCCTGGGCACCTTCATCATGCTGGCGACCTACGTGCTCTTCTACCTCATGACCACGTTCACGCTGACCTACGGCACCTCGCCCGTCGACGGCGCGGTCCCGGGCCTCGGCTACACGCGCAACGACTTCCTCGTCATGCTGATCGTCGGCGTCGTGTTCTTCGGGATCTTCACGCTCGTCTCCGGCCCGCTCGCGGAGCGCTTCGGCCGCCGGCGGACGCTGCTCGTGGTGACCGCGGCGATCCTCGTGTTCGGCCTGCTCTTCGTGCCCTTGTTCAGCGCCGGCTTCGCGGGCGTCATGGCGGTCCTGATCCTCGGCTTCACGCTGATGGGCCTGACCTTCGGCCCGATGGGCGCCGTCCTCCCCGAGCTGTTCCCGACCAACGTCCGCTACACCGGCTCGGCGATGGCGTACAACCTCGCGTCGATCCTCGGAGCGGCCCTCGCGCCGATCATCGCGGTCGCGCTCTGGAGGGCGGCGGGCGGCAGCACCGTGCTGGTCGGCCTCTACCTCAGCGCCGCGGCCGTGCTGACGCTGATCGCGCTCCTGCTCTCCAAGGAGACGAAGAACGCGTCGTACCACGACAACGTCTCGTAGGACTCCCTGCGGAGGACGGCCCGTCGGGATCCCCCGGCGGGCCGTCCGCGTCTCCGCTGCCTCCCTGAGCACCGGGCCCGCCCTCTGGCGGCCTGCTCGCAGCGACGACGGGGCAGAATGGACGGCGATGAGCACCACCACCTCCCGGCGCGGCGGACGACGACCCTCCCGCGACGACGGACCCCGCGCCTCCTTCTCGCAGCTCGTGCCCTACCTGCTCGAGCACCGCGGCATCCTCTCGGTCGTCGTGGTCCTCAGCCTGTTCGGAGCGGCGGCGAGCCTCGGCCAGCCCCTGCTCGTCGGCCAGGTCATCACCCGGGTCCAGTCCGGTCTCGATCTCGGCCCGCTGGTGTGGGCCCTCGTCGGCCTGGTCGTGGCCTCCGGGCTGATCTCGGGCTTCGCGCACTACCTGCTCCAGCGCACCGGCGAGGGGATCGTGCTCTCGAGCCGCCGCCGCCTCGTCGCGCGGCTGCTGCGCCTCCCCATCCGGGAGTTCGACGCGCGCCGCACCGGCGACCTCGTCTCGCGCGTCGGCTCCGACTCCACGCTCCTGCGCGCGGTGCTGACCCAGGGGCTCGTCGACTCGATCGCGGGCTCCCTCGTCTTCGTCGGCGCGATCATCGCGATGGCCGTCATCGACTGGGTGCTGCTGCTGATCATCGTGGCGGTGGTGGCGGTGGCCCTCGGGCTCGCGCTGACCCTCGGCCGCGGCATCCGCACCGCCAGCCGCAAGGCCCAGGAGAAGGTCGGCGATCTGGCCGCGGCCGTCGAGCGCGCCATCAGCGCCGTCCGGACGATCCGTGCCGCCGGAGCCACCGATCGCGAGATCGCGGTCGTCGACCAGCACGCGACGGAGGCGTACCGCCTCGGGATCCGCGTCGCGCACGTCTCGGCCCTCGTGGTGCCGGTGGCCGGGATCGCCATGCAGGTCGCCTTCCTCGCCGTCCTCGGCGTCGGCGGCTACCGCGTCGCGTCCGGCGCGATCGACATCGCCCAGCTGGTCTCGTTCATCCTCTTCCTCTTCATGATGGTGATGCCGCTCGGCAACTTCATCGGCGCCATCACCTCGGTGAACTCGGCGCTGGGCGCCCTCGGCCGCATTCAGGAGATCATCGATCTGCCGATCGAGGGCGACGGCGACGCCTCCGCGGGCGGCCTCGGCGCCGGCGTGGCGGAGGAGGCCATCTCCTTCGAGGACGTGGTGTTCTCCTACGAGGAGGGCGCCGTGCCCGACGCGGCGGCCGTAGCGGACGAGCGCGACCGCACCGTCCTGCGCGGCGTCTCCTTCACCGTGCCGCGCGGCAAGCGCACCGCCCTGGTCGGGCCGTCGGGAGCGGGCAAGAGCACGATCCTCGCCCTCATCGAGCGGTTCTACGACCCGGAGGCCGGCGTCGTCCGACTCGGCGGTGTCGACATCACGGCCATCGACCGCGATGCGCTCCGCGCGCAGATCGGCTACGTCGAGCAGGACGCCCCGGTCCTGGCCGGCACCATCCGCGAGAACCTCGTCCTCGGCCGCCCCGACGCCGACGACGCCGACTGCCTCCGGGTGCTCGAGGCGGTGAACCTGACCGACGTGCTCGAGCGCAACCCGCTCGGCCTGCACGCGCCGGTGGGCGAGAGCGGAGTGATGCTCTCGGGCGGTGAGCGTCAGCGCCTCGCGATCGGCCGCGCGCTCCTGGCGGCCCCGCCGATCCTGCTGCTGGACGAGTCCACGTCGAGCCTCGACGGACTCAACGAGCAGCGCCTGCGCCTGGCGATCGACGCGGTCGCCGAGAACCGGACCCTGCTGGTGATCGCGCACCGCCTGTCGACGGTGGTCGATTCCGACCGCATCGTCGTGCTGCAGAAGGGCGAGGTCGTGGGAGTCGGCACCCACTCCGAGCTCGTCGAGTCGACGCCGCTCTACCGGGACCTCGCCAAGCACCAGCTGCTCGTCTGACGGACGCCGCAGCGGCGTCTCGCGACCGCCGCTGCCTCATGCCGGTCGACCAGCCGCGCAGCGGCGTGTCGAGACGCCCGCACGTCTCGACCGGCAGCCTGCGCCCGCTCGTCCCTCAGCGCGGCGGCAGCCGCAGAGCCCCGTCGAGCCGGATGGTCTCGCCGTTGATCATGGGGTTCTCGACGATGTGCCGCACCAGGGCCGCGAACTCCTCGGGGCGTCCGAGGCGAGCCGGATGCGGCGTCGCCGAGCCGAGCGCCTCGCGGGCCCTGTCCGGCAGCCCGGCGAGCAGGGGCGTGTCGAACGTGCCCGGTGCGATCGACACCACGCGCACGAGCCGGGCCGCGAGCTCGCGCGCGAGCGGCAGGGTCATCGCCGCCACGGCTCCCTTCGACGCGGCGTAGGCCGCCTGTCCGATCTGCCCCTCGAAGGCGGCGACGGAGGCGGTCGTGACCAGGACTCCCCGCTCCCCGTCGACCGGCTCCCGCTCGGCGATCGACGCCGCGGCGAGGCGCAGCACGTTGAGCGTCCCGGTCGTGTTGATCCGCAGCACCCGCTCGAACTGCTCGAGCGGCAGCGGCCCGTCGCGTCCGAGCAGCCGCCCGGGTGTGGCCACGCCCGCACAGCTCACGGCGACGCGCAGCTCCCCCGCCGCCTCCACGGCGCGCGAGACGGCGTCCGGATCGAGGACGTCCCCGGCGATCAGCTGCACGGAGGCGGGCAGACGCGCGGCCTCCACCGCGTGCGGCAGGTCGAGCACGACCACGTGCGCTCCTGCGGCGTCGAGCGCCGTCGCCGTCCCGGCTCCCAGTCCGGACGCTCCCCCCGCGATCAGCGCGGACGTCCCCTCGAGTCGCACGGTCAACCCGCCGGAGCGGGGGTGGAGTCGGCGTCGGGATCGTCGGTCGGCTCGCTGCCGGGCTCCCCCGTCGGATCACTGCTCGGCTCTCCGGACGCGAGCGCCTGCGCCGAGCAGTCGGTCAGGGTGGCGTCGTAGGCGTCACGGGCGCGCTGCGCCGCCAGGCGGACCTCCTCCTCCGCGAGCGGGCTCGCGAGCGGCGGCCGGTCGCTCAGGCCGTAGCGGGCGAGGCAGTCGCTGATCAGGTGGGTCATGCGCGCGCCGCTCTCGGCATCGGCTGTGCCGGTGGGCGCCGGGGCAGCGGTAGCGACGGAGCCCGAGTCGCGCACGGACCCGTCCGGCACCTCCGCGGCGGGACCGGAGCAGGCGGTGAGGCTCAGCGCGAGCGCGACTCCGACGAGCAGCGCGACGGGCGGGCGGAGCGTCGTGCGCAGGAGCATGGACGACCTCGTTCGGGACGGCTGCGGGCGGGAGTGCGGCCACGGTAGCGCAGTCGATGCTTCCGGCGAGCGCTGGGCGCGCTCTCACGCCCCAGTGGCACCCCCAACGGGGCACAGGCGCGCCTCTCAGGAGGGCTCGGCGAGCGCCCACATCGCGACCGCCGACGCCGCAGCGACGTTGAGCGAGTCGATTCCGTGCCGCATCGGGATCTGGACGGCGACATCGGCGGCGGCGAGCGCTTCGGCGGTGAGACCCTGCCCCTCGGTGCCGAGCACGAGGGCGACGCGCTCCGGAGCGCGGGCGGCGAAGTCCCGCAGGGGCACCGCCTCCGGGGTCAGAGCCATGGCCGCGATCGTGAAGCCCGCTCCGCGCAGGAGCCGCTGCGTCGACGGCCAGTCGCCGACGCGCGTCCAGGGCACCTGGAGGACCGTTCCCATGCTCACGCGGATGGCGCGACGGTAGTACGGATCGGAGCAGCGCGGCGTCACCAGCACGGCATCGGCTCCGATGGCCCCGACGGAGCGGAAGATCGCGCCGACGTTGGTCGGGTCGACCACGTCCTCGAGCACGACGACGCGGCGCGCTCCCGCGAGCAGGCCGGCCGGGTCGGGCAGCACGGGCCGGTCCATCGCCGCGATCAGGCCGCGGTGCAGGGTGTACCCGGTGAGCTCGGCCAGGAGCTCACCCGAGCCCGTGAAGACGGGCACGTCGAAGCGGCCGACCAGGCGCTCGGCCTCGCCGGCCGAACCGCCGAGGGCGAGCACCGAGCGCGGCCGGTGCCCGGCGGCGATCGCGCGCTCGAGCACGAGCGCCGACTCCGCGATGTACAGGCCGTGCGGGCCGCGGGCGTTCTTCAGCGCGACGTCCGTGGCGTGGGCGTAGTCGCGCAGCCTCGGGTCGTCGAGCGCGGTGACCTCGATCCGCTCCACCGGATCAGGCGAAGGGATCGGGGGTGAGCGTGTACTTGGTGCTGAGGTACTCGTGGATCCCCTCGAGTCCGCCCTCGCGGCCGAGGCCCGACTGCTTCACCCCGCCGAAGGGCGCCGCCGCGTTCGACACCACGCCGACGTTGAGGCCCATCATCCCGGTGGCGAGCCGCTCGATCATCCGCTGACCGCGGGCGAGGTCGCGCGTGAAGACGTAGGACACCAGTCCGTACTCGGTGTCGTTGGCGAGCGCGACGGCGTCGTCCTCGTCGGTGAACGGCACGATCGCGAGGACCGGGCCGAAGATCTCGGTGCGCAGGATCTCGCTCTCCCGGTCGACCGCCGCGAGCACGGTCGGCCGGTAGAAGTGGCCGGCCCCCTCGATCCGATCGCCGCCGGTGAGCAGGCGCGCGCCGCGGGAGACGGCGTCCTCCACCAGCGCGGACGCCTTCTCGACCGCGCGCTCGTCGATCAGCGGGCCGATGGTCACTCCGTCCTCTGTGCCGCGGCCGACGCGCAGAGCGCTCACGCGCTCCATGATCCGCGCCGCGAACTCCTCGGCGATCGACTCGTGCACGAAGAAGCGGTTGGCGGCCGTGCAGGCCTGGCCGATGTTGCGGAACTTCGCGAGCATCGCGCCCTCGACCGCCCGGTCGAGGGCGGCGTCCTCGAACACGACGAAGGGCGCGTTGCCGCCCAGCTCCATCGAGGTCCGCAGCACGTTCTCGGACGCCTGCTGCAGCAGCATGCGCCCGACGGGCGTGGAGCCGGTGAAGGACACCTTCCGCAGGCGGGGATCCGACAGGATCGGAGCCGACACGGCTCCCGCCGAGGACGTGGTGACCACGTTGAGCACGCCGTCGGGGAGCCCCGCCTCGGCGAGCAGTGCCGCGAAGGCGAGCGTGGTGAGCGGAGTGAGCTCGGCCGGCTTCACGACGACGGTGCAGCCCGCCGCCAGCGCCGGAGCGATCTTCCGCGTCGCCATCGCGAGCGGGAAGTTCCAGGGGGTGATGAGGTAGCAGGGGCCCACCGGGTGCTGCGAGACGATCATCCGGCCGCTGCCCTCGGGCGAGACTCCGTAGCGTCCGCTGATGCGCACCGCCTCCTCGCTGAACCAGCGGAGGAACTCGCCGCCGTACACGACCTCGCCCCTCGCCTCCGCGACCGGCTTGCCCATCTCGAGCGCCATCAGGAGCGCGAACTCCTCGGTGCGCTCCTGCAGGAGGTCGAACGCCCGCCGGAGGATCTCGCCCCGCTTCCGCGGCGCCGTCGCGGCCCACGACGGACCGGCGGCGACGGCGGCGTCGAGCGCCCGGACCCCGTCCTCCGGAGTCGCGTCGGCGATCGAGACCAGGACCGCTCCGGTGGCCGGGTCCTCGACGTCGATCGAGCCGCCGCCGGAGGCGTCCACCCACTCACCGCCGATCAGCAGCTGCGTGGGGATGCGGGCGAGCAGAGCGGTCTCGGCGGCGCGGGACGCGACGGAATCAGTCACAGGAGGGAACCACTTCTTCGGATCGGAGCGCGCAGACCGCGCCAGGAGGAGCTTCTCGTCCTCCCAGTGTAGGACGGGCGATCGCTCCGGGGGCGGGTCGCCGGGAGCCGCGAGGACCTGCGCCTCCGTGAGCCCTGTGGAGGGACGAGCCCTCAGACGGACCGCTCGACGCGGATTCCCGCCTCCGTGAGCTCGCGCAGCGCCGCGGCACTCGCCTCCTCGGAGACGCCTGCGACCAGGTCCTGGAGCACGCGGACCTCGAGCCCCGCCCGTCGCGCGTCGAGCGCCGAGGCGCGCACGCAGTGGTCGGTCGCGAGTCCCACGACGTCGAGCGCGGTGACGCCCCGCTCCGCGAGCACGGCGCCGAGCTCCTCGCCCGCCTCCGTCGTGCCCTCGAAGGCCGAGTAGGAGGGGCGGCCCTGCCCCTTGAGGATCTGCACGTCGATCAGAGCGGTGTCCAGGGCCGGGTGGAACCGCGCGCCGTCCGTGCCGGCGACGCAGTGGACGGGCCAGCTGTCGACGAAGTCCGGCTCCACCGCGAAGTGGCCGCCGTTGTCGGAGTCGCCCTCGTGCCAGTCGCGGGAGGCCAGCACCGCGGAGTAGCGGTCGGCGTGCGCCGCCAGATGCGCGGTGATTCCCTGGGCGACGGCCGCGCCGCCTGTGACGGCGAGCGCGCCGCCCTCGGTGAAGTCGTTCTGCACGTCGACGATCAGGAGTGCGGTGGTCATCGTGGGCCTTCCGGGAGGAGGTGGAGAGGAGGAGCGGGAGGTCGACCCGTCCGGGTCAGGAGTCGGAGAGCGAGGATCCGCAGCGGTAGACGCCCGTCACGAGGGTGTCGATCGCGGTCTTCGCCGAGTCGGAGACGTCGCCGAGAGCGTAGACCGCGAAGGTCAGCTCGGTGCCGTCCGCCGCGGTGACCACGCCGGCCAGGGTGTAGCCGGTGTCGATCCAGCCCGTCTTCGCGCGCACCGCGCCGTCGGCCGCGGCGTTGTCGCCGGCGAAGCGGTCGGAGTAGGAGAGCGAGCCCGTCCGGCCCGACACCGGCAGGCCGTCCAGGAGGATCCCCAGCTGCCCCTCGCGGGCCTGCACCTTCCGGAGCAGCTCGGTGAAGTACGCCGGCGCGACCGCGTTGTCGTCGCTCAGGCCGGAGCCGTCGACGATCGCGATCCCGGACGTGTCGACGCCGTAACCGGCGAGCCCCTGCAGCACACCGGCCTGCTCGGCAGCGAAGTCGCTGCCCGCGCCGGTGCGGATCGCGACGAGTCGCGCGAGCATCTCGGCGATCGCATTGTCGGAGACGAGCAGCATCTGCTGCACGAGCGTGCCGACCGGGGCCGACTCCACCGTGCCGAGAACCGCGGCGCCCGCGGGAGCGGTCCCGGTGGAGACCACGGGCGAGCTGTCCAGCTCGTCGGCGAACGCCTCTCCGGCCCGGCCGACCGGATCCGTGCCGCGCTCGGAGGTCGAGGCCGTGGGGTCCTCGCGATCGCCATCCACCTGGAGCGCCGTGATCTCGGGCATGTAGCCGTCGACCTGCTCCTTGCGGTTCCAGCTCGGCTGCCAGGTCTCGCCCGAGTAGAGGGAGGAGTCGAGCACCAGCGACGTGATCGGCGTCCCGGCGGTGGACGGGTCCGCCTCCCAGGCGCTCTCGACCTGCGCCGCGAGGTCGTCGAGGTGGGCCGCTCCGGCGTAGGTCGACTCCCGGCCGGTCGGGAGCCGGGTCAGGGTGAGGTCTCCCCCGCCGACGAGGACGACGCTTCCGGGCTCGCTCCCGCGGACCACGGTGGTGGCGATGCGCGTGTCCGGGCCGAGGACCGCGAGCGCCGACGCGGCCGTGAGGATCTTGAGGGCGGAGGCGGTGCGGGACGCGGTCCCGCCCCCGCGGTCGAACAGGACCTCGCCCGTCGCGGCGTCGACCACACGCGCCTGCATCGAGCCCAGGCGCGGGTCGGCGGCGAGCCCCGCCACCGAGCAGGTGCGGAGCGCCTCGGCCGCCGCTTCGGCGGTGGGCCGCGCCGTGGCCGTCGGCGTCGGTGTGGGAGTCGCGGTAACGGTCGGGGTCGAGACGACGGGCAGCGCCCCGGGCTCCGCGGCGCTGCCGAGGGCCGTCCCCACGCCGAAGGCGCCGCCACCGAGCACGGCGGCCACGAGCACCGCGGCGACCACGAGAGTGCGGCGACGGCGGGGAGGAGGCGTGTCGGTCATCCGCAACAGGGTAGCGACGCGAGTTCGACGCGACCTGGACGTCGCGGATCCGGCCGGGAACTCGCGGATCCGGCCGGGACGTCGCGGATGACGGGAGAGGGAGCCGCCTGTGGGAATCGAACCCACGACCTTCTCATTACGAGTGAGACGCTCTGCCGACTGAGCTAAGGCGGCGTGCACGCGGGGCCTGAGCCCCGGACACGATTACACAGCATAGCCTGCTCGCGCCCCCGGGCGTGAATCAGGACGGTGCGGTCGAGCAGAGGCTCCGCGACGGCGGCGGCGACCGCCGCACTCGGCTCAGGCGAGCGCGCCGCGGAGCTCCTCGAAGGAGCGGGCGATGCGTCCGGGCAGGGCCTCCCGGCCGTCGTGATCGACCCAGGCCGCCCAGGCGTGGCGGACGGCGGCGAGCCCGAGGAGCGTCAGCATCCGCGCCCGGCTGCGCACCCGCTCCGCGTCGTCGTCCTCCTGGCCGAGACGCTCGGCGACGAGCCCCTCGACCGCGAGCTCGAACTCGCGCATGCCCGCGATCTTCAGACCGACCAGATGCGGGTGCTCGCGGAAGAGCGCGCGACGGAGGACGTGCAGCTCCCGGTCCTCCTCGAGCGGCTCCTCCATCGCGGCGACGAAGACCCGCTGCAGGTCCTCGAGCACGGCGCCCCGGCCCGTGACGAACGCCGCCGCCGTCTCGTCGGCGATGACCGGGAGCCCGCCGACCAGCGCGTCCTCCTTCGAGGCGAAGTAGTTGAAGAAGGTGCGCGTGGAGACGTCGGCGGCGCGCGAGACGTCCTCGATGGTCACCCGCTCCGGCCCGCGCTCGCTCGCCAGGCGGAGGACGGCGATCTCGATCGCCCGCCGCGTGGCCAGGCGCTTGCGCTCGCGGAGCCCGGGCTGCTGCTCGCGGGACCGCTCCTGCTCGGTCAGCACTGCGGATCCACCTCCGGGACGGTCCCCTCGAGCAGGTACGCGTCGACCGCGTCGTTCACGCAGGACGTCGACTTGTTGTAGGCCGTGTGGCCCTCGCCGTCGTAGGTGACCAGGTGACCGGCGGAGAGCTCGCCCGCGAGCGCCTGCGCCCATACGTAGGGCGTCGCGGGATCGTTCGTGGTGCCCACGACCAGGATGGGCGCCGAGCCCTCCGCGGTGATCGGCTCGCGGGAGCCCTCGAACGCCGCCGGCCACTCGCTGCAGAGGATGTCGCCGTAGGCCATGTAGCGGCCGATGGTCGGCGCGGCCTGCTCGAGAGCGGCCTCGTCGGCGCGCATCGAGGCGGTGTCGGCGTCGTAGGAGTAGTCGACGCAGTTGATCGCGAGGAACGCCTCGGTGGTGTTGTCCGCGTACCGGCCGTCCGCGTCGCGCCCGTTGTAGGCGTCCGCGTACTGGAACGCGACCGCGGGGTCGCCCCGGCGGACGCCGGCCAGCATCTCGCTCAGCGCTCCCCACGCCGTGGCGTCGTAGAGCGGGTAGACGATCGCGGTGAACAGCGTGCTCGCGCCGAGCTCCCGGCCGTCGGCGGCGCGGATCGGCGAGGCGTCCACGTCCTCGAGCATGCGCTTCAGCTGGGCCATCCCCGCGTCGACGGTGCCGGTGAACGGGCAGTCGTCCGAGCTGAGGCAGTCGGCGAGGTAGGCGCGCAGTGCGCTCTCGAACCCCTTCGCCTGCTCGCGCACCACGTCGAACGAGGTGGCCGCCGGGTCGATCGCGCCGTCGAGGACGAGGCGGCCGACCCGGTCCGGGAACAGCCCGGCGTAGGTCGCTCCGAGGAACGTGCCGTAGGAGTAGCCGAGGTAGTGCAGCGTCTCGTCGCCGAGCGCCGCGCGGAGCACATCGAGATCACGGGCGGCGCTCGGGGTGCCGACCTCGGACAGCAGCGGCCCGCTGCGCTCCTGGCAGGCGGCGGCGAACGCAGCGGCGGACGTGCGCTGCGCCTGGACCCACTCGTCGCTGCCCCGCTCCCCGGGCGTGATGTCGTAGAGGTAGGAGTCGAGGCCCGCGGCGTCGAGGCAGGAGACCGCGGTGGAGGCGCCCACTCCGCGCGGATCGAAGCCGACGACGTCGTACCGGGCGGCGAGCGCGGAGTCGACCGCGTAGTCGGCGCTGTCGCGGATGAAGTCGACGCCCGACGCTCCCGGTCCGCCCGGGTTCACGAGCAGGGAGCCGATCGCCGGTCCCTTCGTCGCGGGTCGGCGCACCAGGGCGATCGACGCCGTCTCCCCCGAGGGGTCGTCCCAGTCGAGCGGGACGGTCGCGTCGGTGCAGAGAGCGCCGTCGCCGCAGTCGTCCCAGACCAGCACCTGCGAGTAGTAGCGCTCCAGGGAGTCGTCGACGGTCTGCGGATAGGGGGTGGAGGTCCGGTCGACGCTCGGGCCGGGCGCGAAGCAGCCGGTCAGGAGGGACGCGGCCGCGGCGAGCGCGACGACGACGGCCGACCGGCGCCCCCGCCTCACGCGGCCACCGGGCGGCGCGCCGCGACGACGAGCAGCGCCTCGAGAGCGAGGACCGGGGAGACGTTCGCGTCGATCCGCTGCCGGGCGGTCGCGATCGCGTCGAGGACGGCGAGCGTGCGGTCGGGCGGAGTCGCGTCGGCGAGCGCGGTCATCTCGGTCCGGACCTCCTCGTTGATGACGCCGCCGGGCGCTCCGAGCTGGAGGCGCACCACGTCGCGGTAGAGGGAGAGCAGGTCGACGAGGATCCGGTCGAGGCCGTCGCGGAGACTCCGCGTCGCGCGTCGCTTCTGGTCCTCCTCGAGCGCCCGCAGCTGCGAGCGGAGCTGCGCGGGCACGGTGCCCCCGGGCTCGACGCCGAGCGAGCGCAGCGCCTGCTGCCGCTCGGCCTCGTCGCGCTCGAGGGTGATCGCCTTGGCGTCCTCGGTCGCGACCTCGATCATCCGCGCAGCGCCGAGCACCGCGTCCGAGACGCCGCGGAGGCGCAGGGCGATGCGGAGCGTCTCCTCGCGCCGCTCGCGCGCGTTCGCGTCGGTCGCCAGGCGGTGCGCCATCCCGATGTGGCTCTGAGCCTGGCGGGCGGCGCGCTCGGCGGTCTCGGGGTCGACCCCGTCGCGGCGCTCGAGGAGACCGGCGACGTCCTCGACGCTCGGCACGCGGAGCCGCACGGAGCGGACGCGGGAGCGGATGGTGGGGAGCAGATCGGCCTCGCTCGGGGCGCACAGGATCCAGACCGTGCGCTCCGGCGGCTCCTCGAGCGCCTTCAGCAGCACGTTGGACGTGCGCTCGCTCATCCGGTCGGCGTCCTCGATGACCATGACGCGGTAGCGCGACACCGAGGGCGAGTACTGCGAGCTGCTGACCAGCCGCCGCACCTCGTCGATCGAGATGATCACGCGCTCGGTGGTCAGCACGGCGAGGTCGGGATGGGAGCGGGCGGCGACCTGGCGGCAGTCGGGGCACTCCCCGCAGCCGCCGTGGCGGCAGAGCAGTGCGGAGGCGAACGCGTAGGCGAGGTTCGAGCGGCCGGACCCGGGAGGGCCGGTGATGAGCCAGGAGTGCGTCATCGACGACGACTCCCGGCCACGGTCGTCCCGGGGCGTCGAGGCGTCCTGCAGGGCGCCGATGGCGTGCTCCTGCCCGACGAGCTGGCTCCAGACGGTCATGCCACCAGGCTAACCGCGAGCACCGACAGCCGACGCGCCGTCGAGGAGGACGGCGACCCGCTCCCGCACCGCGGCCGCGATCTCCTCGACGGGGAGAGCGGCGTCCAGGATGAGGAAGCGCTCGGCATCCGTCTCGGCGATCGCCAGGAACGCCTCGCGCACTCGCCCGTGGAACTCCGCCTTCTCGGCCTCCAGCCGGTCGAAGCGGGTGCGGGCCGCGTCGAGCCGGCCCCGCGCGACGGCGGGGTCGAGGTCGAGCAGGACGGTGAGGTCGGGCCTCAGGTCGCGGGTGGCCCATTCCGAGAGCCGCCGGACCTCGACGGCGTCGAGGACCCGCCCGGCTCCCTGGTAGGCGACGGAGGAGTCGATGTAGCGGTCCTGCACGACGACCTCGCCGCGCTCGAGCGCCGGTCGCACGAGCGTCCCGATGTGCTGGGCGCGGTCCGCCGCGTAGAGCAGGGCCTCGGCCCGCGGGTCGATCTCGCCGCGGTGGTGCAGAACGATCTCGCGGATCTGCAGGCCCACCTCGGTGCCTCCGGGCTCGCGGGTGCGGACGACGGTCTCGCCCCGCGTGCCCAGCCACTCCTCGAGCAGCCGGGCCTGCGTGGTCTTGCCCGCGCCGTCCCCGCCCTCGAGGGTGACGAACAGCCCGGTCACGACTCCGTCGCGTCCGACGTCTCGGCGGCGGCCGCCGCAGCCGCGCGGCTCGCGGCGGTGGCGCGGGGCGCGGCGGGCTTCTTCGCTGCGGTCGTCTTCTTGGCGGCCGCGGTCGTCTTCGCCGCGGTCGTCTTGGCCGCGGTCGTCTTGGCCGCGGTCGTCTTCGCCGCGGGCTTCCTGGCCGGCGCGCGCTTGGCCGGAGCCTTCTTGGCCGGGCCCTTCGCGCGCTTGTCGGCGAGCATCTGGACCGCCTGCTCGAAGTCGATCTCCTCGATCGTGAGGCCCTTGGAGATCGTGACGTTGGTCTCGCCGTCGGTCACGTAGGCGCCGAAGCGTCCGTCGCGGATCCGGATCGGCTTGCCGCTGACGGGGTCCGCCTCGAACTCCTTCAGCGCGCTCGACGCGCGTCGCGCCCCGTACTTCGGCTGGGCGAAGATCTCGAGCGCCGTCGGCAGGTCGACCTCGAAGATCTGGTCCTCGCTGGTGAGCGACCGGCTGTCGGTGCCCTTCTTGATGTACGGGCCGTACCGGCCGTTCTGAGCCGTGATCGGCTCGCCGCTCTCGGGGTCGTCGCCGACCGTGCGCGGCAGGTCGAGCAGGCGCAGCGCCGTCACCAGGTCGATCGACGCGACGTCCATCGACTTGAAGAGGGAGGAGGTGCGCGGCTTCACGACAGCGGGCTTCTTCGCGCCGCGCTTCGCGGGCGCGGGCTCGACGACCTCCCCGGTGGCGGGATCCGCCGTGGTCTCCGGCTCCGGATCGACCTCGGTCACGTAGGGGCCGAAGCGCCCGTCCTTGACGACGACGGTCTTGCCCGAGTCGGGGTTGCTTCCCAGCACGCGGTCGGTCTGCACCGGGGCGTCGACGAGCTCCTGCGCCTTGGCGGGCGTGAGCTCGTCGGGAGCCAGCTCGAGCGGCAGGTTGACGCGACGCGGCGTCTCCTGCCCCTCCTCCTGGGCCACCTCGAGGTAGGGGCCGTACTTGCCGATGCGCAGGGTGATGTCGTCCGTGATCCGGACGGAGTTGATGCTCTTCGCATCGATCTCGCCGAGGTTGTCCACGACGTGTCGGAGCCCGGGGTGCGTGCCTCCGCCGAAGTAGAAGCGGTTGAGCCAGGCGACGCGGTCCTCCTCGCCGCCGGCGATGCGGTCGAGGTCGCCCTCCATCTCGGCGGTGAAGTCGTACTCCACCAGGTCGGAGAAGAAGTCCTCGAGCAGCCGGACCACCGAGAAGGCGATCCAGTTGGGCACGAGGGCGGTCCCGCGCGGAGTGACGTAGCCGCGGTCGACGATGGTGGAGATGATCGACGCGTAGGTCGAGGGCCGGCCGATGCCGAGCTCCTCGAGCGCCTTGACCAGGCTCGCCTCCGTGTAGCGCGGGGGCGGCGAGGTCTCGTGGCCCTTGGCCTCGACCTCGGCGACGACCAGGCTCTGGCCGACCTCGAGCACCGGCAGCTTGGCGTCCTTCTCGTCGCGGGCGCCGTGACGCTCCTCGTCGCGCCCCTCCTCGTAGGCGAGCAGGAATCCGCGGAAGGTGATGACGGTTCCGGAGGCGGTGAACTCGGCGGTCTTCGCGACGTCGCCGGCCGGCTCGGCGAGCAGCGTCACGGTGGCGGTCGAGCCCTTGGCGTCGGCCATCTGCGAGGCGACGGTGCGCTTCCAGATGAGCTCGTAGAGGCGGAGGTCGTTGCCGCGGAGGGTGCCCGAGAGCTGGTCCGGGGTGCGGAAGGTCTCGCCCGCGGGCCGGATGGCCTCGTGCGCCTCCTGCGCGTTCTTGTTCTTGCCGGAGTACAGCCGGGGCTTGTCCGGGACGGTCTCGGCTCCGTAGAGGGACGCGGCCTGGGTGCGTGCGGCGTTCAGCGCCTGCTGCGAGAGCCCGGGCGAGTCGGTCCTCATGTAGGTGATGAAGCCGTTCTCGTAGAGCGACTGCGCGACGCTCATCGTCTGGCGCGCCGAGAAGCGGAGCTTGCGCGCCGCCTCCTGCTGGAGCGTGGACGTGGTGAACGGGGCGGCGGGGCGGCGCGAGTACGGCTTGGACTCGAGGTTCGAGACCCGGACCGTGGTGGCGGGGTCACGCAGGGCCTCGGCGAGGGCACCGGCGGTGGACTCGTCGAGGACGGTGACGTCGCCCTTCAGCTGACCGCGGTCGTCGAAGTCGCGGCCGCTTCCGATCCGCTTGCCGTCGAGCCGAGCCAGGCGGGCGTCGAAGCCCGCCGCGGCGTCCGACTCGGGCGCCAGCACGGTGGCGAGGTCCCAGTAGCTCGCCGACACGAACGCCAGGCGCTCCCGCTCGCGGTCGACCACCAGGCGGGTCGCGGCCGACTGCACCCGGCCGGCCGAGAGCCCGGGGCCGACCTTGCGCCACAGCACGGGCGAGATCTCGTAGCCGTAGAGGCGGTCGAGGATGCGGCGGGTCTCCTGGGCGTCGACCAGGGAGGTGTCGATGTCCCGGGTGTTGTCGCGCGCCTTCTGGATCGCGTCCTTCGTGATCTCGTGGAAGACCATGCGGTGCACGGGGACCTTGGGCTTGAGCTCCTCGAGGAGGTGCCACGCGATGGCCTCGCCCTCGCGGTCCTCATCAGTGGCGAGGTAGAGCTCGTCGGCGTTCTTCAGCGCGCGCTTGAGGTCGGCGACCGTCTTCTTCTTCTGGTCGGACACGACGTAGTAGGGCTCGAAGCCGTTGTCGACGTCGACGGAGAACTTGCCCAGCGGGCCCTTCTTCAGCTCCGGGGGGAGGTTCTTCGGCTCGATGAGGTCGCGGATGTGCCCGACGGAGGCGAGCACCTCGTAGCCGTCGCCCAGGTACTGGGCGATGGTCTTGGCTTTCGCCGGCGACTCGACGATCACCAGCTTCTTCGTGCCGGACACAGTTCTCCTCGATTGGTGCTGTCGGGTCGGACGACCAGTGGTCCGACGTCCCCTGCTGCGGGGAGACGGTGCGCGGCGACGTGGTGCGGGGAACGGCGACGCGTCCCCATCGGCGGGGGCGCCCGACAGGCACACCATACACACTGACCCCGGACGTGCTGCCCCCTCCCGAGGACACGGGGACCTCGGGAGGACGCTGGACACGGCCTCGGAGCCGCCTGCCCGGCCTGCCGTCGACGGGGGTGACGCGCGGCGCCGATCGGCGCATGATGAGGCATGGCAACGACGCACACCACCACGACCTCCGCCTACACGGCCAAGCTCCTCGACGGACCGCTGGAGGGCAAGACCCTCCGCCGGGGATACGGCGACGATCAGGCCCCCGCCGCACGCCTCGAGATCCCCGGGGCGAGGGCGGGCTCCCGCTACATCTACCTCCTCGCCGGCGGCCTCGAGCACGACGAGGGCGCGGGCGCCCTGCCGACCGCCGCCGCGTACCGGTACCAGCGACTCTCCTCCGACTGACGCGCTCCCGCGGCGTCGTCCGAACCTCGGTCCGGACGACGCCCGCTGCTGCCCCCGCCCTCAGGGCGGCGGGCCGGCCCTCGACCGCGCCGTGAGGGAGAGCGGACCCGCGGCGACGGCCGCCTCCGTTCTCGCGACGCCGCCGTCGACGTCGCAGAGGACGAGCTCGGCGCCGTTCGCGCGGGCCACGGCGGCGGCACGTCCGCACGGATCCCCGGCCAGCAGGCCGGAGGCGACGTCGGCCGCTGCCAGGGACGAGGCGTCCGCGGCGGCGACCGCTCGCTGGTGCCCGACGACTCCTGCGCAGCCGGCGAGCACGGCGGCCGTCACCAGGATCGTGCCCGCGACGACTCCGATCGCCACGACCGCGGCCGATCCCTCCTCCCGGTCGCGGACAGCCCCGGGGAGTCGGCGGATCATCCGCCCCCGCCCAGCGCGCAGGACCGGACCGAGACCGGGAGCGACACCGCCGGGAGCGGGCGCAGCCGGGCCGCGACGTCGACGCAGACCAGTCCGTCCTGCTCCCCCGCCGTGAGCGACGCCCCCGTCACCCGGGCGAGCGGCGCGCGGGGGTCGTCGCCCCGGGCCGCGGACCGGGCCGCGTCGGCGGCCGCGTCGACGAGCCGGACGTACTGCGCCGAGGCCGCCACCGACCCCAGGCACAGCGCCAGCACCGCGACCACCGCCGGGAGCACGAGCGCGAGCTCGGCAGTGGCCGAGCCCTCCTCCTGGACGAGCCGCCCGCGCAGCAGCGGAAGGCCTCTCATCCCGCCGCGGTGAGCGCGCGGGTCACCAGGTCGGTCAGGATGCTCCGCACCTCGTCGCCCTTGAGGATGACCACCAGCAGCCCGGCGAAACCGACCGCGGCCATCGTCGCGATCGCGTACTCCGCCGTCGCCGACCCCTCCTCGTCGCCCAGAGCGCCGAGACCTCCCCACCCGGGTCGGCGCCACTCGACGCGCCCCGCGGAGACGTCGATGCCCGTTCCTCCACCGGACGCCGCACCTCCGCCGCTCCTCGAGCCCCGGCTCGTTCCGGGCACACCACTTCCCGCATCCCTGCTCCTACCGAGTCCTCGACTCCGGGAGACTCCCCCGCCGCTGATCGCCGTGCCACTTCTCATCCGTCCTGCTCCGTTCCGCCCCGCTCCGTGCCCCTCCTCCGAGGATCGCTGACTCCCGATCCCACCGATCGACCCTCCGGCCGATCCGTGGAGACGCCTCCCGATCCCGCCCCTGTGGAGGAGCGGTCGACCGCGTCACGCCGCCACCGAGAACGTCGAGAGCAGCACCGAGACGACCATCGGAGCCACTCCGAGCAGCAGGAACGCCGGCAGCACGCAGATCCCGAGCGGCAGCATCAGGGTCACACCGAGCCGAGCGGCTCGCTCCCGCGCCCCGGTGGACGCCCGTGCCCGGACCAGAGCCGCCTCGCTCCGGAGCAGGCGTCCGGCCGGCACGCCCGCCGCCGCGGAGAGGGCGAGCACCGGGTCCGCGTCGGAGAGCACGCGCTCGCCCGAGTCGAGCCCGCACTCGGCGAGCGCCGCCACGACCCGGGCGCGCGACGACTCGATCGAGCCGCCACCGGCCAGCGCCACCGAGAGGAGGTCGAGCGCGAGCCCGGGCGCCGGATCGGCCGGGGCCGCGCTTCGGACGAGGCGCCGCGTCCACGCGTGCGCGGCCGCCATCAACCCGGCTCCCCCGACCAGGCAGACCGCACCGGGCACCGTCCCGAGGAGCACGCCGACCACGTCGAAGCCCAGCAGTGCCCCCAGACCCAGCGCCGCCAGCGGCAGCGCGCTCACGACCCTCCCGGTGGCGGAGGGACCGGCCAGAGCCACCTCGATGTCCCGGCGGGCGCGCGCCAGCTCGCGCAGGGACTCCGCCAGCTCGCCGAGAGCGGCGGCGACCGGCGCGCCGGAGTCGGCGGCCACCCGCCACGCGGCGGCCAGCGCCGCCCACGCGGTCGCCTCACCGGTGTCCGGCGCTCGCCGTCGCGGCCGCTTCCGCTCCGAGCCGCTCCGCCGCGAAACCGGCGTCCCGCGCAGCAGCGCCTCCGTCACGTCGCCCCCGCGGCCGGCCTCCTCCGACACCGCCCGGAGCAGTCGCCGCCGCCGCGCGTCCCCGCTGTCCGCCCCCTCCGCCCCCGCGAGATGCCCGAGGGCCGACGCGGGAGCCACTCCCGCCGCGAGGAGGACGGCCAGTCGGTGCACGACGGCCGCGACCTCGTCCAGCCCGTCGCGGCCCGTCACGCGCTCGACCTCGAGGCGCTCGGGAGCGACCCGTCCTCGACCCTCAGGCGGCCGGCCGCGTCGAGCGCGAACGTCCCGGATGCCGCCAGCCGCCGCCGCCCGTCGCGGCGCTCGAGGTGGAGCACCAGGTCGATCGCGCTGACCGTCTGGCGGGCGATCGCCTCGGGCCCGAGTCCCGCGAGGACCCCGAGCGCCTCGAGACGCGCGGGCACGTCCTCGAGGGAGTTCGCGTGGAGGGTCCCCGCACCGCCGTCGTGCCCGGTGTTCAGCGCGGACAGCAGCTCGCGCAGCTCGACGCCGCGGCACTCGCCGAGGACCAGGCGGTCCGGACGCATCCGCAGCGCCTCCCGCACGAGCCGGTCCAGGCCCACGGCACCGGCGCCCTCGAGGTTGGGCTGCCGCGCCTCGAGCGAGACGACGTGCGGGTGCGCCGGCCGGAGCTCGCCGACGTCCTCGATGGCGACGATCCGCTCGGTCGGCGCCGCGCACCCGAGCAGGGCGCCGAGCAGGGTGGTCTTGCCTGATCCACCGGCTCCCGTGATCAGCAGGTTCCACCGCTCGCGGACCGCCCGGCGCAGAAGCCGCACTCCGTCGTCGTCCAGCATCCCGGCCGCCTGCAGCTCCCCGAGCGTCCAGGAGTCCGACCGCGGCACCCGCACCGACACGAGCGCTCCCCCGGTCGCCACCGGCGGCAGCACGACGTGCACGCGGACCCCGTGGCGGAGCCTGACGTCCACGCACGGGCTCGCCTCGTCGACGTGCCGTCCACCGGCCGCGACCAGCGCGACGGCCAGCCGCCGTGCTCCGGCGGCGTCGAGCGTCCACTCCGGAACCCGCTCCGCACCACCGCCCCGGTCGATCCAGAGGCCCGCGCCGCCGTTCACGAAGAGGTCGGTCACCGCGGGATCCGCGGCGTGCGGCGCGAGCAGCCCGAGACCGGCGGCGGCGGGCCGCACCGGCAGCGGGTCGCGGCGGTGCTCGGCGGGGACGAGGGGGACGAAGTCGCGGGTCATCCCGGCACGCTAGGAGCCCGTTCCGCGCGCCGGGGCGCTCCCTGCCCGATCGGAGGAGAGACGCCCGCGTCGGCGCCTGTGGAGGAACGACCCGGGCCGGACGCGCGCGCAGGGGCGGCCCGGGGCTCTCGGCAGTGAGCCGCTCCGAGGAGGGGCCCCACGGCGCAGAGAAGCCCAGTCGACGAGGAGACGTCCCGGCAACGCGGAAACGCCCCCGCGAGCAGGGCTCGAGCGGGGGCATCCGTCCGCCGGATCCGGCGGGAAGAAGGGGGCGGCACCCATTGGGGGGAACAGGTGCCGCCTCGGCGGCGCTGGATTGGGGGGAATCACTTGCGCCGCTGGGCCGAAGTTCATTCGGCCGTATGCAACTGTAGGGGACGGATCGCGATTCGCCAAGCCCGGATCCTGTTCTCTGCGGACTCTTATCCGACACCCGCCCCGCACCCAGCTTGCGGCGCTCGGCGATCCGCGCCGGAGGCGGGCGCTACGGTGGTGCGACGCCGACCGCGCGGGCCGGCGAACGTCTCACTCGCGAAGGAGCGAATCGCAGATGTCCACTCCCCCCGACGCCCCGGCCGCCGACCGGAACGCCATCGACAACCTCCTCCACGAGACCCGCCGGTTCCCGCCGCCGGCCGATCTCGCCGCCGGAGCGGTCGCGACCGCCGCGCTCTACGACGAGGCCGCGGCCGACCGCCTCGCCTTCTGGGCCGACCGGAGCCGCGAGCTCCTGCACTGGCACCGACCGTTCACGCGCACCCTCGACTGGAGCGAGCCCCCGTTCGCGAAGTGGTTCGACGACGGTGAGCTGAACGTGGCCTACAACTGCCTCGACCGCCACGTCCTGGCCGGCCACGGCGACCGCGTCGCCCTGCACTGGGAGGGCGAGCCCGGCGACTCCCGCTCGATCACCTACGCCGAGCTCACCGCCGAGGTGAAGCGCGCCGCGAACCTGCTCACGAGCCTCGGCGTCCGCGCCGGCGACCGCGTCGCGATCTACCTGCCCATGATCCCGGAGGCGGTCATCGCGATGCTGGCCGTCGCCCGGCTGGGGGCGGTCCACTCCGTCGTCTTCGGCGGCTTCAGCGCCGAGAGCCTGCGCGCGCGGATCGACGACGCGGAGGCGACACTCGTCATCACCGCCGACGGCGGCTGGCGCAAGGGCGCCGTCTCGCCCCTGAAGCCGGCGGTCGACGCCGCGCTCGCCCTCGGCGGCGAGTCCAGCGTCCAGCACGTCCTGGTCGTGCGCCGCGGAGGCAACGAGGTCGCCTGGCACGAGGGGCGCGACCTCTGGTGGCACGAGGAGATCGTGGCGGTCGACGCCGACCACGTCGCCAAGCCGTTCCCCGCCGAGCAGCCCCTCTTCATCCTCTACACGAGCGGCACGACCGGGAAGCCCAAGGGCATCCTGCACACCAGCGGCGGGTACCTCACCCAGGTCGCCTTCACGCACCGCGCGGTCTTCGACCTGCACCCCGAGTCGGACGTCTACTGGTCGACCGCGGACGTGGGCTGGATCACCGGGCACAGCTACGTCGTCTACGGCCCGCTCGCCAACGGCGCCACCCAGGTGATGTACGAGGGCACTCCGGACAGCCCGCATCCCGGCCGCTGGTGGGAGATCGTCGAGAAGCACGGCGTGACGATCCTCTACGCGGCGCCCACGGCGATCCGCTCCTTCATGAAGCTCGGCCGGCAGATCCCGCAGCGCTTCGACCTCTCGAGCCTTCGCCTGCTCGGATCGGTCGGCGAGCCGATCAACCCGGAGGCGTGGGTCTGGTACCGCGACGTCATCGGCGGCGGCCGCACCCCCATCGTCGACACGTGGTGGCAGACCGAGACCGGCGCGATGATGGTGTCCCCCCTGCCCGGGGTGACGACTCTCAAGCCCGGGTCCGCGCAGGTCGCTCTGCCGGGGATCTCGATCGACGTGGTCGACGACGCCGGGACGCCGGTCGGCGCCGACGAGGGCGGACTGCTCGTGATCACCGAGCCCTGGCCGGCGATGCTGCGCGGCATCTGGGGCGACCCGGAGCGCTACGTCGAGACCTACTGGTCGAAGTTCGGCGACCGCTACTTCGCGGGCGACGGAGCGCGTCGCGACCAGGACGGCGACCTCTGGCTCCTGGGGCGCGTGGACGACGTGATGAACGTCTCCGGCCACCGCCTCTCGACGGCCGAGATCGAGTCGGCCCTCGTCTCGCACCCGGTCGTCGCCGAGGCGGCCGTCGTGGGAGCCGCGGACGAGACCACCGGCCAGGCCGTGGTCGCGTTCGTGATCGCGAAGGCGAGCCAGGCCGAGGCGCTGGCCCACGGGCACGACGAGCTCGAGGCCACCCTGAAGGCGCACGTCGCCGAGCACATCGGCGCGATCGCCCGCCCGAAGCGGATCTTCGTGGTGCAGGAGCTGCCCAAGACCCGCTCGGGGAAGATCATGCGCCGGCTGCTGCGCGACGTGGCGGAGGGACGCGCCGTGGGCGACACGACGACGCTCGCGGACACGCAGGTGATGGCGGTGATCTCCTCCGCGATCGCCGCGGACTGACCGGGCACCGCACGCCCCCTCCCGCCGCGTGGGCCGGAGGGGGCGGTGCGTCAGTCGAAGGCGACGATCAGCTCGACCTCGACGGGAGCGCCGAGGGGCAGCTCCGCCACCCCGACGGCCGAGCGCGCGTGACGGCCGGGCTCGCCGAACACGTCGCCGAGCAGCTCCGAAGCGCCGTTGATCACGCCGGGCTGCCCGGTGAAGCCGGAGGCGGACGCGACGAAGCCGGTGAGCTTCACGATCCGCGTCACCCGGTCGAGCGATCCGATCGCGTCGGCGACGGCCGCGAGCGCGTTGAGGGCGCAGGTGCGGGCCAGCTCCTTCGCCTGCTCGGGCGACACCTCGGCGCCGACCTTGCCGACCAGCGGCAGAGCGCCGTCGACGAAGGGGATCTGCCCCGCCGTGTAGACGAGGCCGCCGTGCACGACGGCGGGGACGTAGGCGCCGGCGGGGACCGCCACGGCGGGCAGCTCGACGCCGAGCTCCGCGAGACGCTCGGCGATCACGCGCCGGCCTCGGCGACGGGGCGCTTGAGGTACGCGACGAGGCCGCCCTCGGGACCGGTCACGATCTGGACCAGCTCCCAGCCCTCGGATCCCCAGGTGTTCAGGATCGCCGTGGTGTTGTGGATCATCAGCGGGGTGGTGATGTACTCCCAGCGCGGGACGGACATGGCTCTCCTCGGGTGCGGCCGGTGCGGGACGACTGCTGAGCGCCGCGCGTCGGCGGGATGAGCGCCGCGGCTCGTCCGAGCGCGGCGACTACGCTGATTCTATGTCGGGGCAGGGCGGGACCAGAGTCGTGAAGACCATCGGGGGCGCCGTCGGCGGACTGATCGGCATCGTCGCCATGAGCGTCGTCGCGGGAGTCCTGGTGGCCGCCTCGGTGACGCCGGCGATCGCGCTGAGCGGCATGGCCGCCGGCAACACGGTGGAGATGTTCGACAACCTCCCCGAGTACCTCGAGATCGGCACGCTCGCCGAGAAGAGCGACGTGTACGCGAAGGACTCCTCCGGCGGCGACGTGCTGCTCGCCTCCTTCTACGCCCAGAACCGCGTCGAAGTGGGCTGGGACGAGATCTCGCCGTTCGTGAAGGACGCCGTGGTCGCCTCCGAGGACCCCCGCTTCTACGAGCACGGCGGCATCGATCTGCTCGGCACCGTCCGCGCGGCTGCGACGACGGCCATGGGCGGGGACGTCCAGGGCGGCTCCTCCATCACGCAGCAGTACGTCAAGAACGTGCTCGTGCAGAAGGCGGAGGCGCTCAGCGATCCGATCGAGCGCGACGCGGCCTACCGCGAGGCCACGGAGACCACTCCGGAGCGCAAGGTCGCCGAGATGCGGCTCGCCATCGGGCTCGAGAAGGAGTACCCGAAGAACGACATCCTGCTGGGCTACCTCAACATCGCCCTGTTCGGCGGCACCGTCTACGGCGTCGAGGCGGCCGCCCGCTACTACTTCGGAGTGAGCGCGAAGGACCTCTCGCTCGCGCAGTCCGCCGCGCTCGTCGCGATCGTGAACAACCCCGAGAAGTTCCGCTTCGACCGGCCCGGCGACCCGGCGAACCCCGCCGCGGAGGGCTACCCGCAGACCCGGGACCGGCGCGACTACATCGTGACCCGCATGGACCTCGAGTCGAAGGTGACGTCCGAGCAGGCGCAGGCGGCCGTCGCCGAGCCCGTGACGCCGGACATCACCGAGCCGAGCACCGGCTGCCAGACGGCCGGAGTCGCGGCCTTCTTCTGCGACTACGTCACCTGGGTCATCAAGAACGACGACGCGTTCGGTGCGAGCCAGGACGAGCGCGACGCCACCTTCAAGCGCGGCGGCTACCGGATCTACACGACCCTCGACTCCGACCTGCAGCAGGCCGCCGTCTCGGCCACCGACGACTGGGTGCCCAAGTCGATGGCGAACGTGAACATCGGCAGCGCGAGCGTCTCGGTCGAGGTCGGCACCGGCCGCATCCTCGCGATGACCCAGAACAAGGACTACTCCAACGATCCGGACCTGACGGGCCCCAACTACACGAGCGTCAACTACAACACCGACTTCGGGTACGGCGGCTCCTCGGGATTCCAGGTCGGCTCGACCTACAAGGTGTTCACCCTCGCGGAGTGGCTGCAGGAGGGGCACTCGCTCGGCGAGAGCGTCGACGGCACCCGCCGCGCCTACACGACCTTCCGTGACAGCTGCGAGCCCGACGGCGTCTACTACGGCGAGTCCTGGAACCCCGGGAACGACGAGGGCGGCAACGGAGGAGTGACCACGGCCCTGCAGGCCACGACCGGCTCGATCAACACCTCGTTCGCCGCCATGGCCCAGCAGCTGGACCTCTGCGGCATCCGCAACACGGCGCTGGCGATGGGCGTGCACCGTGCCGACGGGACCGAGCTGCAGAAGCTCGCGCCGACCATCCTCGGCACCAACGAGATCGCTCCGCTCACGATGGCCACGGCCTTCGCCGGTTTCGCGAACAAGGGCACCGTCTGCACGCCCATCGCGATCGACCGCATCGTCGACCGCACGGGCGCCGACGTCGCGCCGCCCGCCTCCGAGTGCAGCCAGGGGATGTCCGAGGAGGTGGCCGCGACCGCCGGCTACGCCCTGCAGCAGGTGGTGACGGGCGGCACCGGCGCCCCCTCCAACCCCCGCACCGGGGTGCCGCACATCGGCAAGACCGGCACCACGGACGACGCGCTGCACACGTGGATGGTCGGCGCGAGCACCGAGGTCGCCACCGCCACCTGGGTCGGCAACGTGACCGGCTTCACCTCCATGCGCGGATTCAGTCTCAACCGGGTGAACGCCGGTCAGGTGCGCCACCAGATCTGGCCGCGCATCATGCGCGTCGCCGACGCCAAGTACGGCGGGACGGCGTTCCCGGCTCCGGTCCGCTCGCTCGTCGACGCTCCGCAGGAGGCCGTGCCCCAGGTCACCGGCCAGAGCCCCTCTGCGGCGGCCTCACGCCTGCGCTCCGTCGGCTTCACGGTCCGCGTCGACACTTCTCCGGTCCCCTCCGACCGCCCGGCAGGGACGGTCGCGCAGACGAACCCGCCCGCCGGGTCGCGAGTCTCCCGGGGCGCGGAGATCACCCTGCAGATCAGCGCCGGACCGGGCGCCCCGCCCCGCGCGGGCTGAGCCCCAGCACCCCCGGCTGCTCCCGAGGGAGCGTCCGGCAGAATGAACGCGGCCGCGCTCGCGGCCGACGTGCGAGAGAAGGACCCATGACCGGACGCACCCGTCGCCCCCTCACCACCGCCCTCGCGACCGTCGCCGCGGCCGGAGCCGTCGCCGCGGCCTGGGGCATCGGCGTCGAGCGGACGCTGTTCACCGTCCGGCGCACGTCGTTCCCGGTGCTGCCCGCCGGTTCCGAGCCGATCCGCGTCCTGCACGTGTCGGACCTGCACATGGCCCCGTGGCAGACGAAGAAGCAGGAGTGGATCCGCTCGCTCCTCGCCCTGGCGCCCGACGTCGTGGTCGACACCGGCGACAACCTCGGCCACCGCGACGGCGTGCTCGGCATCCGCCGGGCCCTGGAGCCCTTCGCCGGGATCCCCGGCGCCTTCGTCAACGGATCCAACGACTACTTCGGCCCTCGGATCAAGAACCCGCTCCGCTACTTCGTCGGCCCCTCCAAGAACCCCAAGCAGCACGAGGCCGATCTCGACACCGACGGGCTGACCGGCTTCTTCTCGGACGGGCTCGGCTGGGTGGACCTCAACAACCGCGCCGAGAGCATCACGGTGAAGGGGACGCGCATCGAGTTCTTCGGCGTCGACGACCCGCACATCGGCCTCGACCGCATCGACCTCGTCGCCGGAGCCGTGGACGAGCTGCGCGGCGCGGAGGACGGACCGGCCGGGGTCAGCATCGGCGTGGCGCACGCGCCCTACCAGCGCATCCTCGACGACTTCGTCGCCCGCGGCGCCGAGGTGATCCTCGCCGGGCACACGCACGGCGGGCAGGTCTGCGTCCCGGGCTTCGGCGCCCTCGTCACCAACTGCGACATCCCGCGCGACAAGGTCGCCGGCTCGACGACGTGGGACAACGGACTGCGCAGCTCGTACCTCAACGTGTCCGCCGGAGTCGGCACCTCGATCTACGCACCGGTGCGCTTCGCCTGCCGGCCCGAGGTGACCCTCGTCACGCTCACTCCGGCGGCCTGACGAGGGGTGTCCGACGGCGGTCCGGAAATCGGCTACTATTGTCGAGGCTCGTGAGCGGTTCTCCGTGATGAGCACACCGGGGTGTGGCGCAGCTTGGTAGCGCGCCTCGTTCGGGACGAGGAGGTCGTGGGTTCGAATCCCGCTACCCCGACCGGTGAGAAGCCCGGCCAGGATCCATGATCCGGCCGGGCTTCGTCGTTCCCGGGGCGTTCTCGGAGTTCTGCTGTGGCGGGGCTCGCCCGCAGGCGGATGCTCGCCCGGGCCGGAGCCCGGGCGACGACGGAGCCGGCGCGATCACCGCCCCGCGCTCTCCGGCTCGAGCACTCCTGTCGGCGTCCCGAGCGTCCTGCGCACGGGCGTGCCTCCAGCCCACTCCCCCGCGCCTCCCGGCCCGATCCCAGCAGCCGGGAGCGAGACTGTTCTTCCGCCGTCGTCGCCGCCCCCGCCCGACGACCGACGAGAGGAGCACCGTGACCCGGTCGCTCACCCGCCTCACCCTCGCCATCGGCGTGCCCTACGTGGTCGCGCTCGCAGCGATCGCCTTCTGGCCGACGCCCGTCGATGCGGGAGTGCGGGGGGATCTCGGCCGGGTGACCTCCTGGTTCGCCCGGCACGGCCTCCCGATGGTCGACTACGCGTTCATCGAGTCGACCGCCAACATCGCCCTGTTCGTGCCCCTGGGGCTGCTCCTGGCCCTCAACCTGCGGCCCCGGAGGGCGTGGGTCGCCGTCGCCGTCGGCGCCGTCGTGAGCTCGCTCATCGAGGCGGGCCAGCTGCTCTTCCTCTCGGCGCGCTTCGCCACCGTCGACGACGTCGTGATGAACACCTCCGGCGCCCTCCTCGGCGCGGTCGCCGGCGTACTGCTCCGGATGGTCGTCCGCGCACGACGACGCCGGAGGGCGGCGGAGTGGGACGACGCCTTCGCGCACATCCCCCTCCGCGGCACCTCCGGCGTCGTGGCGGACCAGCCGAGCCGCGTCCGCTGAGACGACGGCTCTGCCGCGTCAGCGGCCGAGGCCGCGGTACTCCCAGCCGGCCGCACGCCAGGCGGCGGGGTCGAGGCAGTTGCGACCGTCGACGAGGAAGGTGTTGGCCACCTTCGCCGCCGTGGCCGCGGGGTCGAGGGCGCGGAACTGCTTCCACTCCGTCACGACGACCACGGCGTCGGCACCGGCCAGCGCCTCGTCGACGTCGGTCGTGTAGGTGATCTCGGGGTAGCGGCGGCGCGAGTTCTCGATCGCCTCGGGGTCGGTCGCGACCACGGTCGCACCGAGGTCGTGCAGGCGAGCGGCGACGTCGAGCGACGGCGAGTCGCGGATGTCGTCCGACTCCGGCTTGAACGCCAGACCGAGCACCGCGATGCGGCGGCCCGCGACGGAGCCGCCCAGGCCCTCGGTGACGAGGTCGACGACGCGCTGGCGGCGACGCAGGTTGATCGCGTCGACCTCCTTGAGGAAGGCCACGGACTCGCCGACGCCGAGCTCGTCGGCGCGGGCCGAGAAGGCGCGGATGTCCTTCGGGAGGCAGCCGCCTCCGAAGCCGATGCCCGCGTTCAGGAAGCGGCGGCCGATCCGCACGTCGTAGCCGATCGCGTCGGCGAGCTGCGTGACGTCCGCGCCGGTGACCTCCGCGATCTCGGCGATCGCGTTGATGAACGAGATCTTGGTCGCGAGGAAGGCGTTGGCCGAGACCTTCACCAGCTCGGCGGTGGCGTAGTCGGTGACCACGAGCGGGGTCTCGGCCGCGAGCGCCGTCGCGTAGACCTCGTCGAGGGTCGCCTTCGCCGCTGCTCCGGCCTCGCCCTCGGGCACGCCGTAGACGAGGCGGTCGGGGCTGATCGTGTCCTTGACGGCGAAGCCCTCGCGGAGGAACTCGGGGTTCCAGGCGAGGGTCGCACCGGAGGAGGCGATGCGGTCGGCCAGGCGGGCGGCGGTGCCGACGGGGACGGTCGACTTGCCGACGACGAGGGAGTCCGCCTCGAGGTAGGGCAGGAGACCGTCGATCGCCGAGTCGACGTAGGTCATGTCCGCGGCGTTCTCGCCCGGCTTCTGCGGGGTGCCGACGGCGACGAAGTGCACGGCCGCACCGGCGGCGTCGGCCATGTCGGTCGAGAAGCGCAGGCGCCCGGAGGCGACGCCGGAGGACAGCAGCTCCGGGAGGCCGGGCTCGAAGAACGGCGCGGTGCCGGCGGCCAGGGCGTCGATCTTCTTCTGGTCGACGTCGATGCCGATGACGTCGTGGCCGAGCTCGGCCATGGCGGCAGCGTGGACGGCACCGAGGTAGCCGCAGCCGATGACAGAAAGCTTCACAGGGGTTCTCCGAATCGTGGCGGGTTCGTGTCGCGGTCGCGACGGTGAGGAGGAGCGATGCGATGCGGCGAGGCGTCAGCGCGCCCGCGGACGCGCGACTACCGCCGCGCCAATGCTCTCAGATCACGGGAGACGTCGGCGACAGCCGCCGCGATCTGCGCCGCCACGCGCTCGTGCACGGCCTCGCTGCGGCCGATCGGGTCCTCGATGTCGTCGCCGCCCTCGCCCCGCGGGGCGCGCCCGCGGTGGGCGGCGGCGAGCCGCACGACGGCGCGGAGCCGCGCGGCGGGATCCTCGACCGTCGGCAGCGGCACCTCCCGCAGGACGAACGGCAGCACGCGGGCGAACTCGAGCAGCGTGAAGCCGCGGAGGAGGAGCGACGGGAAGCGCCGGGAGGCGTCGACCAGGTGGTCGCGCGTCATCGTGAGCAGGAGGTCGGCGTCGCCGACGATCGCGTCGCCGAGCACCGCGCTCGTGTGCGCGGCCGGGTCTCCCCCGTGCTGAGCCGAGAAGCGGGCCGAGACCAGGTCCATCGGCAGCCCGTCGCGCGTCCTCACTCCGGCGCTCGTGAACGCGAAGAGCGGACCTCCCGCGGGTGAGGTCGCGTCGGCGAGTGCGGCGCGCAGCAGCTGCTCCGCCATCGGCGACCGGCAGATGTTGCCGGTGCAGACCGAGAGCACGGTGAAGACGGGGGCGGCGGAGGCGGCGACCGGTTCGTCCGGTCGCCAGCTCCGGCGGGCGAGGCGGGCGGAGTCGTCTCCCGGGAAGATCATCGCGGGGCTCTCAGGCCGAGGTCGACGCGGGCTCGGGCTCGACGGCCGTGTCCGGGCGGGCGCCCGATCGCTCGGAGCCGTAGTAGCTCGTGTAGTAGTAGCCGTAGCCCCGGCCGACCTGGCCGCGCGCGGGCACGCGGTTGAGGATCACGCCGAGGGTGTGGCCACTGACCCGCTCGAGGTTCTGGATCGCCTTGCCGAGCTCGTCGGTCGTCGTCCTACCCGCGGAGATGACCACGAGCGCTCCGTCGGTGCGGGCGGTGAGGATGGCGCCGTCCGTGACGGGCAGGAGCGGCGGCGCATCGACGATCACGATCGCCTCGCGGGCGATCTCGTGCAGGAGGATGTCCATGCCGTTGGAGCCGAGCAGCTCGGACGGGTTCGGCGGGATCGACCCGGCCCCGAGCACCCAGAGGTTGCCGGACGGGCCCCACGGCTGCAGGACGTCCTGCAGCTCCGCCTTGCCGATCAGCAGGTCGGTCAGGCCGACGCCGGGAACGAGGCCGAACGACTTGGCGACCGTCGGCTTGCGGAGGTCGCCGTCGACGACGACGGTCCGCTGGCCGGAGGCGGCGAGCGTCACCGCGAGGTTCGCGGTCACCGTCGACTTGCCGTCCGAGGGCAGCGGGCTCGTCACGACGATGATGCGCGGCGGGCTGTCGATGTTCATGAACTGCAGGTTCGTGCGGAGCTCGCGCAGTGCCTCGGCGAGTGCGTGCTTGCCGTCGGCCTTGATGTAGTCGGTCGTGTCGGCCTCGGGGACGATGCGGTTGGTCTCGCTGAGGCGCTTGTCGACGGGGAGGGTGCCGACCACGGGGAGGTCGAACAGGCGCTCGACCATCTCGGCGGTGCGGATGCGCCGGTCCAGCGTGTTGCGGACGAACGCGTAGACGAGGCCGAGGACGAGGCCCGCGAGCGCGCCGACCGCGAGGACGAGGCGCAGGTTCGGGAACGCCGGCGAGGACGGGAGCGCCGCGGTCTGCAGGACGGTGAGGGAGACCGTGTCGCCGACGCCCGTCTCCTGGTTGACCTGCTGCACCTTGGTGGCGATGGCCGCGACCCAGGCGTCGGCGAGCTTCTGCGCGCCCTCGGGGGTGGAGGCGGTGGCGCTGACCTTCATCACCGGGGCGACCGTGTCGGCCTGCACCGCGATCGCCGAGATCAGCGTGGCGGGCGAGACGTCGAGGCCGAGGCTGTCGATCGCGATCTGCGCCACGTCGCGCGAGGTGGCGATCGGGACGTAGGTGGCGAGGCTCGACTTGGCGACGGACTGCGCGATCTGCTGCGTGTAGATCGCCTGGCTGTCGTCGGCACCGGTGGTGGCGACGGAGACGAGGCCCTGCGAGTCGGCGACGTACCGCGGCTTCTGCGTCAGCGACCAGCCGAAGGCGACGAGAGTGCCGAGGAGGATCGCCGCGACGATCGGGATCCAGTGGTCGCGCAGCAGCCGGAGGACGTCTCGAAGTTCCACAGAGTCAGATTTCCTTCGCTGGTACGGATCACGCGGCGGGCGCCGGAGACGGGTTCTTCCGAATTCTGACACAGCGCTTCCGCGCCCTCGGCGCCAGGCGCGTCAACCGTGCCACCCGTCGGGGGTGGGCTGCGGCGGAGTCCCTCTCGTGATCACTCCGAGGCCCTCGAGCTCGACGACCGCCGACTCGACGACCGCCTCCGCATCGACGCCGGCGGGCGGCGGGCCCGCCTCCTCGAGCACCGCGGCGACGAGACCGGGCAGATCGGAGCCCCGGCCGGCGTGGCGCCAGATCGTCGGGCCGATGCCGGACAGGCGCACGAGGGTGCCGCCGCAGAACACGAGCAGCTGGCCGTCGGCGAGCTCCACCGCGTCGTCCGCAGGGGTGCGCAGGACGGTGCCGGGCAGGGCCTCGCCCACAGGGTCGAGCTGCACGGAGACCACCTCGGACCAGGCGGACGGGGCCTCGGCGCCGAGGGACGCGAAGACCTCCTCGACCAGGTGCACCACGCTCGCGGCCTCGGAGTAGACCAGTCGCCGGACGCCGCCCAGCGCCGAGAGGGTGCGGACGAGATCGGCGATCGGCCGCGGGCGGGCCGAGAGGTAGGAGGTCTGCGGCACCAGGTCCTCGATGGCGTCGACCGGGTCGACGTGCTCGAGGAAGGGCGTCCCGACGCCGTCGCGGCGCTCGAGCAGGAGGACTCCGGCCAGACGCAGGGGCGCCTCCGGGACCGGTCGGAGGGCGAGCGACCCGGGGGCCAGCTGCGCCTTCGGCGCCGATCCGGTCAGCGGCTTCACCGACAGCGGCTTGGGATAGGGCAGGACGCGCCCCTCCGGGGTCACGCCGACCGTCTCGTCGGTGACGTAGCCGAAGCGGGACCCGAGCGTCCGGGCGATGGTGGTCTTGCCGGTCCCGGAGGCGGCGACGAAGGCCAGCACGCGGCCGGACTCGTCGGAGATCCCGCAGGCGTGGAGCATCAGCAGGTCGGCGCGCCGGGCGCCGATCGCCTCGAGGGTCAGGGTCGAGGTCAGGGACTCCTCGAGCTGCGCCAGCGTGGCGCTCGAGACCCGGGGCGAGCCGTCGGCCGGGACGGAGGGATCGTGCCCCACCTCGGCGAGGACGTCGCGTGCTCCCGCGTCGGGCTCGGACGCGCAGGCGGCCCAGCTGTCGGCGATCCGCGCCGCGTCCTCGTCGCCGACGCCGCGTCCGAAGACCACGCGGAACGGGGTCTCGAGAACCGAGACGGACAGGGTGCGGGGCTCGGCGCCCCTTCCTTCGGCGATCAGTACGCCCCGTCCCGGGCGAGGACGGCGCGCGCGGTCTTGAAGAGGATCACGATGTCGCCGGTCATCGACCAGTTCTCGACGTAGTACAGGTCGAGGCGGACGGTGTCCTCCCACGAGAGGTTCGAGCGTCCGCTGACCTGCCAGAGCCCGGTGATGCCGGGCTTCATCAGGAAGCGGCGGTGCACGTGCTCCTCGTACTGCTCGACCTCGCGGGCCAGCGGCGGGCGGGGGCCGATCAGGGACATGTCGCCGCGGAAGACGTTCAGGAACTGGGGCAGCTCGTCGAGGCTGAAGCGCCGGAGGATCGCGCCCACCCGGGTGACGCGCGGGTCCTTCGCCATCTTGAAGAGGATCGAGTTCCCCTCCGCACGCTGCTGCGACGCGAGAGCCGCCAGTCGCGCCTCCGCGTCGACGACCATAGAGCGGAACTTCAGCATCTCGAAGGTCGCGCCGTTCAGGCCGATGCGCTCCTGCCGGAAGAGCACGGGCCCGGGGCTGGTGACCTTGACCAGCACGGCGACGACGACGAGCACCGGCGCGCTGAGGATGATCAGCATGGTCGACGCGAGGATGTCGAAGAGCCGCTTGGCGAACCGCTGGCGGCCGTCGAAGCGCGGGGTCTCGACGTGGATCAGCGGAAGGCCCGCAACGGGGCGGGTGTGGATGCGCGGACCGCCGATGTCGGTGAGGCTCGGCGCCACGACGAGGTGCTCGCGCCCGGGCTCGAGCGTCCAGCTCAGCTCGCGGATCCGCTGCGGTGCCAGCTCGTCGGAGCTCGTGACGACCACCGTGTCGGCGCCGGTGGCGTCCATCACGGCGCGGACGCCGTCGATCCCGGTGAACCCGTGGACCGCGAGGCCCGAGAGCTCCTGCTCGCTCCGCAGCGCGTCCGCACCGCCGACCGAGGTCGAGACGGCGCCGACGAGCTTGTAGCCGGCCTCGGTGCCGCGACGCAGCTCGCGCGCGGTGTGCAGGACGCTCGCGCGGGAGCCGAGGAGCACGACCTGGCTCGAGAAGCGGCCCGCCCGGCGCTGCCGGGTGAGCCAGGAGCGCCAGACCAGGCGGCCGACGCAGATCAGCACGATCCCGGCGGGGAACGCCGTGATGATGTAGCCGCGCGCGAGCAGGATCTGGAGCAGGTAGGCGATGATCGCGACGATGCCGAAGAGCCAGATGGAGGCGTCGACGACGCGGCGGTACTCGACGTAGCCGGTGCCGACGATCCGGCGGTCGCGCGTGTCGAAGACCTGGAGGGCGAGGAGCCAGCCGACCGACAGGGCGACGGACACCCAGGTGTAGCTGACCGCGATGTCGGCGGGGTTCTTGAACCCCAGATCCGAGTTCAGGTTCAGGTCGAACCAGAAGAGCTGCGTGCCGAAGACGGAGACGACGATCGCGACGACGTCCGTGATGAGCAGCCGTCGCCGGTAGTCCTGCTCCCACGACGGCCGACGCCTCAGCGGTGCCCCTTGCGCCGTCATCGTTTCCCCCGACCTTTCCTGCTGCTTCGAAAGGCGTAATTCCGTTTCCGGTGTTGTCACGTCGTCAGGCTACCCACTTCCTCGTTTCGGAGGGGTGTCGCACCGGTGAGGAACGCTCGACCGGTCAGCCGCGGAGCCGGCCGCGGCTCTCCTGGAGGTAGCACGCGCCGCACAGCGACTCGTAGGTGACCGCCGTTCCGTCGATCGCGACCTGATCGCCGTCGAAGACGAAGCGGCCGTCCACGACGCGCCCGTTGAAGATCGCTTTGCGCCCGCACCGGCAGATCGTCTTCAGCTCCTCGAGGCTGTGGGCGATCTCCAGGAGCCGCCTGCTGCCCGGGAACGCGGCGGTGCGGAAGTCCGTGCGGATGCCGTACGCCAGGACGGGCACGTTCTCGAGGATGGCGATCCGGAGCAGATCGTCGACGTGCGACTCCGGCAGGAACTGCGCCTCGTCGACGAGCAGAGCGCTCACGTCGCGCTTCGACTCGGCCAGGACGCGGGCCCGGGCCGCGGTGAAGACGGCCACCGGGTCCCCGTCGGGCTCGAACAGGATGTCCACCGGACGGGTCACGCCGAGCCGCGACACGATCAGCTCCTCGCCCTTCGTGTCGACGGCCGGCTTGGCCAGCAGCACCCGGTGCCCGCGCTCCTCGTAGTTGTGCGCGGCCTGCAGGAGCGACGTGCTCTTCCCGCTGTTCATCGCTCCGTAGCGGAAGTACAGCTTGGCCATCAGGTCTCCTCGGGGCGGGTCCGGAGGCGGGGCCCCCGGGGTGAGCAGGGGCCGGTCACGGGAGGAACCCGTCCTCGCCGGCGCGGCGGATCAGATCGGCCCGGCGGCTCGCGGGCCTGCCGACGGCGACGTACTTGCGGCGCACGCGCTGCAGGTAGGTCTTCGCGGTCTCGAACTGCACGTTCATCTTGGCGGCGACCTCGGGGGTGCTCGATCCGGACGCGTAGAGGCGCAGCGCCTCCAGCTCGCCGGCGCTGAGCCGTGGGCGCTGCTGCGCCGCGACTCCGGACGGCAGGGGCCGCCACTGCGCGGACGAGACGTCGGCAGATCGCATCTCGAGAGCGGCGCGGGTCTGCTCCATCACCTCGGCGAGCGGGCGCGACTTCGCCAGGTGCCGCACCGCTCCGGCCTTCAGGGCGCGCTCGCGGACCTCGTCGTCCTCGCTCGCGGAGAGCGCCACGACCGCGGCTCCGGCCGCCCGGCAGGTCCGGATCCGCGCCTCGATCGAGATCGGCTCGCGCAGCTCGACGTCCATCACGACCACCTGGGTGGGGAAGACATCGCTCGTCACCAGGTCGTGCCAGGTGGAGGCGGCCACGACGACCTCGAAGTCCGGGGCGTGGGTGCGGATCCACGCGCTCGTCGCCGCGAGCAGGTCCTCGCGCGGGTCGAGCAGGCCGAGCCGGACCGCACGGGGTGCCGCGTCGCGGGCGCTCCGGGCGGAGGAGCCCGAGGGCTCACCGGAGCGGGTGACCATGCGGACGATCCTAGCCGCGGCCGGGCCCGCCCCCGGCTCAGAACAGCGTCGGCTGCCCGACGCCGGGCAGGATCGCGGCGCGCTCCGGCCCGAGCTCCCCGACCAGCAGCCCGTCGTGCTGGAGGGAGCGCCGCTCGCCGCCGAGGGTCCGCAGCGTCCCGAGCGAATTGAGGGCGGAGGACTTGACGGAGCCGGTGGCCGGGTCCTCTTCGCCGCGCTCGAGCCCGTGCGCGCGCATCAGCGGGCGGATGCGCGCGGAGAGCCAGCGCCGGTACTCGAGAGGCGCGTAGGCGTCGCGGCCCGGGTAGAGCGCTCGGTACTTGTCGACCAGCTCGGGGTGCTCCTGCCCGAGCCACTGCAGGAACCACTCCTTCACCCCTGGCTTGAGGTAGAGGGTCGAGTACATGATCGTGCTGGCGCCCGCCTCGCGGCAGGCCCGGAGCGACTCGTCGAGGTGCGCCCGTGTGTCGGTGAGGAACGGCAGGATCGGCATCAGGAACACCGAGCAGTCGAAGCCGGCCTCCCGTGCCGCGGTGACCGTCGCCAGCCTCGCCGCCGCGGTCGGCGCACCCGGCTCGACGGAGCGCTGGAGGCCCTCGTCGTAGACGGCGATCGACACTCCGAGGTCGACCGGGACGTGCTCGGCGGCCTCGCGGAGCAGCGGCAGGTCTCGCCGCAGCAGCGAGCCCTTCGTGAGGATCGAGATCGGGGTGCCCGAGGCGGCGAGCGCGGCGATGATGCCCGGCATCAGCCGGTAGCGGCCCTCGGCGCGCTGGTACGGATCGGTGTTGGTGCCGAGTGCCACGGGGTGCCGCTCCCAGCTCGGCTTCGCGAGCTCCCGGGTGAGGACCTCGGCGACGTTCACCTTCACGACGATCTGCGAGTCGAAGTCGCGGCCGCCGTCGAACTCGAGGTACTCGTGCGTGGGCCGGGCGAAGCAGTAGGTGCAGGCGTGGGTGCAGCCGCGCATCGGGTTGATGCTCCAGCCGAACGGCATCTTCGAGGAGGTGTGCACGCGGTTGAGCGCCGACTTCGCGAGCACCTCGTAGAAGGTGATGCCCTCGAACTCCGGCGTGCGCACCGTCCGCACCAGGTCGGTGAGCTTGACGAGCCCGGGCAGCGCGGCCTCGTCGGCCGTGCCGATCGACTGCCCGCTCCACCTCATGGAGCCATTAGAACATACGTTCGAACGGATCGCAGCCGATCAGACCGAGGCGGACAGCTCCAGCGTCTCGGCGGTCGCGGTGACCGTCTGCTCGGCCTTCTCGGGCGCGTCGTTCAGCGTCGAGCCGTAGCTCGGCACCATCGCGCGGATCCGCGGCTCCCAGGCCTTCATCCGGTCGGGGAAGCACTTCTGCACGATGTCGAGCATGATCGGCACGGCGGTCGAGGCTCCGGGCGAGGCGCCGAGCAGGCCGGCGATCGTGCCGTCCCCTCCGGTGATGACCTCGGTGCCGAACTGCAGCACGCCGCCCTTCTTCTCGTCCTTCTTCATCACCTGAACGCGCTGGCCGGCCGTGATCAGGTACCAGTCCTCGTCGCGCGCGGTGGGCAGGAACTCGCGCAGGGCCTTCATCTTCTTGCCACGGCCGGCGAGCACCTCGCCGATCAGGTACTTCATCAGGTCGAGGTTGTCGCGGGCGACCGCGAGCATCGGGCCGATGTTGTGCGGCCGGATCGACAGGGGCAGGTCGAGCCACGAGCCCCGCTTCAGGAACTTGGGCGTGAAGCCCGCGTAGGGGCCGAAGAGGAGGGACGACTCGCCGTCGACGACGCGCGCATCGAGGTGCGGCACCGACATCGGGGGCGCGCCGACCGCGGCCTTGCCGTAGACCTTCGCCTTGTGCCGGGCGACCAGCTCGGGGTTGTCGGTGCGGAGGAACTGGCCCGAGATCGGGAAGCCTCCGAAGCCCTTGATCTCGGGGATGCCCGACTTCTGCAGGAGGTGCAGCGCACCGCCGCCGGCGCCGACGAAGACGAAGCGGGCGGTCACCGACTGGGGCGTGCCTCCGACGACCTGCTTGAGGTCGAGGCGCCAGGTGCCGTCCTTCTGCCGGGTGATGTCGGTGACCTCGCGGCCGGTGTCGAGCGTGCCGCCGTGGGCGACGACGTGGTCGAACAGCTGGTGGGTCAGCGAGCCGAAGTCGACGTCGGTGCCGGCCGGCATGCGCGTCGCCGCGTAGGGGCCGCCGCCGGCGGGACGCTGCTCCATCAGCAGGGGCGCCCACTCGTGGATGGTCTTGACGCTCTCGGTGAACTCGATGCCGGCGAACAGCGGCTGGTCCTTGAGGGCCTCGTAGCGCTTCCGGAGGTACTCGACGTTGGCCTCGCCGTGCACGAAGGTCATGTGCGGCGCCGGGTTGATGAAGCTGGAGGGCTCGCGGATGTCGCCGGACTCCACCAGGCTCGACCAGAACTGGCGCGAGATCTGGAACTGCTCGTTGATCTGGATCGCCTTGGCCGGGTCGACGGAGCCGTCGGCCGCCTCGGGCATGTAGTTCAGCTCGCAGAGGGCCGCGTGACCGGTGCCCGCGTTGTTCCACGGGTTCGACGACTCCTGCGCCACGTCGCCGAGGCGCTCGTAGGCGGCGATCGTCCAGTCGGGCTGCAGCTGGGTGATGAGGGCGCCGAGCGTGGCGCTCATGATGCCCCCACCGATGAGGGCGACGTCGACCGGTTCCGAGGAGTTCACGAGAGTCGAGTTTACGCTCGCCCGAGCACGCCGCGGCGGGGAGGGGCCCCGCTCCCCCATCAAATTCGCGGCTTTTCCACCCGGAAGGGGCCGGAGCGCTCGGCGCCGGCCCCGTCCACGGAGGTCAGGAGACGGGCTGCTTCGCCGCGATGAGCTCGGCGATCTGCACGGCGTTCAGGGCCGCGCCCTTGCGGAGGTTGTCGTTGCTGATGAAGAGCGCGAGGCCGCGTCCCTCCGGAGCGCCCTCGTCGGCGCGGATGCGGCCGACGAAGCTCGGGTCCTTGCCCGCGGCCTCCAGCGGAGTCGGCACCTCGCGCAGCACGACGCCGGGCGCGTCGGCCAGCAGCTCGCGAGCACGCTCGGGGCTGAGGGCGGAGGCGAACTCGGCGTTGACGGAGAGCGAGTGGCCGGTGAACACGGGGACGCGCACGCAGGTGCCCGAGACCAGCAGCTCCGGGAGCTCGAGGATGCGGCGGCTCTCGTTGCGGAGCTTCTTCTCCTCGTCGGTCTCGTTCGAGCCGTCCTCGACCAGGCTCCCCGCGAAGGGGATGACGTCGAAGGCGATCGGGGCGACGTACTTGTCCGGCGCGGGGAAGTCGACCGCCGAGCCGTCGTGCACCAGGTCGAGCAGGTGCTCGTCGGCGACGGCGGCGCGGACCTGGCCGGCCAGCTCGTTCGCTCCGGCCAGTCCGCTGCCGGACACGGCCTGGTAGGTGCTGACGATCAGGCGCGTGAGCCCCGCCTCGCGGTCGAGGACCTTGAGGATCGGCATCGCGGCCATCGTGGTGCAGTTGGGGTTGGCGATGATGCCCTTGACCGCCTGGTCGATGGCGTGGGGGTTCACCTCGCTGACGACCAGCGGGACCTCGGGGTCCATCCGCCAGGCGCTGGAGTTGTCGATCACGGTGACGCCGGCCGCGGCGAAGCGGGGCGCCTGCGCGCGCGATCCCGTGGCTCCGGCCGAGAACAGGGCGATGTCGAGCCCCGACGGATCGGCGGTCTCCACGTCCTCGACCACGACGTCCTCGCCGCGGAACGGCAGCGTCGTGCCCGCCGAGCGGGCGGTGGCGAAGAAGCGGATGGACGCGATCGGGAAGTCGCGCTCCTCGAGGAGGCGGCGCATCACCTTCCCGACCTGGCCGGTCGCGCCGACGACGCCCACGTGGAGGGGGGTGCTGCTCATGCTGTGCTCTTTCGTCCGTGCGGCGCGCGGGCCGCTCGTGGCGGGGGGATCGAGGGAGAGGGTACCGGTCGGTCCGGCCGCTCGGGAGGAACGGCCGGATCGCGAGGGTGTCCGGCCGTCAGCGGCCGGTGCCGGCGTAGACGACGGCCTCGTCCTCGGCGTCGAGCCCGAAGGCGGTGTGCACGACGCGCAGGGCCTCGTTCACGGTGTCGGCGCGGGTGACGACCGAGATGCGGATCTCGCTCGTGGAGATCATCTCGATGTTGATCCCGGCCTCGTAGAGGGAGCGGAACAGCTTCGCGGAGACGCCGGCGTTGGTGCGCATGCCGGCGCCCACGAGCGCGAGCTTGGCGATCTGGTCGTCGTACTGCAGGGACTCGAAGCCGACCTCGTCCTTCTCGGCGTTGAGAGCCATGAGGACCGTCTGGCCGTCGGCCTTGGGCAGGGTGAACGAGATGTCGGTGCGGGCGGTGGCCGCAGCCGACACGTTCTGCACGATCATGTCGATGTTGGAGCCGGTCTTGGCCACGATCGTGAAGATCTGCGCGGCCTTGCCCGGGATGTCGGGGACTCCGACGACGGTGATCTTCGCCTCGTTCAGGTCGGCGGCGACTCCGGCGATGATGGGCTCTTCCACGGCTTGTCCGTTCTGCTCGGCGCCGGAGGTCTCGGCGTTGTAGACGATGGTGCCCTCGTTGGGGCTGAAGGAGGAGCGCACGTGGAGCGTGACTCCGTGGCGGCGGGCGAACTCGACGGCGCGGATGTGCAGCACCTTCGCTCCCGCGGCGGCCAGCTCGAGCATCTCCTCGCTGGTGATGCGGTCGAGCTTGCGGGCCTTCTTGACGACCCTCGGGTCGGCGGTGAAGACGCCGTCGACGTCGGTGTAGATCTCGCAGGTGTCGGCGCCGAGTCCTGCGGCGAGCGCGACGGCGGTGGTGTCCGAGCCGCCGCGGCCGAGGGTGGTGATGTCCTTCGTGTCGCGGTTGAAGCCCTGGAAGCCCGCGACGATGACGACGGCGTTCTCGTCGAGCGCCTCGCGGAGACGGACCGGGGTGATGTCGACGATGCGGGCGGCGCCGTGCTGCGCGTCCGTGATCATGCCGGCCTGGCTGCCGGTGAAGGAGCGGGCCTCGAAGCCCATGCTCTTGATCGCCATCGCCAGCAGCGCCATCGAGATGCGCTCGCCCGAGGAGAGCAGCATGTCGAGCTCGCGGGGGGCGGGGATGGGCGTGACCTGGTGGGCGAGCTCGAGCAGGTCGTCGGTGGTGTCGCCCATGGCCGAGACGGCGACGACCACGTCGTTGCCCGCCTGCTTGGTGGCGACGATCCGCTTCGCGACCCGCTTGATGCTCTCCGCGTCGGCGACGGAGGACCCGCCGAACTTCTGGACGATCAGGCTCACGTGCTGCTCCCGTGTCGGTGGCTGGACCGCCGTCGCGACCCGACGGGCGAGTCTACCGGTCGACCGCATGCCGGAGCGGTCATGCGACTCCGGCGGCCGCGTCAGTTCTCGACGAGCCGGCGGCCCTCGAAGGCGCGGCCGAGGGTGATCTCGTCGGCGTACTCGAGGTCTCCGCCGACGGGCAGCCCGGAGGCCAGACGGGTGATGCGGATGCCGAGGGTGCTGAGCATGCGCGAGAGATAGGTCGCCGTCGCCTCGCCCTCGAGGTTCGGGTCGGTCGCGATGATGACCTCCTGCACCTCGCCGTCCGCGAGCCGCTGCAGCAGCTGGCGGATGCGGAGCTGATCCGGGCCGATGCCGTCGATCGGGCTGATCGCGCCGCCGAGCACGTGGTAGAGCCCGCGGAACTCGCGGGTGCGCTCGATCGCCGGGACGTCCTTCGCCTCCTCCACGACGCAGATGACGGCGCGGCTGCGGCGCGGATCGCGGCAGATCCCGCAGGTCGCCTCCTCCGCCACGTTCCCGCAGATGTCGCAGAAGTGCACACGGCCGCGCAGCTCGAGCAGGATCTCGGCGAGCCGGGTGACGTCGAACGTCTCGGTCTGCAGGATGTGGAACGCGATGCGCTGGGCGGACTTCGGGCCGATGCCGGGGAGCCGGCCGAGCTCGTCGATCAGCTCCTGGACGATGCCTTCGTACATGCGGTCGCCTCCTCTCGGGTGGGGCGGACGGGGGTGGCGGTGCGGGCGGTGGAGGGGCGGCGGGGTCTCACGCGCCGGTCACGCGGGGGCCGCGCGGCGTGTGGGGCTGCTCCTCGATGAACTGGGCGCCGAGGATCTCGCGGACGACCGCCTCGCCGTAGCGCTGACGGCCGTCGGCGGTCGCCGAGCGGGTCGTGCGGGTGACCGGGCGCGCGGCGGGAGCCGGACGCTCGGCGACGGGGGCGGGCCGCGGCGGGGCGGCGGGCTCGGGCGCGGCGGCGGGCTCGCCGGGAGGTGCGACGGTCGCCCAGGAGTCGGGCATCGGCGGCTCGACCGGCGGCATGTCCTCCTCCGGCGGCTCCTCGTCGAACGGGGGCTCGTCGCCGGCGGGAGCGGCTTCAGCGGCGGCGACGGGAGCGGCGGGCACCGGCTCGGCGGCCGCGGCGGGGGCCTCCACCGGAGCGGAGGGAGCAGCCGCCTCGGCCGCAGGGGTCGGATCGGCGGGGATCGCCACCGTGGCCCAGCCGTCGGAGCCGGTCGCGGCCGGGATCGGCGCAGCCGGAGCGGGCGCGGCGGTCGCCTCGACGGCGGCGCGCTCGGCCTCCGGGGCGGCGGCGCGAGGCTCGACACGGGCGATGTACTTCACCCGCAGGCCGAGGACCTGCTGGATCGCCTGACGCAGGTACTCGCTGACTCCGGGCTGCCCGGCGGTTCCCGGCATCTTGAACGACTCGACGTCGTTCTGGCTCGGGAACGAGAGGGTCAGCACGTCGTCCTTGAGGGCGCGCACCTGGGCGGTGTAGGCCACCAGCCAGGCGGTCATCTTCGCCTTCTGCACGACCTCGAGGATCTCGGGCCAGGTGTCCTTCATCCGCTGGAGGGTGACCGCGCCGTCGGCGGGTGCGTCGCCCGCGGCCGCAGCGGGTGCGGAGGCAGCGGCCGCGGAGGCGGCGGCCGCCTCAGTGGACGCAGCGGCCTGATCCGACGGCTCCTGCTCGACCGGCTCCGGACGAGCCGCCGCGGCGGTCGTCGCGCGGGGGCGTCCTGACTCGGCCGGCGCGGACTCGTCCGTCTCCGGGGCGGCCGCCGTCTCGTCGGGCGCCTTCACCGGCGGCGCAGCGACCGGTGCGGACGCCGTCACCGGCGCCTCGGTGCGCGGAGCGGCCGCGATGGACTCGGGCACCGAGCCGGGAGCGGCGGCGTGCGAGGCGTGGTGGGGCTCGGGCGCACGGGACGGCTCGGACGCGCGCGACGCCTCGGACGACCGCGGGGCGGGCGCCGCGGTCTCGCGCGGCGCGGCCACGTGCCGCGGGCGCTCCTTCTGGGCCGCAGCGGGCGCGATGCCGGCGCCGGTGCCGTGCACCAGGGTGCGGGCGATCATCAGCTCGAGGTGCAGGCGCGGCGAGGTCGCACCGGTCATCTCGGTGAGGGCCTCGTTGACCACGTCGGCGATGCGTGAGAGCTCGGCCAGGCCGAGCGCGCGCGACTGGCCGGCCATGCGGTCGAGCTCGTCCTGCGAGACGCCGCGGAGCACGGCCGAGGCCGCTCCCCCGGTCGCCGCGACGACGATCAGGTCGCGGAGCTTCTCGAGCAGGTCCTCGACGAAGCGGCGCGGGTCCTGCCCCGTCTGGATGACGCGGTCGACCGCTCCGAACGCCTCGGCGGAGTCGTGCTCGGCGAGCGCGTCGACCACCTCGTCGAGCAGGGCGCCGTGGGTGTAGCCGAGGAGGGCGACGGCCCGCTCGTACTCGACGGTCTCGGCCTCGGAGCCGGCCATCAGCTGGTCGAGCAGGGAGAGCGTGTCGCGGACGGACCCGCCGCCCGCGCGGACCACGAGCGGCAGCACGCCGGCCGCCACGTGCACGCCCTCGCGCTCGCAGAGCTCCTGCGTGTAGTCGAGCATCTGCGCCGGCGGGACGAGCCGGAACGGGTAGTGGTGCGTGCGCGAGCGGATCGTGCCGATGACCTTGTCCGGCTCCGTGGTCGCGAAGATGAACTTCACGTGCTCCGGCGGCTCCTCCACGATCTTGAGCAGCGCGTTGAAGCCCTGCGGCGTGACCATGTGCGCCTCGTCGAGGATGAAGATCTTGAAGCGGTCGCGCGCCGGGGCGAAGATGGCGCGCTCGCGCAGATCGCGCGCGTCGTCGACTCCGTTGTGGCTCGCCGCGTCGATCTCGACCACGTCGAGCGAGCCCTGGCCCTCGCGGCTGAGCTCGACGCAGCTGTCGCAGACGCCGCAGGGGGTGTCGGTCGGGCCCGTCGCGCAGTTGAGGCAGCGGGCGAGGATGCGCGCCGAGGTGGTCTTGCCGCAGCCGCGGGGGCCGCTGAAGAGGTAGGCGTGGTTGACGCGGTTGGTGCGGAGCGCCGTCATGAGCGGATCCGTCACCTGGGACTGGCCGATCATCTCGGCGAACGTCTCGGGCCGGTACCGGCGATACAGGGCTGCTACCACCCGACAAGAGTAGCCGCGACCTCCGACACCGGAGCCGGGACGGCGGAGACCGGAGCGCGCGTAGCCTCGGTCCCGTGCTCCCGCCGCCTCCGCTCCCCCGCTTCGACGCGGTCGTGCTCGCCGGCGGACGCGCTTCCCGCCTCGGCGGCGCGGTCAAGCCGCTCCTCCGGCACCGCGAGTCGACGCTCCTCGGCACCGCCCTCGCAGCCGTGCGCGGAGCCGAGCGGAGGATCGTGGCCGGACCGTCGTCGCTCGCACCGGCTGTCGACGGCGCCGAGCTCGTCCAGGAGGATCCGCCGTTCGGCGGCCCGGTCGCGGGCCTGGCCGCCGCGCTGCCCCTGCTCGACCGCCCGGGCGCTCCGGACTGGGTCGTCGTGCTCGCCGCCGATCTCGTCGCCCCCGCTCCCGCCGTGCACACCCTGCTCGAGGTCGCGTCGAACGCCGTCGAGGCCTCCCTCCTGGCCGTCGACGCGAGCGGCCGAGCCCAGCAGCTCCTCGGCGTGCACCGGCGAGCGGCCCTCGTCGAAGCGCTCACCGCGCTCGGCGATCCCGACGGCGCCTCGGTGCGCGCCCTCCTCCGGGTCCTTCCCCCGCGGCTCGTGACGGTGCCCGGAGGGACGACCGACGACGTCGACGCGCCCGCCGACGCGCACCGGCACGGGATCGACCTGCCGGTCCCGCGCGGCGCAGACTGAGCGGATGGACGACACGACCGGCCCCCGCCCCTCCGCCTCCGACGGCGCCCGCCCCACCGAGGAGGTGCTCGCCGGCTGGTGGGCCGAGCTGTGCTCCGCGCTCGGCCTCGGCGAGGTCCCGGTGGACCCGGACGCCCTGCTCGCCCTCGCCGGTCGCGCAGCGCACGGAGTGGTCCGGCCGGCGGCTCCGCTGACCACGTTCCTCGCGGGCTACGCGGCGGGCCTGGCCGGGGGCGGACGGGACGCGCTCGACGCGGCGCTCGCGGCCTCGCACCGGGCGGTGGACGAGCGTCCGCACGCCTCCTGAGACGCTACTCCACCGGCCTCGATCCGGCACCAGGTCGACGCCGTACGGTTCCCCCGAGTCCCGGCGCCGCGGCTCGGACCGAGAGCGGCGCAGGACTCCCGCGGCCGACTGCGCCGCGGTCGTCCATCTGAAGGAGCCCCGCATGTCAGGCAACAGAGCCGTCGCCTACAAGTCCCCCGGAGTCGTCGAGGTCATCGACATCGACTACCCCACCTTCGAGCTGAAGGACGGACCCGGCGTCAATCCGGCGAACATCGGGCGGAAGCTGCCGCACGGCGCCATCCTCCGCACCGTCTCCACCAACATCTGCGGCTCGGACCAGCACATGGTCCGCGGCCGCACCACCGCTCCGTCGGACCTCGTGCTCGGCCACGAGATCACCGGCGAGGTCGTGGAGGTCGGCCCCGACGTCGAGTTCGTCAAGGTCGGCGACATCGTGTCCGTGCCGTTCAACATCGCCTGCGGCCGCTGCCGCAACTGCAAGGAGCGCAAGACCGGCATCTGCCTCAACGTGAATCCGGACCGCCCGGGCAGCGCGTACGGCTACGTCGACATGGGCGGCTGGGTCGGCGGGCAGGCCGAGTACGTGATGGTCCCCTACGCCGACTGGAACCTCCTGGTGTTCCCGGACCGCGATCAGGCGCTCGAGAAGATCCTCGATCTGACGATGCTCTCGGACATCTTCCCGACGGGCTTCCACGGCGCGGTGACCGCCGGAGTCGGCGTCGGCTCCACGGTCTACGTCGCAGGAGCGGGACCGGTCGGACTCGCCGCGGCGGTCGGAGCGCAGCTGCTCGGAGCGGCCGTCGTGATCGTCGCGGACCTCAACGAGGAGCGTCTGGCGCAGGCGCGCTCCTTCGGCTGCGAGACGGTCGACGTCTCGAAGGGCGATCCGGCCGGCCAGATCGAGCAGATCCTCGGCGTGCCCGAGGTCGACTGCGGAGTGGACGCCGTCGGCTTCGAGGCGCACGGCAACGGCGCCGACTCGGGGAAGGAGGCGCCGGCGACGGTGCTGAACTCGCTGATGTCGATCACCGCGGCGGGCGGCGCCCTCGGCATCCCGGGCCTCTACGTCACGGGCGACCCGGGCGGAGTCGACGAGGCGGCCCAGGAGGGCTCGCTGTCGATCCGCCTCGGGCTCGGCTGGGCGAAGTCGCTGTCCTTCACCACGGGCCAGTGCCCGGTCATGAAGTACAACCGGCAGCTGATGATGGCGATCCTGCACGACCGGGTCCACATCGCCGACGCGGTCCAGGCCACCGCGATCAGCCTGGACGACGCTCCCCGCGGCTACGCCGACTTCGACAAGGGCGCCGCGAAGAAGTTCGTTCTGAACCCGAACGGCTACCTGGGATGACCGACGGGGCGGGTCCTGCCCAGGGCCCGCCCCGAGCCCCGGGAGAATGGACGGGATGAGCGCGCACGGGCACGAGGCGACCGACTGGGACGAGGCCAGGCGGATCGTCGGCGAAGCGGTGGCGCGCTCCGGCGTCTCGACCGTCCCCCTCCTCGACGCCCGCGGAGCCGTCCTCGACCGCGCCGTCACCGCCGCCCGGCCGCTCCCCCACTACGACTCCTCGGCCATGGACGGCTGGGCCGTGCGCGGACCCGGGCCCTGGCCGCTCGAGGACGGCACCGCCGCGCCGATCGTCACCGGAGCCGCCGTGCCCGACTGGAGCGACGCGGTGCTGCCGTCCGAGCAGGGCGCGGTCCGCGACGACCTGCTCACGGCGCGGGCGCCCCTCCCGCCCGGCCGCCACGTCCGGCGCGCGGGCGACGAGGCCGCCCGCGGAGCCGTGCTGGTCGATGCCCGGACCCGCCTCACTCCCGCGCACCTCGCCCTGCTCGCGGTCGCCGGGATCGACGCGCTCGACGTCCGCCCGCCCGCCGCGGTCGACCTGCTCCTCACGGGGGACGAGGTCGACACCGAGGGGATGCCGCCCGCCGGACGGGTGCGTGATGCGTTCACGCCGCTGCTGCCCGCGCTGGTCGAGCTCTCGGGCGGAGCCGTGGGAGAGGTCGTGCGCCGCGGCGACGACGAGGAGGCGATCGCACGGACGCTGCTGGCGGGCACGGCGCCGATCCTCCTCACGACGGGCGGGACCGGGCGCTCCCGGGTGGACGCGGTCCGTCGCGCCCTCGATGCGGTGGGCGCGCGCGTCCTCGTCGACGGCGTCGGCATGCGCCCCGGCCACCCGACCATGGCTGCGCTGCTGCCGAGCGGGACGCTGGTGATCGCTCTGCCGGGCAATCCGCTCGCCGCACTCCTCGCGGCGCTCTCCTTCCTGCCGCCGGCCCTCGACGCGGCGTCGGGCGCCGCTGCCCGGCCCCTCGGCCGGGGCGTCCTCGCCGAGCCGCTCGGGCGCGCGGGGACCACGGTGCTCGTGCCCGTCTCCTCCGGCGAGGACGGCTGGCGGGCCTCCGCCGGCATCCGCTCGCACATGCTCACCGGTCTCGCCGCCTCGGAGGCCGTGGCCGTCGTGCCCGCACCGGGAGCGGCAGCGGGCGACTCGGTGCGCCTGCTGCCGCTGCCCTGGTGAGGCCTACGCCGCCGGTTCGAGGCGGATCACGACCGACTTCGAGGTCGGCGTGTTGCTGATCTTCGCGGTCGAGTCCAGCGGTACGAGGACGTTCGTCTCGGGGTAGTAGGCGGCCGCGCAGCCGCGGGGCGTGTCGTACGCCACGACGCGGAACGCCTCCGCCCGCCGCTCGACGCCGTCGGGCCACTCCGAGACCAGGTCGACCATCGCGCCGTCCGCGAAGCCCAGCTCGGCGACGTCGTCGGCGTGGACGAACACCACCCGGCGGCCGTCGTGGATCCCGCGGTAGCGGTCGTCCTTGCCGTAGATCGTGGTGTTGAACTGGTCGTGCGAGCGCAGCGTCTGCAGCAGCAGCCTGCCCTCCGGCACCCGCGGGTACTCGAGCGGATTCGCGGTGAAGCGGGCCAGGCCGGAGGGGGTGTCGAAGCGGCGCGAGTCGCGCGGCGGGTGCGGGAGGACGAAGCCGCCGGGCACGTCGATCCGGGCCTCGAACCCGTCGAAGCCGGGGACGACGTTGGCGATGTGCGAGCGGATGCGGCGGTAGTCGTCACGCAGTCCCGCCCAGTCGACCCGGGGGACGTTCTCGCGGCCCTCGAGCAGCCGCTCCGCGATCCCCGTGAGGATCGCCACCTCCGAGCGCAGGCCCGGGCTCGGCGGGCGCAGGCGGCCCCGGGAGGCGTGCACGGCGCTCATCGAGTCCTCGACCGTGACCCGCTGCTCGCCCGAGCGCTGCACGTCGGAGTCGGTGCGGCCGAGGGTGGGCAGGATCAGCGCGCGCCGGCCGGTGACCACGTGCGAGCGGTTGAGCTTGGTCGAGACGTGGACGGTGAGGGCGAGCGAGCGCATCGCCGCCTCCGTCACTCCGCTGTCGGGCGTCGCCCGGGCGAAGTTGCCGCCGAGCCCCATGAACACGCGGGCCTTCCCGTCGCGCATCGCCCGGATCGCGGCGACCGTGTCCGTCCCGTGCACGCGCGGGGAGGAGAAGGAGAACTCGCGGTCGAGCGCGTCGTGGAAGGAGTCCGGCATCCGCTCGAAGATGCCCATCGTGCGGTCGCCCTGCACGTTCGAGTGGCCGCGCACCGGGCAGACGCCCGCGCCGGGCTTGCCGATGTTGCCGGTGAGCAGGAGCACGTTGACGACGTCCTTGAGCGTCGCGACCGAGTGCGCGTGCTGCGTGAGGCCCATCGCCCAGCAGACGACGGTGCCCTCGGACGCCGCGATCAGCTCGGCGACGGTGCGGATGCGCGTCTCGTCGATCCCGCTCGCCCGCTCGATCTCGTCCCACTGGACCTCCCGCAGCCCGTGGAGGTACTCGGCGAGGCCGCCGGTGCTCTCGCGGATGAAGGCGTGGTCGAAGACGTCGCCGCGCGCCTCCTCCGCCTCGAGCAGCGCCTTGCCCAGACCCTGGAACAGGGCCTGGTCGCCGCCCAGCCGGACCTGGAGGAAGTGGTCGGCGAGGGCCGTGCCGTCGCCCAGGGTGCCGCGGACGGTCTGCGGGTTCTGGAAGCGGAGCAGCCCCGCCTCCGGCAGCGGATTGACGGCCACGATGGTGCCGCCGGCGCGCTTGGCGCGCTCCAGCGCGGTCAGCATCCGCGGGTGGTTCGTGCCGGGGTTCTGGCCGGCGACGATGATCAGCGGTGCCCGCTCCACGTCGCGCAGGCTCACCGAGCCCTTGCCGATCCCGATCGTCTCGGTGAGGGCGGATCCGCTGGACTCGTGGCACATGTTCGAGCAGTCGGGCAGGTTGTTCGTACCGAAGCCGCGGACCATCAGCTGGTAGACGAAGGCCGACTCGTTCGAGGTCCGGCCGGACGTGTAGAAGATCGCCTCGTCGGGGCTCGCGCAGGCGCGCAGCTCCTCCGCGACGAGGTCGAGCGCCTCGTCCCAGCCCACGGGCCGGTAGTGCGTCGCGCCCTCCTCGAGCAGCATCGGCTCCGTGAGCCGGCCCTGCTGGCCGAGCGCGAAGTCGTCCCACTCCTCCAGCTCCGCGACGGGGTGCGCGGCGAAGAAGGCCGATGTGACGGTGCGGAGCGTGGCCTCCTCGGCGACCGCCTTCGCTCCGTTCTCGCAGAACTCGGCGACGTGGCGCTTGTCGCCCTCCGGCCAGGCGCAGCCCGGGCAGTCGAATCCGGTCTTCTGGTTCACCCGCAGGAGCGTCTCGGCGCTGCGCACCGGGCCCATCTGCTTGAGTGAGATCTCGAGGGCGTGGGCGACGCCGGGGATCCCGACGGCGCGTCTCTTCGGCGACCGGACGGAGAGGCGGCTCTCGTCGATCGGACTCTCGCGGGGCTCGGCGTCATCGACCATTCCTGCATCGTACGTCCGCACCCCGGCATCGCTCCCGGTTCCCGGTGGGAGGATGACCTCCACCGCCTGAGGAGACCCATGAGCCGCAGTGTCGCCCGCACCCGCCTGACCGCCGTCCGCGCCGGCGATCCGCCCCGACGCCGCGAGGACGTCCTGGCCGTCGAGGAGCCGCTCGAGATCCGCGTCGGCGGACAGCGCTTCAGCGTGACCATGCGCACGCCCGGCGACGACTTCGACCTGGTCGCGGGATTCCTGGTGTCCGAGGGGGTGCTCACCGAGTCGGAGCAGCTCGCGGCGATGCGCTACTGCGCGAGCGGCTCCGGGCCGGGCGAGAACACGTACAACGTGGTCGACGCGAGCGTCCGCGGCGGGCGGGAGGCCGTGCTGCTCGAGCGCGAGCGGTCGGTGTACACGACGAGCTCGTGCGGAGTGTGCGGGCTCGCGTCGCTCGAGGCGGTCGCCACCGACTCGGCGTGGAGCGTCGCGGAGGACGACCTGCGGGTCGAGCGGGAGCTGCTGGTCTCGCTCCCCGATCGGCTCCGCGAGGCGCAGGCGGTGTTCGAGCGGACGGGCGGCGTCCACGCGGCCGGGCTGTTCGACGCGGACGGCTCGCTGCTGGTGCTCCGAGAGGATGTCGGGCGGCACAACGCCGTGGACAAGGTGGTCGGCTGGGGGCTCCGGGAGGGGCGGCTGCCGTTGCGGGGGACGCTGCTGCAGGTGTCGGGGCGCGCCTCGTTCGAGCTGGTGCAGAAGGCCGTGATGGCCGGCATCCCCCTGCTCGCCGCGGTCGGTGCCCCGTCGTCGCTGGCGGTGGACCTGGCTCGCGACTCCGGCCTCACCCTGATCGGCTTCAGCCGCGGTTCCGGCTTCAACCTCTACGCGGGCGAGGCGCGCCTGCTGCCCTGAGCCGGGGCTCCACAGCCGGCTCCTGCGGATGGAGCAGCCTGCACAGCGGGCGCATCGAGATCCTCATCGTACTCGGTGGCTCTCGACACGCCGCGTCCCGCGGCTACTCGACCAGCGAGGGTCGCCGCGTGTTCGGCAGAGGGCGCGACCCGGAATCGCGTGCGAGCGATTCTGGGCAGCCCGACAAGACCCGCTCTGCGCAACGCAGGCCCACGAGAAGCCGACCGCGGTCGTGCAGCGGGCCACCGCTGCACGACGAGCGAGCACCGCCGCGTGCGAGCGATTCAGGACAGCCCGACAGGATCCGCTCCACGGGAGCCACCACCCCCGGAAGCCGACCGCGAGTCGTGTCGCGGCTCCGCCGCTACACGACCGACAAGCTCTGCCGGGCGATCTCCAGCTCCTCGTTCGTGGGGATGACGAGGACGGCGACGCGGGAGTCGTCGGTGGAGATGCGACGGGCGCCGCGGTCGGAGGACGTGTTGCGCTCGGGGTCGAGCTCGATGCCCAGACCCTCGAGGCCGCGGAGGGCGCCGGCGCGGACGGCGGCGACGTTCTCGCCGACTCCGGCCGTGAACACCACGGCGTCGACGCGGCCCAGCTGGGCGTAGAAGGCCCCGATGTAGTGGCGGAGGCGGTGGTAGTAGACCTCGAGTCCGGCGCGGGCCCGCTCGTCGCCGGCCTCGGCCGCCTCCTGGACGTCGCGCATGTCGCCGCGACCCGTGAGGCCGAGGAGGCCGCTTCGGCGGTTGAGGAGAGTGTCGAGCTCGTCGATCGAGAGGCCCGCCTTGCGGGCCAGGTGGAAGACGACGGCCGGGTCGAGGTCGCCGGAGCGGGTGCCCATCACCAGGCCCTCGAGCGGGGTCATGCCCATCGAGGTCTCGACGGAGACGCCGCCGTCGACGGCGCAGGCGGACGCTCCGTTGCCCAGGTGCAGGACGATCGTCTTCAGGTCGGAGCGGCGGCGGCCGAGGTAGGCGGCGGCGGCCTCCGAGACGAACTTGTGCGAGGTGCCGTGGAAGCCGTAGCGGCGGACGCGGTGCTTCTCGGCGAGTTCGGCGGGCAGCGCGTAGGTCGACGCCTCGGCCGGGATCGTGTGGTGGAAGGCGGTGTCGAAGACGGCGACGTGCGGGACGTCCGGGAAGGCGTTCTGCGCCGCCTCGATGCCCTCGAGGTTGGCGGGGTTGTGCAGCGGGGCGAGGTCGGCGAGGTCCTCGATGTTGATCTTGACCAGGTCGGTGACGACGGTGGGCTCGAAGAAGCGCTTGCCGCCGTGCACGACGCGGTGGCCCACGGCGACGGGAGGGAACTCGTCGAGGCTCGGGCCGTGCTCGCCGAATGCGCGGATCATCGCGTCGAAGCCGGCGGTGTGGTCGGGGATCGGCCCCTCGATCTCGAACGACTCCCCGTCGCGGGTGTGCTTCGTGCGGCCGGTGTCCTCGCCGATCCGCTCGACGAGGCCGCTGGCGAGCGTCTCCTCGGTGGTCATCTCGATGAGCTGGTACTTGAACGACGACGATCCGCTGTTGACGACGAGGACGACGGACATGAGGGGACTCCTGGGGTGATCGGGGTCGGGAGGGGCG
>NZ_PSWQ01000035.1:0-670 GCF_002932915.1 Rathayibacter sp. RFBD1
CGGCCAACCGCGGAGATCGGGTGAGGTGCCCCATTCTTTCTGGACCACCGCGGAATTGGTAGGATTACCGCGATGACCGAAAGGAAGGCCCGGGATGTCCAGTTCCCGTGGGAAGTATTCTCCGGAGTTCCGCGCGGAGGCAGTGCGCGAGGTGATTGATAGGTCGCGATCCGTCGCGGACGTCGCTCGAGAGCTCGGACTGGTTCCGCAGACCCTCACTAATTGGGTGGCTGCGCATCGCCGAAGCAGTGCCGGCGGCGAAGAAGAACTGACCGTTCAGGACAGGGCGCGAATAAAGGAACTCGAACGGCGGGTCCGCGAACTCGAAGAGGAAAACCTGTTTTTGGGAAAAGCATCCGCGTTCTTCGCGAAGAAGTTCCGCTAGCCGCCAAGCTCGAACTCATTCGCCGCGAAGAACGCGACCCCAGCCGCACGCTATCAATCCGCGGACTGTGCCAGGCGGTCGGCGTCAATCGATCTAGCTATTACGAATGGCGCGATCGCAAGACCTCCGCAACCGCTGAATGGCGTATAGGTATCACCGAACTCATCCGAACAGCCTTTCAGGCCTCCGATGGCACCTACGGCTACCGCCGCATCACCGCGCAGCTGGCGCGGTGGGGCCGTCCAGTCGCCCACGAGACCGTCCGCCGGCTCATGCGCGCAGCAG
>NZ_PSWQ01000011.1:0-102676 GCF_002932915.1 Rathayibacter sp. RFBD1
GGGGTGGGCGTCGTCGGTGCGGCGGCGGCGGCGCTGCCGTGGGGGTGCTCCGCTCCGCGGATGAACACCGGACGACAGTGGGCTCCCCCGCGCGGCGTCGGCGCGCGGGGGAGCCCACTGTCGTCCGGTGTTCATCCGCGGAGCGGAGCACCGGCACGTCCGGGTCGCCGTGCCGGTCCTCCGAGCAGGCGCGGCGCCGGCTACCACAGCGCCGCCCGCCCGTGCACGGGGTGGCCCCGGAGGCGCGGCTCGCCTGGGATGGAGGGGAGCGGCCCGATCCGGGTGCCGCGGACGGAGGAGCCATGCCCGACCAGTACACGTTCACGAACCCCGCCACCCAGTACCCGGATGTGACTCCGCCGGTCCAGCAGCAGCCCGAGCCCGGGCTGCAGTCGCGGATGACCCCGGTGCCGGACCTCGGCGAGGAGAGCTACCGCGGCACCGGCCGGCTCGCGGGCCGCCGCGCGCTCATCACGGGAGCCGACTCCGGGATCGGCGCAGCCGTGGCCATCGCCTTCGCCCGCGAGGGGGCCGACGTCGCCCTCGCCTACCTCCCGAGCGAGGAGGAGGACGCGCAGCACGTGATCGGGCTGATCCGTGCGGAGGGACGCACCGCCGTGCCGATCCCCGGCGATCTCACGAGTGCCGAGTACTGCACGCGGCTCGTGGCGGAGGCGGTCGAGGGCCTCGGCGGGCTCGACGCGGTGGTCAACGTGGCCGGCAAGCAGATCTGGAAGGAGGACCTGCTCGACATCACCGACGAGCAGTTCGAGGCGACCTTCGCGGTCAACGTCTTCGCTCCGTTCCGGATCATCCGCGCGGCCCTCCCGCACCTGCCCGCGGGCGCCACGATCATCAACACGGCGTCGGCGGAGGCGCACAAGCCCGCCCCCGACCGACTCGACTACGCGATGACGAAGGGCGCGATCAACAACCTCTCGAAGGGCCTCGCGCAGCAGCTCGCCGCGAAGGGCATCCGCGTGAACGTCGTGGCGCCCGGCCCGACGTGGACCGCCCTGCAGGTGAGCGGCGGCGTCGACCCCGAGAGCCTGCCCGACTTCGGCTCCAGCGAGTCGCCGATGGGCCGTGCCGCGCAGCCCGCCGAGCAGGCCCCGGCCTACGTGTTCCTGGCGTCCGCCGAGTCGAGCTTCGTCGCCGGCGAGACCCTCAACGTGAACGGCGGCATGGTCTCGCCCTGACGCGCCGCGGCGCCGCCGCTCGCTGCTGTGCCGCCGAGCCGCCTCCCTCCTGCGCGAGACACGGGCTCGCGTCAACCCTCTCCCGAGCGGCGGGGGGAGCGAGGTGCCATGGAGGGACCACCGCGAAGGAGCACCATGAGCACCACGACCGTCCTCCCCATCGAGACCTACTCCGACGAGCAGGGCTGGCACAACCGCATCGCCCACGCCCGCGTCCCGCTGAGCCACCACGAGTCGCGCCAGGAGGCGGAGGAGGTCGGCGAGGAGATCGCCGAGCAGCGCGGCGGGGAGCACGTCGTCCTCGGCTGACGGCCGGCGCGGGGCGCGGCATGCGGTGCCAGGCCGGGGAACGCGCCCGGCCCGCAGGCGCCCGCTCCGCAGACGCCCCGTCCCGCGCGTGTAGCGCCCTCGACCCCGCCCGGTCAACCTTCTCGACCTCCCGGCCCCCTCCTCCCTAGCGTGGCCCGTCGTGCTCGCTCCCGAGCGCGCGACGAGAGGACGACATGGCCACCACGAGCGACGCCCCCGCGACCGGAGAGGCCGGCGGCACCTCCCTGCGCCGCCGCATCACCGGCCCGCTGCTCTACTTCTTCATCCTCGGCGACGTCCTCGGCGCGGGCATCTACGCCCTCATGGGCACGCTCTCGGCGGAGGTCGGCGGCGCCGTCTGGATGCCCCTCCTGCTCGCGCTCGGCCTCGCGCTGCTGACCGCCGGCTCCTATGCCGAGCTGGTGACCAAGTACCCGAAGGCGGGAGGCGCGGCGGTGTTCGCGCAGCGGGCGTTCAAGCGCCCGATCGTCTCGTTCCTGGTCGGCTTCGCCATGCTCGCGGCCGGAGTGACCAGCGCGGCCGGTCTGTCGCTCGCGTTCGCCGGCGACTACCTCGGCACCTTCCTCGACGTGCCGACCGTGCCGACGGCCATCGTCTTCCTGATCCTCGTCGCGTGCCTCAACGCGCGGGGCGTCGCGGAGTCGCTGCTCAGCAACACGGTGATGACCGTGATCGAGGTCGGCGGCCTGCTGATCGTGATCGGATGCGTCGCGCTGCTCGTGGCGGGCGGAGGCGGCGACCTCGCCCGCACGGTCGAGCTCAGCTCCGAGCAGGCGCCGGCGCTGGCGGTGCTCGGCGCGGCGATCATCGCGTACTACTCCTTCGTCGGCTTCGAGACCTCGGCCAACATCGCCGAGGAGATCCGCGACCCCAGCCGCATCTACCCGCGCGCGCTGTTCGGCTCGCTGCTGACGGCCGGTGCGGTGTACGTCCTGGTCGGCCTCGCGAGCTCGATCGCGCTGCCCGCCGACGAGCTGTCCGGATCCTCCGCCCCGCTGCTCGACGTCGTGACGGCGAGCGGAGCCGGGGTGCCGGCGTGGCTGTTCAGCCTGATCGCGCTCGTCGCGGTCGCCAACGGAGCGCTGCTGACCATGATCATGGCGAGCCGCGTCACCTACGGCATGGCGAAGGACGGCCTCCTCCCGGACGTGCTCGGCCGGGTGCTGCCGAAGCGCCGCACGCCGTGGGTGGCCATCGCGGTGACCACGCTGGCGGCATGCCTCCTGACCCTGGTCGGCGATCTGGCGACCCTCGCCGAGACCGTGGTGCTGCTCCTCCTGCTGGTGTTCATCAGCACGAACGTCTCGGTGCTCGTGCTGCGGCGCGACAAGGTCGAGCACGACCACTTCCGCGTGTGGACGGCGATCCCCGTGCTCGGCATCGCCTCGTGCGTGCTGCTCCTCAGCCAGCAGGACCCGATCGTCTGGCTCTACGCCGGGATCCTCCTCGTGGTCGGAGTCCTCGTGCACCTGGCGACCCGCCGCTCGTCCCGCCGCACCGCCTGATCCGCTGACGGTCCCGGCGGGGCCGCCGCTCCGCCGGACCGTCCCTCCCGACCGCCGCGCTCTCCCCGCGACCGGTCAAGCCCCTGGGCGGACGGCCGTCCGGGGCGTGGGATGGGGGGAACGGAAGGAGCACGAATGACCGACACACCCTCCCGCGAGGAGCTGCCGCTCCCCGACTGGAACGACATCCCGCTCGGCACGCTCGCGGAGCGCATCCGCCCGCTCGACGAGGCCGGCCTCGGCGCGCTGCTCGCCTACGAGGAGGCGCACGGGCACCGCCTGCCGGTGACGACGATCCTGCACTCGCGCCTCGAGCAGCTGCGCGGGGGAGCGGAGCCGGCAGGCAGCGTGCCGGAGTCGCTGCCCGAGGTGTCCCGCTCGTCGTCCGGATCGCCGGTCTCACCGGCGACGTCCGGTCCGCCGATCAACCCGCCCTCGCACGGAGTGCCGACGAACCCGGCTCAGCCGCGCTGACGGCGGCGGGCGGAGTCGCGGTCGCGCCGGCTCCGCTCCCGCCGCGCGCTGCTCAGGGCCTGCCCAGCGCGCACGGGCAGACTGTGCGGAGCCGATGACGGCGACCGGACGAGGGAGCAGTACCCGGAACGCGACAAGACTGACTCGTAGGAGCTGTCATGTCCTGGATCGTCCTCATCCTCTCCGGTGTCCTCGAGGCCGTGTGGGCCACCGCCCTCGGCAAGTCGGAGGGGTTCACCCGGCTCGGCCCGTCGGTCGTCTTCGGAGTCGGCGTCGTCGCGAGCATGGCCGGCCTCGCCTACGCGATGCGCGAGCTGCCCACCGGCACCGCGTACGCGGTCTGGGTCGGGATCGGCGCTTCGCTGACCGTCCTCTACGGCATGTTCTTCGGCGGCGAGGGCTTCTCGCTCGTGCGCACGCTGCTGGTCCTCGGGATCGTCGGCTGCGTCGTCGGCCTGAAGCTCGTGCACTGACCTGGCGACTGTCCGCCCCTCCGCGAGAGGCCGCTCCCGGACGCGACACGCCGACAGAGGCCTGCCGAACTGGCATCTCGCCGAGGGTCCGAGGCCGGTGGTTGCAGGACGCCGCGCGTTCCACCTAGGCTCGGCGCATCAGGGGAGAACGATCGTTCTACGGTTCTCCCCGCCCCCCAAGGAGGACTCATGCCCACTCGTACCGCACGCACCGCCTGGAACGGCTCGCTCGAGACCGGCGAGGGCCAGGTCGAGCTCTCGAGCTCGAAGATCGGCACCTACGACGTCTCGTTCCCCAAGCGCGCCGCCGACGACGCCAACGGCTCGACCAGCCCCGAGGAGCTCCTCGCGGCCGCCCACTCCGCCTGCTACGCGATGCAGTTCTCGGCCGTCCTCGGCCAGGCCGGCGGCACCGTCGAGGCGCTCGACGTCCGCGCCGAGGTCTCGCTCGGCCCGGACTCGGCCGGCGGATTCAAGCTCACCGGCATCAAGCTCATCGTGAGCGGCGAGGTCTCCGGCATCGACGAGGCCGCCTTCCTCAAGGCCGCCGACGAGGCCAAGGAGACCTGCCCCGTCAGCAAGGCGCTCACCGGAGTCGACATCACGCTCGACGCCACCTTCGAGGGCTGAGCCCCTCCGCACGTCCGTAGCACCCCGTCGCGTATCGCGGCGGGGTGCTCGTGCGTCCGGCGCGGCGTATCGAGACCCCCGCCCCCCACCGGCCGCCCGGCGCCCCCTGTCGTCAGACCGCCGCCGGCGCGTAGCGGAAGCCGGCGCCGAGGTGCTCCTCCGGCAGCCGGTCGCCGCGGCCGTGCAGCTTCTGGCGGAGGCTCCCCTCGACGTACTCCTCCGGGTACGCGCCGCGGCGGCGCAGCTCCGGCACGATGAACTCCACCACGTCCTCGAAGGTGCCGGGCGTGATCGCGTAGGCGAGGTTGAACCCGTCCACGTCGGTCTCCTCGACCCACTCCTGCAGGTGGTCGGCGACCTCTGCGGGCGAGCCGACGACGAACGGGCCGAGCCCGCCGATCACGCTGAGCTTGGCGATGTCGCGGACCTTCCACTCCGAGCCGTCCTCGTTCGCCTCCTGGAAGTTGGCGACGGCCGACTGGATCGCGTTGCTCTTCACGTTGCCGATCGGCTCGTCGAGGTCGTACTGCGACAGGTCGATGCCCATCCAGCCCGACATGAAGACCAGCGCCCCCTCCTCGCTCCCGTAGGAGAGGTAGTCGCGGTGCTTCTCGTGCGCGGCCTCGCTGGTCTCGGCGGTGATGATCGTCAGCAGCGTGTAGATCTTCGCGGAGTAGCGGTCGCGGCCGGCCGCCTCGAGGGCGTCGCGGATGCGCGAGACGGTCGCCTTCAGGCCGGCCTTCGTCGAGGACGCGACGAAGATCGCCTCCGCGTTGCCCGCCGCGAAGCGGATGCCGCGCGGCGACGCTCCCGCCTGGTAGATGACGGGGGTCCGCTGCACCGACGGCTCCGAGAGGTGGATGCCGGGGACGGTGAAGTTCTTGCCGCGGTGCCCGATCTCGTGCACCTTCGCCGGGTCGGTGAACACGCCGGACTCGCGGTCGCGGACGACCGCGTCGTCCTCCCACGACCCCTCCCACAGCTTGTAGAGCACCTCGAGGTACTCGTCGGCGACGTCGTAGCGGTCGTCGTGCTCGAGCTGGTCCTCGTGGCCCATGTTGCGGGCGGCGCTGGGGAGGTAGCCGGTGACGACGTTCCAGCCCACGCGGCCCTTCGTCAGGTGGTCGAGCGTCGACATGCGCCGCGCGAACGGGTACGGGTGCTCGTAGGCGGTGCCCGCGGTGATGCCGAAGCCGAGGTGCTCGGTCGCGGCGGCCATCGCCGAGACGAGGAGGATCGGGTCGTTGACGGGGACCTGCGCGCCGTGGCGGATCGCCGCCTCGTTCGAGCCGCCGTAGACGTCGTAGGTGCCGAGCACGTCGGCGATGAAGATGCCGTCGAACGTGCCGCGCTCGAGCAGCTTCGCCAGGTCGGTCCAGTACGAGAGGTCCTTGTACCGCCAGGACTGGTCCTGGGGGTGGCGCCACATGCCCGAGGACTGGTGGGCGACGCAGTTCATGTCGAAGGCGTTGAAGCGGATCTGGCGGGTCATGGAGTCGATAGTGCCCAGCGGAGCAGCGAACGGGTACCGAGCGCGACGCACGGCGTCACAAAGCGGCGCCCGTCGAGGCGCCCGGCAGGTCTGGGTGGTCGGCGACGTCCTCGACGAGCTGGCCGACCTCGAGGACCGCATCGGCAGCGCGATGATCGAGAGTCGGAACGGGTGATGCGCCGGGGCGCACCGCCCCCGTCCGCAGACCGGCCGGCGCCTCCTCCTACGCCAGCTCGCGCCCCAGGAAGCGCACGTGCTCGCCGATCTGGAACGCCTCGCCGCCCTCGTGGCCGTTGAAGGGGTAGACCCGGATCTCGCGGGGTCCGGCGTAGCGGTTGTAGGAGGCGTAGACGGTGGACGGCGGGCAGATGTCGTCGCGGAGTGCGACTGAGAACAGCGCGCGGGACTGCGCGTAGGGGGCGAAGGAGGTGCCGTCGAAGTACGAGAGGGTGTCGAACACGCGCGCCTCGGCGCCGCGGTGGGTGTGCAGGTACTGCACGATCTCGCCGTACGGCATCGTGTCGACGAGCCGCACGGCGTGCGGGATGTGGGAGAGGAACGGCACGTCGACGATCGCGGCGCGCGCCGACTCCGACTCGCCGAGCAGGCCCAGGATCCCCGTGACGGCCAGGGCGATCCCGCCTCCCTGGCTGCCGCCCGAGACGGCCACGCGGGAGGCGTCGACCGCGGGGTGCGCACGCAGCACATCGAGCGCTCGGACGGCGTCCGTGAAGACGCGGCGGTAGAAGTGCTCCGCGGGCGACTCGATGCCCTGCGTCATGAAGCCGGAGACGTGCGGCCCGCTGCCGACCGGGTCGGGGGTCGCTCCGGAGCGGTGCCCGGACCCCTGGCCGCGGGTGTCCATGACCAGGTGCGCGTAGCCGGCGGCCGACATCGCGGTCCACTCCGCGAGCTGCCCGCGGCCGCCTCCGTAGCCGATGAAGGTCACGAGCCCGGGGAGGGGCCCCTCGACGCCGCGGGGGAGGATCAGCCACGCGCGGATCGGGTGGCCGCCGAAGCCGGAGTAGGTGACGTCGAAGGTGTCGAGCAGTCCGAAGCCGGCGTCGACCCGCTCGAGGCGCGGCTCGGTCGCGACGGCCCTCGCCTCGGCGATCGTGTCGCGCCAGAACTCGGCGAACCCGGCGGGCTCGGCGATCTCGGGGGCGTACTGCTCGAGGAGGTCGAGCGGGAGGTCGTACTGCGGCATCACGGACTCCTTCTCGGGCAGCGGCGCCCGAGGATCGAGGCTACTGGAGGGACGGGCCGACCTGGGTGCGGCGTGGGAGAACGCCGCAGAGCGGAATGCCTGGGCACCCTCCGCGTTCTCCTCAGCATGACGACGTACGGAATCATCGGAGCAGGCAACATCGGCAGCCAGGTCGCACGGGCGGTCATCGCCCTCGGGGACGAGGTGGTCATCGCGAACTCGCGCGGCCCCGAGACCCTCGCCGACCTCATCGCGGAGCTCGGCCCGAAGGCCCGCGCCGCCACGGCACAGGAGGCGGCCGAGGCCGCCGAGATCGCCGTGGTGACGGTACCGCTGAAGAACCTCGAGGAGGTGCCGGTCGCCCCGCTCGCCGGCAAGATCGTCCTCGACACGAACAACTACTACTTCGAGCGCGACGGCCGCATCGAGGCGCTCGACAAGGGCGAGACCACGACCAGCGAGATGCTCCAGCACCACCTCCCGGAGTCGAAGGTCGTCAAGGCGTTCAACCACATCATGGCCGCCGACATCACCACCGACGGCACCCCGGCCGGCACGCCCGACCGCCGCGCTCTCGCGACGTCGAGCGACTACCCCGAGGCGATCCACTTCGTGACCGACCTCTACGACCGGATCGGCTTCGACACCGTCGCGATCACGCCGCTGAGCGAGTCGTGGCGGGTCGAGCGCGACCGCCCCGCCTACGTGGTGCGGCAGAACCGCGAGGAGCTCGAGGCCAACCTCGCGAAGGCTCCCCGCACGGTCTGATCCAGCCTCTCGAAGGGGAGCGGTGCTGCGGCGCCGCTCCCCTTCTGCCTGTCCGGACGGCGTCGGAGGCGCGCCCGGGACGGCCCCTCGGCGCTCGCCGCCGCCGGGCCTGCGATAGTCGAGAGGACCAGCCACGCACCAGAGAGCCCCGATCGGGCTCCGAGAGGAGAGGCCTGCCATGCCCTCGACACCCCGTTCCGTTCCGTCCCGCTCCGGGCTCTCGCGCCGCAGCGTCGTGATCGGCGGTCTCGCGGTGCTCCCGCTGCTCAGCGCCTGCACGCCCGACTCCTCCGCTCCGGACGACGCTCAGCAGGAGGCGCCCCGCACCCGCACCGCGGCTCCGAGCGGGCCGGTGGCGCTCGCCCCGGACGCGCTCGCCGCGAGTGCGGCCCTGTTCGCTGCGGCTCCGCTGGTCGTCCTGGTCGAGGACGTCGCCGAGTCGCGCCTGCGCGCCGCCCAGGTGAGCATCGCCTGGGGCGTGCCGCTGCTGGTTTGCTCGGCGGGATCCGGAGCGACGGCCGCCCCGACCGCGGACGCCGCGGCCGCGGGATCCACGGCTTCCGAGACGCCGTCCGACTCCGCGACGCCGTCGGACTCGGCGACGCCGTCCGACTCCGCGACCCCGTCCGTCGCTCCGTCCTCCACCGCTCCGACCTCCGACGCCCTCGCCGCCGAGTTCGCCCGCCTCGGCGTGACCCGCGTGCTCGCGATCGGCGACGTCACCGCGCCCGAGGGCGTCGACGTCGTCGCCTCCGCCTCCGACGCGGCCGCCCTCAGCACCGCGTCCGGCCTGACCGTGACGGACCTGGCGCTCGCCGACCTCGCCGCCGCCGCGCCGTCCACCGCCTCCGACGCTCCCTTCGGCGCCCTCCCGGCCCGGGCCGACGCCCTGACCGGCCTGCACGCCCTCGCCCGCGCGCAGGACGCCGACGTCGCCGCACTGGCGACCGCCCGCGCGGCCGGCGTGCCCGTCACCGTGGTCGACGGCGACGACCTGCTCGCCTCGGGCGGAGCCGTGACCGCGATCGCCGAGGCCGACGCCTCCTGCACGCTGCTGCTCGGCCCCGTGCTCGCCGCGCAACCCGAGCCCGAGTGGGCCGTGCGCGCGGCCGCGAGCGGCTGGCAGCTGCCGGGCGGCGGGCAGCGGATGTTCGGCGGGCACCTCTTCGTCGCGATCTACGGCACTCCGGGCGCTCCCGTCCTCGGCGTGCTGGGGGAGCAGGGCCTCGAGCCCACGATCGCGCGGGCGGAGGCGGTGGCCGAGCCGTACCGGGCGCTCACCGACAAGCAGGTCGTGCCGAGCCTCGAGATCATCACCACGGTCGCGGCGGGCGACCCCGGGAAGGACGGCGACTACTCCAACGAGCTCGACGCCGCCGACATCCGCCCCTACATCGACGCGGCGCAGGCGGCGGGGATGTACGTGGTGCTCGACCTGCAGTCGGGGCTGACCGACTTCCTCACCCAGGCCAAGCAGTACGCGGACCTGCTGACGCTGCCCAACGTCGGCCTCGCGCTCGACCCGGAGTGGCGCCTGCTGCCCGGCCAGAAGCCGCTGGAGCAGATCGGGCGCGTCTCGGCCGCCGAGGTCGACAGCGTGTCGGAGTGGCTGGCCGACCTGGTGCAGAGCGAGGGGCTGCCGCCGAAGATGTTCGTGCTGCACCAGTTCCGGCTGTCGATGCTGCAGGACCGCGACAGCATCCGCCGCGACCGGCCCGAGCTGGAGTTCCTCATCCACGTCGACGGCCAGGGCTCGCAGCCCGACAAGCAGGCGACCTGGGACGCGCTGCACGAGGGCGCCCCCGAGGGCATCGGCTGGGGCTGGAAGAACTTCTACGACGAGGACGCGCCCATGCTCACCCCCGTCGAGACCATGGCCGAGGTCCGCCCCCTCCCCGACCTCGTCACCTACCAGTAGGCGGATCCCGAGGGCGGGCGTCAGCGGCGCAGGAGCTCGCCGGAGACGACGCCCGCCTCGACCTCCTCGAGGGCACGGCCGCGGGTCTCCGGCACGCGCTTCCAGATGAAGGCGAGCGCGAGCAGGCCGACGGCGCCGAACAGGAAGAACGTTCCGGTGATGCCGACGCCGGAGACGAGGGTGGGGAAGAACAGGCCGAGCACCGCGTTCGTGATCCAGTGGCAGAAGATCGCGATGCCGACGCCGACGCCGCGGATCCGCAGCGGGAAGATCTCGGACAGCATCACCCAGGTGACGATGTTGAGGAACGTCTGCATGCTCCCCACGAACGCGACGACCAGCACCAGGATCACGTACGGCCGCGCCGGGTTCCCCACGGGGAGCGCGACGGAGGCGATGCCGATCAGGAAGTGCATCGCGGTGGTCAGGGAGTAGCCGAGCAGGAGGGTCGTGCGGCGGTTCATCGTCTGCATGAGCCGCAGCCCGATCAGGCCGCCGATCACGGCGATCGCCCCGGGCGCGATGTTGGCGACGAGCGCGCCGTCGTGGTCGAAGCCCGCCTCCTTCAGCACCGACTGGCCGTAGTACATGATCGAGTTGATGCCGGTGAGCTGCTGGGCGACCCCGATCCCGATGCCCACCAGCAGGATGCGCACCGCCCAGCGCTCGCGCAGCGCCTGCAGCAGGGGGATCCTCGGGCCGTCCTTCGCGCCGATCGAGCGGGCGATGGTCTCCGCCTCCGCGTGGGCCCGGTCGGGCGTCCGGATGGTGGTGAGCACGCCGAGCGCCTCGTCGCGGCGGCCGTGCGCGATCAGCCAGCGCGGCGACTCCGGGACCCGGGTCATGCCCAGCAGGAGCGCTGCGGCGGGGAGCGCGGCGACGGCGAGCATGATCCGCCAGACGCCGGGCAGCTCGCCCCAGACGGTGCCGATGACGGCGTTGGCCACGAAGGCGGCGAGCTGGCCGATCACGATCATCAGCTCGTTGCGGCCGGCGAGCGATCCGCGGATCTCGGAGGGGGAGATCTCGGAGAGGTAGATCGGCACGACCACCGAGGCGCCGCCGACGGCCAGTCCGAGGACTGCCCGCCCGAGGACCATCACGCCGAAGCCCGGCGCCACCACGCAGACCAGGGCGCCGACGAGGAAGAGCACGGCGAGCAGGCGGATCGTGGTCCGCCTCCCGAGGGCGTCGGCGAGGCGTCCGCCCGAGATCGCGCCGATCGCGGCGGCGAAGAGGAGCGAGCTGGTGACGACCCCCTCTGTCAGCGCGGTGAGGCCCAGCTCGGCCGACATCGGCTCCAGGGCGCCGTTGATGACGCCGGTGTCGTAGCCGAAGAGGAGGCCGCCGAGGGTCGCGATGAGCGCGATGAGGCCGAGACGCCGAGTCGGCGCCTCCAGGGAGGTGGTGGTCATCCGCTCACTCTGACGCATGGCCGCGCGGTGAGCGAACCCTGGACCGTCGGGGGAACCCGGTGTAGCGGGTCCCCTCGACGGCCCGGGGCCCCTCGGCGGCAGGGAGGGGGGAGGGAGCGTGCGGAGGGGGTCCTCAGGAGGAGACGCGCGCGCCCTCGCGCAGGCCCTCCTCCTTGGCCTGCTGCACCAGGGCGGCGATGCGGCGGCGCGAGCGCGAGCGCCCGGCGAGCAGCGCCGCGAGGATGAGGGCGACGCCGAGGATCACGAGCAGCTGCGGGACCGGCACGGCGGCGACCGTGATCGACTCCGTCACGGGAGCGGTGGCGACCGGCTCCTGATCGGCGGCGGCGACGGTCGGTGCGATGGTCAGGTCGGCACCGACTCCGAAGAGGGGCCAGATGCCGTCGAGCTGCACCGAGACGCTGCGCCGGTCGCCGGGCAGCAGCTCCTGCTGGGGCGCGTCGGCCGCGACGACGGGGGCGGTGGCGCCCTGGGCGCTCGCCGTGCCGTCGAGCAGCAGGCGCACGTTGCCGGTGTTCACCACGTCGGCGACGAGCGAGAGGGAGCCGGGCTGCAACGGGTTCCAGGAGAGGCGGTAGTCGCTGGCCAGGTCCTCGACGGAGAAGGAGGGGGTCACCTCGCCGGTCACGCGGGTCATCACGCGGAAGCCGATGCGGCTCTCCACTCCGACGTTCGCACCTCCCGCCTCGGTGCCCTGCGAGAGCACGGAGGCGGCGATGCCGGCGGCGTGGTCGCCGGGGGTGGCGTTGTCGGGGACCGTCACGGTGAACGGCACCACGCCGCTGCTGCCCGGATCGACGGTCACGGTCTCGGGGGCGGAGATCCACAGCCCGGCGTCGACCGACTCCTGGTCGGAGTTCAGCATGTTGAAGCGGCCGGTGTCGGTGAAGTAGCCGTCGGCGCTGGTGATGCTGAAGGTCACGGGCTGGTCGCTGAGGTTCCGCACGACCGCCTCGTCCGAGGCGCTCGCGCCGGGGGCGAGCTCGAGCTCGACCCACGCGCGCTTGTCGGGGACGCCGTCGGTGGAGGGGCTGACCGCCCAGGTGATCGCTCCGTCGGCCGCGACGGCCTGCGGAGCGACGCCCGCGCCGAGGAGGGCGACGATCAGCGCGAGCAGCGCGGGGAGGAGCGGGCGGCGGGGAGCGGCGGAGCGGCGCGGAGCAGTCATCAGAACCTCATGGTCGCACGGGGGAAGCACGACGCGGCCGGGCGGGCGGGCCCGGCCGCGTCGGCCGTGGTGGGATCGCGGCCGAGGGAGTGCGTCCCCCGGCCGCGACGGGTCACTCGAAGAGCGACAGGGTGATGGTGGACGAGTACGCGCCGGCGTCCACGTTCACGGGGGTGCGGAGGAAGAGGTCGGCGTCGGCGCTCCAGGAGCCCTCGGGGTTGACCTGCTGGGAGTTGCTGGCGACGATCGCGAGCAGCTCCTCGCCCTTCAGGCCCTGGCCGTTGGCGCCGCCGTCGATGGCGGTGTCGACGACCTGGCCAGCGGCGACCTCGCCCAGCTCGCCGCCGTCGACGAGAGCCGGGGCCCAGCCCAGGTTCTCGGCGCCGATGATGGAGCCGTCGGCCGAGGTGAAGTCGTCGGCGGTGCCGAGGACGTACCAGGCGGAGTCGGGGGAGACGTCCTCGGCGTCACGGGTGTCGGTGACTGTGACGGTCGGCAGGGTGCCGGTGAACTGGCGGCGGACGTTGTCCGAGCCGTCCTCGGCCAGCGTCGTCGAGTCGCCGGCGACGGTCATCGAGAGGGCGCCGGTCCCGGGGAGTTCGGCGATGTCGACGTTGACGTCGACGTCGTCGCTGCCGTAGTTGACGTCGTCGGCGGCGAAGGCCGTTCCGGCGACTCCGAGCAGGAGGACGCCTCCGGCCAGTCCGGCGGCTCCGCGGATCAGAAGGGATCGGGTGTTCATGTCGGGTGTTCTCCGTTCTCCGGCCGGCGTCGTCGCCGGCTCGATCTCAGTGGGTGTGGGTCGTGCCCGCGGGTCAGCTGCAGCCGGCCGCGGAGTAGGGGGCGGTCGAGGAGGCCGTGGCCGGCTTCCCGTTGACGAACGCGGTCGCCGTGGCGGTCGCGGATCCGTCGGTCACGCTCGTCGCCCGGGTGGTGAAGGCGGCCGAGACGGTGGCGCCGGGAGCGACGTCGGCGAAGCTCTTGGAGCCCCACGTCGTGCCGATCACGATCTTCGCAGCGAAGGCGTTCGGGTTCGTGGCGGTCGCGGTGACGACGATCCTCCCGGCGACGCAGCGCGTCGTGGAGGTCGTGGTCACGGCGATCGCGGGTGCCGAGTCGGTCACGGGACCGACGGAGGCGGAGGCCGTCGCCGGCGTCCACTGCGGCTTCGCGGCGGTCACGGCCACCGAGATCGTCGCTCCGCGGTCGGCGGCGGTGAGCGTGTAGCTCGACGCCGTCGCCCCGCTGATCGCGGTCCCGCCGCGCTTCCACTGGAAGCCGGTCGCCGTCCACGGGGAGGAGGCGGAGGCGGTCAGCGTGCTGCCCACCGTCGCCTTCCCCGTGATCGAGGCCGCGAGCGGCGCGGTGTCGACGATCGTCTGCGCCGCGACGCTGGTGAGGGTCGGGACGACCTTCTGCATGAGACCGGTCGTCTTGTCGAAGGTCACCCGGTCGATCGTCGTCTCGCGGTGCTGGCCGTCTCCGCCGGGGATGGCGAAGCGGTGGTAGGCGATGTACCAGTCGTCCGTGCCGGGCACGTTGACGATCGAGTTGTGGCCCGTGGCGAGGATGCCCTGCGACGGGTCCTTCTCGAGGATCACGCCGCGGTAGGTCCACGGTCCGTCGACGCTGGTCGAGGTCGCATAGCCGACCTTGTAGTTCTCGGAGCCGGTGTCGTCGATCGAGTAGGTGAGGTGGTACAGGCCGTCGCGGTAGTTCAGGAACGAGCCCTCGCGGAAGTCGGTCAGACCGCTGATCTTCTTGATCGTGCCGGTCTTGATCGAGAGCATGTCGTCGGACAGCTCCCCGTAGAGCGGGTCGCCGTTGCCCCAGAAGAGGTAGCTCTTGCCGGTCTTCGGGTCGGTGAACGCGGCGGGGTCGATCGCCTGGCCGGACCGCACGGACTCGCCGTTGGTGATCATCGCGGTCGGCTGCGCCGTGAACGGGCCCATCGGGCTGTCCGCGACGGCGACTCCGATCGTCTTGCGGTTCAGCGAGGAGTTCTCGCCGGAGAAGTAGAAGTAGTACTTCCCGTTCTTCTCGATGATCGTCGGCGCCCAGGCGTTGCCGGTCGCCCACGGCACGTTGCCGTTCGCGCCGTCCAGCGTCAGGAAGGGCTGCTCCGAGCGGGTCCAGTCGATGAGGTTCTTCGAGGACCAGGCGTAGAAGGTCTTGCCGCCCCAGCCGGCGAAGCCGTCCGAGGTCGCGTACAGGTAGTAGGTGTCGCCGAAGACCGCGATGTTCGGGTCGGCGTTCAGGCCTGCGAGGACGGGGGACTTCATGACGACGGCCTTCAGGGTCCAGGTGGTCGCGGTGCCGCCGGCGGCCGGCGTGAGCACGACCGTCTGCGGGGTGGAGAGGTCGCGGACGGTGCCGGAGGCGGGGCTCGCCGTGACTCCCGCCGCGGTGGAGAAGGTCGGGGTGAGCTTCGTCAGGTCAGTCCCCGGCTTCACCGGGAAGGTGACCGTCCTGCTCGCCGAGTCGACGATCGGGGCCGTCTTCAGGACGTCGCCGCTGAGCGACAGGTCGACCAGGGCCGACGTGTTGCCGGAGGCAGCGAGCACCTCGGAGGCGCTGAGGGCCCGGTTGTAGACCGAGAACTCGCGGATCTGGCCGCGGAAGCGGTTGTCGGCGTCGTAGTTCGAGCGCCCGATGTAGTTCGCCGCGGTGGAGCCGCCGCCGATGTCCTTCGGGTCGGTCGTGACGGTGCCGCTGGCGACCTTCACTCCGTCGAGGTAGAGCGTGCCGGTGGTGCCGGAGAGCGTGTACGTCAGGTGCGCCCAGGTGCCGCGGGGGAGTGCCGAGCCGCCGGCGACGGTCTGCTCGGTGGTGTAGTTCCCGGTCGCGATGCTGGTGCGGTAGTTGTTGCCCGAGGTGAAGAGGTAGCCGTCGCCGGCGCCGTTCGTGGTGTTGCCCAGGCCGTAGAGGAAGTAGGCGCCGCCCTGCGCGGGGTCGATCCAGACGTCGGACTGGATGGTGAGGTCCGTCACTCCGGCGAGCAGGTCGTTCGGCAGCTTGACGTAGTCGTCGGTGCCGTCGAGCTGCAGGGCGCCGTCCTTCCAGGTGCCACCCGAGGGCAGCGTGCCGTTCTGGTTGTTGCCCGAGCTGTCGCGCACCGTGGTGCCCGAGCCGCCGTCGAAGGTGTAGCGGAGGATCTCGCCGGCCGCGTTGACCGGCTTCGCGGCGGGGCCGGTGCTGCTGGTGCCGTAGGCGGCCGTCAGGCGCGCCTCCTCGGCGCTCGAGAGGCGGAGCACCGAGCCGTGGCGGAAGGGCTTCGAGAACGAGTACGTGTTCGCGCCGGTGGTGCCGACAGGAAGCGCCGTGAACCGCATGTCCGCGAGGGTGTCGGTGACGTAGGCGGAGTAGCCGAACGAGTCGCCCATGACGACCCAGCGGCCGTCGGGCAGCTGGTAGACGGTGAGGCCCTCGAGGTGGTCGGAGAGGCCGCGGGACTTCTCCTCGCCGAAGCCGATCACGCGGGTCCACGGGCCGGCGAGGCTCGGGGCCTTGTCGACGACCGTGCGCCAGTCCGCGGTGGAGAAGCGGTAGTACGTGTCCCCCTCCTTCGCGATGGTCGTGTCGATGATGCTGCCGCGGCTCCCGCCGCCGGCGGCGGGGTTCTCGTCCAGCCAGACCTTCGGGGTGGAGAAGCCGACGAAGTCGCGCGTGGTCGAGACGTAGACGCGCTGGGCGGAGGCTCCGCCGGTCAGCGTCTTGTCGCGGGCGGCCCAGTAGACGTAGTACTGGCCGGTCGTGTCGTCCCAGATCGCCTCGGGAGCCCAGACGTTGCCCGCGTCGGGGAAGCCGGCGAAGACGATGCTCTGATCGCTCCAGTTCACGAGGTCCGTCGAGCGCCAGACGACGAGGTTCTTGCTCGCGTTGGTCTGGTCCCAGGTGCCGCCGGGAGCGGTGCCCTCGGCGTGCAGGTCGGTGCCGATGATCCAGTACTCGTCGCCGGTGGGGGAGCGCACGAGGTGCGGATCGCGGACGCCGAGGGTGCCGCCGAGGTTGGCGAGCACGGCCTTGTCGTTGTTGAGCTTCGACCAGTGCAGACCGTCGGTGCTGGAGCCGAAGTAGATCTTCTCGTAGTCGGTCGAGGCGAAGTGGGTCCAGAGGTAGCCCGCGTCGTACTCGGTGTCGAGGTCCGCGGGAGCCGCGGTCACCGTGACGGGCAGCTGCCGGGTCGCGGTCGTGCCGGCGATCGTCGCGGTGAGCGTGACGGGCGTGGCGGCGGACCGGCGCTTCACGACGCCGGTCGTGCTGAGCACGGCCGAGTTCGAGGAGGCCCAGGCGACGTCGTAGGAGCCGGCCTTCGCGGGCAGCGTCACATTGCCGCGGACGTCGCCGGAGTTGACGATCGAGAGGGCGTCCAGCGCCTTCTGGGCGTCGGCGTTCACGTCCTTGGCGGGCACGGTGGCGGTGAAGGTGCGGGTGGCCGTGGCCGAGCCGCGGGTCGTCGTGGCGGTCAGCTCGACCGAGGCGACCCCGGTCGCGGGCGGCGTGACGACTCCGCTGGTCGAGACGACCGCGGAGTTGCTCGAGGCCCAGGCGATGGCGGAGCCGTTGGGGCCGGTCGTCGGGAGGGTGAGGTTCGCGGAGACCGAGGAGAGGCTCCCGAGGTCCAGGGCGGCGGAGTCGCGGGAGACGCGCGTGCTGTCCGGGGCCTGGAGGGTCGCGACGTCGGCCGCGCTGAGCGCCGTGCTGTAGACGCGGAAGTCGCGGACCGAGCCGGCGAGGGTCTTGTCCGCCGTGTAGACGGAGCGGCCGATAGCGTTCGCGGTGGTGGTGCCGTTGCCGATCGCGGCGGGAGTGATGGTCACTCCGGTCTGCTGCGCGACCTGGGTGCCGTCGAGGTAGAGGCGTGCGGTGTCGCTCGCGTCGTCGAGCGTGTAGGTGAGGGTCTTCCAGACGCTGCGCGCGAGGTTCGCGTTGGAGTTGACGGTCTGCTCGGTGGTCCAGTTGCCGGTGGCGATCGAGGCCTTGTAGCCGTTGCCCGTCGTGTAGAGGTAGCCGTTCCCGGCGCCGTTCGTCGTGTTGCCGAGGCCCCAGATGAAGTAGGGCGTGCCCTGGTTCGCGTTCACCAGGACCTCGGTGCTGACCGTGATCGAGTTCAGGCCCGCGAGCAAGTCGTCGGGCAGCTTGACGTAGTCGTCGGTCCCGTCGAGGGCGACTCCCGCGGCTCCGCGGGGAGCGGCTCCGTTGACGAGCGTGCCGGTGCGGCCCTTGCCCGAGCTGTCGGCGACGGTCGTGCCGCTCGTCTCGTCGAGCGCGTAGCGCAGGACGAGGCTGTCGGAGGGAGCTGCGCTCGCCGACTGGGCCGTCAGAAGGGGGACGGTGAGGGCCACGGCCGTCACGAGGACGAGTGGTCGCAGGAAAGGCTTCATCGCGCTTTGCTCCAGGGTCGGCACCATTGCTGAGGGGAGGGAGTGTGCCGGCTTCGTACGCGGCGATGTTCACGGTAACACTATGTTGACGTCAACGTGAAGAGCCTAACCGGATCATTTCCCGACACTCCAGAGAAGAGGCGAACCGGTTCGACGAATCCCGAGCGCATCCTGGAGCGACCCAGCCGCCGATGTCCGGCCGGATCAGCCGCGGTCGTCGTCGCGCGAACGGCTCAGCGCGCGGTCCATCGCCCTCAGCGTCCGGAAGCCGGCCCGCTCGGCCACGGCCGCGCGAGCCGAGGGCGAGAGCGACGGGCTCGCGGCGAGCAGCGACGCGGCGAGGTGCACGCGCCGCTCGCGGAGGGTCGCGGCCACGGTCGTGCCCCGGCGGTGGAAGGCGCGGTCCAGCGTCGCCCGTGAGACGCCGAGCCGCATCGCGAGAACGCCGGCGGTGAAGTCCGCCTCACCCGCCTCCGCGTCGATGACGGCGATCGCGCGGAGGAGGACGCCCTCGAGTCCGTCCTCCGGACGGGCGGGCGGCAGGCTCTGCTTGATCAGGGCCGACGCGGTCGCCTCGAGTGCGCGGCGCAGCTCGCTGAAGCCGGGATCGCCCGCCGAGAGGTCCGCGTTGAGGGTCGCGTTGACGAGGGAGACGAAGGCGCCGCTGTAGCTGTCGGCGGCGAGCAGCGTGCAGGACGGCCCGCCGGACTGCGCGCTCGTGAGGCCGAGCCTCCCCCAGGACGTCCTCAGCGCCAGCCAGGCGGAGTCCTCCTCCGCCCGGAATCGAGCGGAATCGTCGCGCCGGAGGAGGGCGAGCCCGCCGGGCCGCAGACGAGCGGCCTCGAGAGGACCGTCGACGACGATCTCGCCGGCGACCGGGACGATGAGGTCGACCTCGGCCCGGTCGAGGGCGGGGAGGGGCGGGTCGGTCCGGAGCGTGCCGGGTGTGTGCCAGAGGCGGCTCAGCCGGAAGCCGTCGACGGCGAGCACGTCCCCGGCGAGGTGCAGGGGCGGAGCTCCGTCGCTCGCCCAGCCGAGGCTCCTCAGCCACGCCTCCACGCGGGGACCGCTCAGCTGCAGCGTCTCGACGAGACCGCGCGGGGCGGCCGGCTGCTCGGAAGCGGTCACCGGGCTCCTTCGCAGCGGGGACGGGGTGCGCGGGCGGTGACCACGCTAGGCCGGGGGAGGGGCGCCGAGACGGGGTGGCGCGTTCCTCCTCGGAGGAGGCGCCCGTCCTCGGCGGGAGGGCGGAGGCGGCCCTCCTCGCTCGCGGTCCGGCAGGACGCGGGCGGAGAGGGCCGCCGGGCGCGGATCAGCGGCAGTCGCTTCTCGCCTTGATCCAGTGGGGGTTCAGCGTGTTGTCTCCCTGGGCGGTGATCCCGGCCGCATCGGGCCCGGTGCTGGCACCGGAGCCGATCTTGGTCCACGTGTTCTGCGCCGGGCTGTAGTACCAGATGTCGCCGTTCGCCTTCACGGAGACGTTCCCATCCGCTCCCTGACCGTAGGTGCGGACGAACCCGGAGTTCTCCGGGACGGTCGCGAGCCGGGTGCCGTACTGCAGGACCCCGTCCTTGATCCAGTGGATCTCGAACGTCCCGCCCGGCCGCTGGGTCAGCCCGGCGGCGCTCGGCTCGGTGCTGGCTCCGGTGCCGACGAGGTCCCAGACGTTCCCCTGCGGGGTGTACCGCCAGATGTCGCCGTTCGACTTCACGGCGATCGTGCCGCGGGTCCCGAGGCCGTAGACGCGGACGAATCCGGAGTTGGTCGGCACGGTGGCCGCTGCGGTGCCGTACTGCAGGACTCCGTTCTTGATCCAGTGGACGTTCAGGGTCCCGGCCACGTTCGCGGAGATGCCGGCCGCGCTCGGCTCGGTGCTGGCGCCGGTGCCCAGAAGGGTCCACTCGTTGGCCTGGCGGTTGTACCGCCAGACGTCGCCGTTCGACTTGATGGAGACGTTCCCGTCCGCGCCCTGACCGTAGGTGCGGACGAATCCGGAGTTGTTCGGAACGGTCGCGAGCGCCTTGCCGTACTGGAGGACTCCGTCCTTGATCCAGTGCGCGTTGTACGTTCCGTCCGGCTGCTGCGTGAGCCCTGACGTGCTGGGCTCCGTGGAGGCGCCCGTGCCGAGCTTCTGCCAGCCGTCGGACCGCCGGTACTGCCAGATGTCGCCGTTCGCCTTGACGGAGACGTTGCCGTTCACACCCTGCGAGGAGGTGTGGATGAATCCGGAGTTCTCGGGAACAGTGGCGAGGCCCGTGCTGTACTGCAGGTCGCCGGTCTGGCGGACCGGGAACGAGCCGCTCGTCCGCGCAGAGCCGCCGGAGGCGAGGGCCGAGCCGGTCGCGGGGCCTGCGATGACGCCGCCGGCCGGGATGGTGGCGACTCCGTTCGCGTCGGTCACGAAGATGCCGGTCGCGCCCCCTCCGAAGCTGAAGCCGGGCGGAAGCGTCACCCGCACGGGGACGTTCGCGACGGTGCCGCCGGAGAGGGTCATCGTGATCGGCGCCGTGGAGGGCGTGCACGCGATCATGTTCGACGGGATGGAGCTGAACACGAGGGTCTGCGTGGCCGAGGCCGCGGCGGCCGGGGTGGCCGTCGCTGCGGCGATCACGGGCAGGGACCAGGTGGCGCCGGCGACGACGGTGCGTCGCCTCAGCGGACCCTGCTCAGCGGGAGAGTTGTCGGAAGTCACAGTGAAGCTCCTCGGTCTGTCTTCTCGCCGACGGCCGGCTGGAGGACGGTCGTCGTCCGCTCGGTCGCTTCGGCGGGTACGACGGGCGCCGTACCGCTCGGGAGTCTTCCCGCGGGCGGTCGGTCTGCCCAAGCGCTCGGGGGCAGGTGAGGAGGAAGTGGCGCCGCCGTGAGGAGGGAGTGGTGGGCTCCGGCGCCGTCCCGAGTCGCGATAGCCCTCCTGACCCGGTGATCCCGTCGGTCGCACGCTGCCGCCGGGGCGCCGCCGGTGCGATGAGTGGGAGCGTCGCCGTCCGCTGTGACCGGTCCCGTGACAAACGGACCACGCGGGGGCTGCGAATCACTCCGGTGGTGAGGCGTCAGCGTGCCCGCGAGGAGGGGGCACCCGATGGGGGCGAGATCGGCCGAGATGTACCGGCGGATGGCCGAGCACTGGAACGGCGTGGAGGCCCGTTCTGGACTGCGGGTCGAGGCGACGGGCTCGCTCGGCTTCGAGATCGCCAGACTGTGGATCCCCGGTGGCTGCGTTCTCGAGCAGAAGCCGCAGTCGCGCTGCCCGCCGGGCGCGCATCTGCTGCTGGTCGTCGAGGGCGGTGGGCGCATCCGACAGGACGGACGGATGCTCGAGTGCGGCCGCGGTGATCTGGTGGTCCTCGACGCGGAACCGCGGACCGGGGCGCGCTTCCCCCGATCGACCGTGGTCTACGCCTGGGTGCTCGGCGAGCGGGCGCTGGAGCAGCGCTGGATCGCTGAGCGCCTCGGCGAGGTCCTGCCGGTCGCCGGCTCCTTCCTGGCCCCGGCGCGGGCGCTGATGAACGGTCTCCTCGACGGCGACCCCGCTCTGGCGGAGCAGCCCGCCGTCGCCCGGGCGGGCGAGGCCTTCCTGAAGGAGCTGGTCGAGGGCTCCGCACCGCGCAGGCGTCCCCGCGCCGAGGAGGTCTACGGGGAGGCCATGGCCCTGATCGAGGAGCGCCACCGCGATCCCGCCTTCACCGCCGCCCGGCTCGCCCGCGAGCTCCTGGTGTCGGAGCTGACGCTGGCCCGCGCGTTCTCCTTCCTCGGACGGACGGCCGACGACGAGCTCGAGCGGCGCCGGGCGGGCACCCTCCTGCTCCTGATCGGCGGGCGGTCCCTGGCGACCGCCGACTTCGCGCGCGCGTCCGAGGAGGCGGGCTTCGCCTCCGAGGGGAGCGCTCGCCGCGCGCTGTGGCGGCTCTCCCAGCGCCGCTGACCGGGACGGTCCCCGTGGCCGTCCTCCCGGTCCGGCGACGGCGTGCGGCCGGATTCCGAGCGCGAGGCGCGGAGGCCTGGGAGATCCGTGCGAACGTCCGGCGGTGATCGACAGATGAGGGATTCTGTTCGTTCGACGCGGAGGAGGCGGGAGATGGGGGCCGCAGAGGAGCGGATGCAGGAGTTCATCGGCGCGTGGGACGAGCCGCAGGCGGGCGCCCGGGGACTCCGCTGGGATGCTGCGTACGGGCCGGGCCTCCGGGTGACGCGGGTCTGGGCGCCGGAGGGGATCAGGGTCGACCGTCCGCCGGCGTTCGACCGGGCTGCCGAGTCCGAGGAGGTGCACGTGTCCCTGATCGTGGAGGGCGGGGGAGACATGATCCTCGAGGAGGGCTCGCTCGAGGCGGTGCCGAACAGCGTCCTCGTCCTCGAGGCGAGGACCGCGGCACGCATCGACTGCCGGCGGCCCACCCTCTCGTACACCTGGAGCTTCGACGCCGCCGTGCTCGAGCACCGGTGGGTCCGCGAGCGGATCAACGAGGTCGTGCCGGTGCGCGAGTCGGTCTGGACGCCTGCCCGTGCCCTCGCCAACAGTCTGATCGAGGGGGATCCGGCCGTGCTCGGGGCCGCCGGCGTGAGGCGGGCGAGCGAACTGCTGCTGGAGGGGATCGTCGAGCACTGCGCTCCGCGGGTCCGGACCCGGAGCGCGGACCAGGTCTACGCGGAGGCGATCCCGGTGATCGAGGCGCGCCACCGCGACCCGGCGTTCTCCGCCGCGGTGCTCGCCCGGGAGCTGCTCGTCTGCCCCCGCATGCTCGCGGAGGCTTTCGCGTTCCTCGGCCGCACGCCGGCGGAGGAGATCGAGACGCGCCGGGCGGGCACCCTCCGGCGCCGGATCGGCCTGCGGCGGCGGGGCCCTGCCGACTTCGCCCGCCTCGCCGAGGAATGCGGCTACGCCACCCGCGAGCAGGCCGCGCTGACGCTCAGCCGCTCCGCCTCCTGAGGCCGGCGGAGCGCCCCGGACACGACGGCGCCCCCTCGTCCGCGGAGGGACGAGGGGGCGCCGGGGGAGATCGGGCGGGAGCCCGGTCAGGTCTTGCTGCGGGCCATGACGGCGCGCTGGAGGAGGACGAAGACCAGGAGGATGCCTCCGGTGATGATCGTGGTCGCCTCCGGCGGGATGCCGCCGTCACGGGTGATCAGGACGTTCATCAGGCCGAGCACCAGGGCGCCGACCACCGAGCCGAGCACGAACCCGACGCCGCCGGTGAGCAGCGTGCCGCCGATGACGGTCGCCGCGATGGCGTCGAGCTCCCAGCCGGTGCCGGTGATGTTCTGCGCGCTGCCGAGGCGGGCGGTGTAGACCACACCGGCGAGACCGGCGAGCGTGCCGCTGATGATGTAGATGAACAGCTTGGTCCGCACCACCGGGAGGCCCATCAGGGCCGCCGACTGCTCGGAGCCGCCCATCGCGTAGACCGTGCGGCCCAGGCGGGTGCGGTGCAGCACGAAGAACGCGCCGGCCACGACGAGGATCGCGATGATCACGCCGGGGCTGATGACGAAGTCGTTGACCTTCGGGCCGTCGATCAGCTTGATCGGCGTGGCCAGGCTCAGCACGGCCGAGTCCTCGGGGAGGCGCTCCGGGACGGTGCTCAGCATGGAGGCGAGACCGCGGGCCAGGAACATCATCGCGAGCGTCGCGATGAACGGCTGCACGTTGAAGTACTGGATCAGGACGCCGGAGATCACGCCGAACAGGGCGCCGATCACGACCATCAGGACCATCACGAGCCAGGGGTTCCAGCCGGCGTTGATCAGGAGCACGCCGCTCACGCTGCTGAACGCGATCACCGCGCCGACCGAGAGGTCGATGCCGCCGGTGAGGATCACGAAGGTGAGGCCCACGGCGAGGATGATCAGGTGCGCGTTGTTGACCAGCAGGTTCGAGATCGTGCTCGCCTGCAGGATCCGGCCGTAGGCGGCCTCGCCGTAGACGATCATCCCGAAGAAGATGATCAGCGCGGCCAGGGTGGGCAGCTTGTCCAGGTGCTGGCTCAGCCAGCCGCGCGCCCCGGAGGTGCGCTTGGTGCTCGCCGGAGGGGCGGAGCGGGTCATCACGGCACTCATGCGGGGATCGCCTCTTTCTGCGGGACGCTGCGGCGCGCCTCGCGACGGGACTTGAAGGCGGAGCGGACGCGCTCGGACTGCAGGAGGCAGAGCGCGACGATGACGATCGCCTTGAAGGCGGGCGTCGCGGAGGACGAGACTCCGAGGAACACGACGGTCTTGTCGAGGGTGGCGATCAGGATCGCGCCCACGGCGGCACCGGTGATGTTGAACTTGCCGCCGGCGAGCGAGGTGCCGCCGATGACGACCGCGAGGATCGCGTCGAGCTCGAGCTGGTAGCCGGTGCGCGAGACGTCGACCGTCATCACGCTCGCCGTGGCGAACACGCCCGCGACGCCGGCGAGGATGCCGCTGCCGATGTAGGCGGTCATCAGCAGGCCCCGGCGGTTGATGCCCGCGAGGCGGGCCGCCTTCGGGTCCATGCCGATGGCCTCGATCATCAGGCCGAGGGCGCTGCGGCGCACCAGGACTCCGACGACCACGACGATGGCGATGGCGAGGAGGAACACGACCGGGAGCCCGAAGACGTACCCGTTCGCGAGCCAGCGGAAGGGCTCGTTGGTGGCGGCGGTGTTCTGGCCGCCGGTGATGACCTTCGCCAGGCCGCGGCCCGCGAGCATCACGACGAGCGTGCTGATGAAGGGCTGGAGGCCCACCACCGAGACGAGGACGCCGTTCACGGCTCCGAGCACGGCGGCCACCAGGAGGGCGACCGCGAAGGCTCCCGCTGCGGCGCCGAGCGAGTCGGGCGCTCCCGCGGAGTTGAGGAACTCCATCGAGACGGCGCCGGCGACGACCATGATCGAGCCGACCGAGAGGTCGATGCCCCCGGTCGCGACGACCAGGCACATGCCGACGGCGATCATCAGGATCGGAGCGGCGGCGCGGGCGATGTCGATGACGTTGCCGACGAGGTAGCCGGTGGTGGGGCTGACCGAGACGGCCAGGTAGCCCGGGTCCTTGACGACGTTGACGAGGAGGAGCAGGGCGATCGCCACGACTCCCCAGAAGTACTGGCGGCGGATGATCCCGCCGAGGACGGATCCCCGGGCGGGTCGGGTGTCGCTGCTCATGATGCGGCCTCCTGCGTGGCGCTCTCGAGGACGACGACGTCCTCGTCGACGACTCCCTCTGCGGCGATGGTAGTGACGATCGACTCCGCAGTGACAGCGGGACCGTTGAGGATCTCCGCGATCACGCGGTGGTCCTTCAGGACGATGATGCGGTCGCTGAGGCGGACGACCTCGTCGAGCTCGGACGAGATGAAGACCACGGCGACGCCCTCGCCGGCGAGGGCGACGACCTTCTCCTGGATCTCGGCCTTCGCTCCGACGTCGATGCCGCGGGTCGGCTCGTCGAGGATGAGGATCTCGGGGGCGGTGGCGAGCCAGCGGCCGAGGAGGACCTTCTGCTGGTTGCCGCCGGAGAGCTTGCTGATCGGGCGGTCGGGGTCGGCCGGGCGCACGTTGAGCTCGACGAGGTACTTGCCGACGATCTCGTCCTTCTCCTTCTTGGAGAGGGGGCGGGCCCAGCCGCGCTTGGCCTGCACGCCGAGGATGAGGTTCTCGCGGACCGAGAGGTCGCGGATGATGCCCTCGTCGCGGCGGTTCTCGCTCGAGAACGCGATCTTGTGGGCGAGGCCGGCGGTCGGCGTCGGGACGTCGATCTTCTTGCCGTGCATCGTGATCTCGCCGGTGTCGGGCTTGTCGACGCCGTAGATCAGGCGCGCGAGCTCGGTGCGGCCGGAGCCGAGGAGCCCGGCGAAGCCGACGACCTCGCCGCGGTGCAGCGTCAGGTCGGTGCTCTCGATGGAGCCCTTCTTGCCGATGCCCTTCGCGGTGTAGAGCGGGGCGTCGCGGTAGAGGTGGTCCTGGCTCTCGCGCTCGGAGTCGAGCGAGCGCAGCGCCGCGATGTCCTTGCCGATCATCTTCGAGATCAGCGAGGTGCGGTCGAGCTCGTGGGTCAGGTACTCGCCGACGAAGGTGCCGTTGCGCAGCACCGTCAGGCGGTCGCTGATCGCGTAGACCTGGTCGAGGAAGTGCGAGACGAAGAGGATCGCGACGCCCTCCGCACGGAGGCGGCGGATGACGACGAAGAGGTTCTCGACCTCGTTCGCGTCCAGGCTCGAGGTCGGCTCGTCGAGGATGAGCACCTTGGAGTCGCTCACCGTCGAGCGGCTGATCGCGACCAGCTGCTGCATCGCGATCGAGAGCGAGGCGAGCGACTGGCGCGTGTTGAGGTGGCCGAGGCCGAGCTTCTCGAGCGCGACCTTCGCGGCCTGGTGGGTGGCCTTCCAGTTGATGCCGAAGGGTCCGCGGACCTCGTAGCCGAGCATCACGTTCTCTCCGATGGAGAGGTTCGTGACCAGGTTGACCTCCTGGTACACGGTGGAGATGCCCGCGGCCTGCGAGTCGGCGGTGCCGGTCAGGCGACGGGTCTCCCCGTCGATCACGATGTCGCCGCTGTCGATGCGGTAGACGCCGGTGAGGGCCTTGATGAGCGTGGACTTGCCGGCGCCGTTCTCACCCATGAGGGTGTGGACCTCGCCCGGGAACAGGCGGAAGTCGACGCCGTCGAGGGCTTTCACGCCGGGGAAGCTGATCGAGATGTTCTTCATCTCGACGATCGGAGGCGAACCTGTCATGTCGCGTCGTTCCGTTCTCGAGCGGGGCGCAGCCGAACAGGTGCGCCGAAGGGTCGGAGCGACCGGGGCCGGCGGGTGGGCCGGCCCCGGTCGCTCCGGGGGAGTGGTGCCGCGTCGAGGACGACGCCGGGCGACCGGTGGTGCTGAGCGACTAGAACTTGCGGTCGGGCAGCGCGGTGGCGGCGGCCTCGGGCGAGTCGAAGGTCTCGCTCGGGACGACGATCGAGGACTCGACCGTCTCGCCGGCCAGGGTCTTCTCGACCGCGTCGAGGGCGGTCTCGCCGAACAGCGGGTTGTACTCGGCGACGAAGCTCAGCTCGCCGTCGGCCAGCGCCTGCAGGGCGTTCTTGGTGCCGTCGATCGTGGCGATCTTGACGTCGGTGCCGGGGGTGAGGCCGGCCTCCTGGACGGCCTGGACGGCGCCGAGGCCCATCTCGTCGTTCTGGGCGAAGACCAGCTGGACGTCGTTGTTGTTCGACTTCAGGACGGTCTCGAAGACGCTCTTGGCCTCCTCGGTGGACCAGTTCGCGGTCTGCGCGCCGATCTTGGTGAACTTCGAGTCGGCGCCGATGACCTCGTCCCAGCCCTCGTTGCGCTCGTTGACGACCGAGACGCCCGCGGGGCCCTCGAGCGTGAAGTACTTCGCGCCGCTCGGGAAGGTGGTCTTGGCCCAGTCGGCGACCGAGGTGCTGACCGCGATGTTGTCGGGCGCGATGCGGGTCACGTAGAGGTCGGTGTTGTCCGGCTCGATGCCGCGGTCGATCAGGATGACCGGGATCTCGGCCTCCTGGGCGCGCTCGAGCGAGTCCTCCCAGCCGGAGCCCTCCGTGGCGGAGAGCAGGATGATGTCGACGCCCTCGTCCACGAAGGAGGTGAAGGAGTCGATCTGCGACTTCTGGTCTCCGTTGGTGGCGGGTGCGTACTTCAGGTCGAAGCCGGCGTCCTTGGTGAACGTGTCCTCGATGTTGGTCTCGTTCGCCTGGCGCCACGCGCCCTCGGGGCCGACGGCCACGAAGCCGACGGTGGTGAGGTCACCGCTCGAGCCGGAGCCCGAATCGGAGCCGGAACCGCCCGAGCAGCCCGCGAGTCCGAACGCGAGTGCGCCGACTGCTGCGAAACCCAGGAACTGGCCGATACGCCTCGTCTTGGACATAGATCTCCTCCTTGAGATCGCGGGCACGAAGAGCGCGCCCGAGATGGTGGACCCCGAAGGGCCTCGAATGCGGGCCTAGCGGCCCGAGGTGCGGTGAGTGCAGGATGTGCAGTGGGCGCCGGCCGAAGCAGCGCCGCGTCGAAATGTTACCGTGAACAATTCTTGTGACGCAACAGCACCGCGGTGCGCTTCGGTAACGATCCGGTCGCGGGGCCCCGCAGGGCCCGATGGCAACCCTCTGCCCGGTGGTCGGGCCCGGGAGTAGCTTCCCTGGCCATGATGCTCCCTCGATCGCGCTCCGTCCCCGCGACGGCCGCGACGGCGGCCCTCGTGCTCGCGCTCTGCGGATGCTCCGCGGACGGCGCGGCGGCCCGCCACGCGGCCGACGCCTTCCTCTCCGCGCTCGCCGACGCCGACGGCGCCGCGGCGTGCGCGCTGCTCACCGATTCCGCCCGCGAGGCCGTGGAGGACCGGGAGGGCGACTGCCCCGACGGCGTGCTGGAGCTCGGGATCACGGAAGACGGAGCAGGAGACGCCGAGGTCTACGGCCGGGCGGCGATCGTGCGCTCCGGCGGCACCGCGGTGTTCCTCACCCCGGGTGACGACGGCTGGCTGGTGCGCGCGGCCGGCTGCACGCCGGTGGCGGACGCGCCCTTCGACTGCGTCCTGGACGGGAGCTGATGTGCGCACCGTCTCCGCCCTCTACTACGCCGTGATCGTGCTCGGCCTGATCGGGTTCTTCGCCGTCGGGATCCTCGGGAGGTGAGCCGGATGCGCCGCTTCCTGCGCGAGAACGGGCTCTCGCTGTTCTTCCTCGCGATCTTCCTGCTCGCTCTCCTCGGGCAGTCGTTCGCCGGGCTCGCCGCCTACAACGACACCCAGACAGCGGAGGGGCTGCGGGAGGTCGGCTACTGGCGCTTCGTCACCTCCTCCGACTTCGCGATCGACGTCGCCGAGAACTGGCAGTCGGAGTACCTCCAGTTCTTCCTCTACATCGGCGCGACCGTCTGGCTCGTGCAGCGCGGGTCGCCCGAGTCGAAGCGGGTGGGCGAGGAGGGGCTCGAGACCGACGAGCAGCAGAAGGCGGGCGCGTCCGCGGAGGACGATTCGCCGCCCTCGGCGTCCGCCGGCGGCCTGCGGCAGGCGCTGTTCTCGCACTCGCTGCTGCTGGTGATGGGGGCGGTGTTCCTGCTGTCCTGGGCGGCGCAGTCGGTGACGGGCGTCGTGGCCTACAACGAGGAGCAGCTGACGAGCCTGGAGGCGCCCGTCGACTGGCTCGGCTACGTCTCCTCCGCCGACTTCTGGAACCGGACGCTCCAGAACTGGCAGTCGGAGTTCCTCGCGGTGGGCAGCATTGCGGCGCTCGCCGTGTTCCTGCGCGAGCGCGGGTCGAGCGAGTCGAAGAAGGTGGGCGATCCGCACGGGCGGACGGGGATCTGAGCGGTCAGGGGGCGTCGGATCGGACGCGGATCTCGTCGCCCTCGAGGGCGAACCGCAGGGACGTGCCGATCGGGAACCGCTCGCGCAGGGCCTCCGGCGCCGCCGACGTCACGGTGAACTGCGCGACCGCGGGGAACGGTCCGGCCGTGCAGCCCTGGAAGAACAGGCCGTCCTGCGGCTCGGCGGTCCGCAGGATGTAGAGGCAGGAGCCGGCGGTCGAGGAGCGGCGCTGCCGGACGACGGTGAGCCCCGTGTCGGCGGGCAGGCTCTGCCGCACGACGGTGAGCCCGCCGAAGTCCTCGGTGGTGACCGATCCGTCGAACCCCAGTCCCTCCCAGCCGGGGAGGTCGGTGCCGTTCGACAGCGGCAGCACGGCGACCTCGCGGCCGGGCTGCCCGTCCCCGGCGGTGGCGAGGAGGGTGGCCCCCGCGGCGACGGCGGCCGTCGCGGCCAGCGCGGCGAGGAGGAGGAGGCCGCGCCGACGGGAGCGGCGGGGCGGGACGTGGCCGAGGGGGTCGGACTCCTCGTCGGCGGAGGCGTCCGCGGAAGGTGCCGCGTCCTCCGGCGCCGCGTCCCCGGAGACCGCGGGAACCACCGCGTCCGGCAGTGCGGTGCCGAGGGCGGGACGGACGCGGGCCTCGAGCGCGGAGAGCCGGGCGAGCGCGCCGGGGTCCCGCTCGATGTCGGAGCCTCGGCCGTACGCGCGCCGCTGCAGCTCCGCGAGCTCGTCCGGTCGCTGATCGTCCACCCCCGGATCCTCGCAGGCCCGGCGCCCGAGCGGGACCCGCCGGCGCGCCGAGGTCCTGACGGTCGAGCAGCCCGGACGGCTCATCGAGACCCGGTGGACGGTGCGGCCGCCCGGCCGGCGGGGGAGGTCAGTCGTCGTCGTCGTCGAGGTCGTCGTCGCGGTCGGCGGCGATCATCTCGACGATCGTGTCGACGGTGAGCCAGGGGCCGTTGCTCACCTCGCCGATCTTCTCGCGATCCTTGAACACGACGATGCGGTCGCTGAGGCGCACCACCTCCTCCAGCTCGGACGAGATGTAGACGACGGTCACCCCCTCCTTCGCGAGCTGCGCGATGTGCGCCTGGATCTCGACCTTCGACGCCACGTCGATCCCGCGCGCCGGCTCGTCGAGCACGAGCAGCCGCGGACGGGTCGCGAGCCACCGCGCGAGGACCACCTTCTGCTGGTTGCCTCCGGAGAGGTACTTCACCGGGATGTCCGGGTCGGCCGGCGAGATGTTCAGCGCCTCGACGTAGGTGCGCACCAGGGTGTCGGTCTCGGCGGCCGAGAGCGGGTGCGCCCAGCCGCGCAGAGCCTGCAGGCCCAGCACGAGGTTCTCGCGGAGGGAGAGGTCGCCGATGATCCCGTCCTCGCGGCGGTTCTCGCTCGAGTGGGCGATGCGGTGGCGCAGGCCCGACACCGGGTCGGAGATGTGCGCGGGCTCGCCGTCGATCAGCACCTCGCCGGTGTCCGGCTTCTCGACCCCGCTCACCAGCGACGCCAGCTCGGTGCGCCCCGAGCCGCGCAGGCCCGCGAAGCCCACGATCTCGCCGCGATGCAGCTCCAGATCGGTCGGGCCCACGGCGCCGCGGCGGCCGATCCCGTGCGCGCGGTAGATCGCCGGGCCGACCGGCTGGCGGCGGTGCTCGCGGCGGTCGGAGCCGATCTGCCGCAGCGCGTCGATGTCCTTGCCGATCATCTTCGCGATCAGCTCGGCGCGGTCCATGGTGTGCGCCGGGTACTCGCCGACGGTGCCGCCGTCGCGGAGCACCGTCAGCCGGTCGCTGAGGGTGAGGACCTGCTCGAGGAAGTGCGAGACGAACAGGATCGCCACGCCCTGGTCGCGCAGCCTCCGCAGCACCGTGAAGAGGCGGGCCACGTCGCTGAGGTCGAGGCTGGAGGTGGGCTCGTCGAGCACGAGCACGCGCGGACGGTCGACCATCGCGCGGCTGATCGCGACCAGCTGGCGGATCGCCGGCGAGAGCGAGCGCAGCGGCAGGTGCGGGTCGAGGTCCTCCAGGCCCAGCTCGGCGAGCATCTCGGCCGCGCGGTGGTGGGTGCGCGACCAGGAGATGCCGAAGCGGCCGCGGACCTCGTGGCCGAGCATCACGTTCTCGCCGATGCTGAGGTTGTCGGTGAGGCGCTCGTCCTGGAACACGGCCGTGATGCCCGCTGCCTTCGCCTCCGCCGGGCCGCTGAAGCGCCGGGCGACGCCGTCGACGAGGATCTCGCCCGCGTCGGGCTGGTGGATGCCGGTGAGCGTCTTGATCAGCGTGGACTTGCCCGCGCCGTTCTCGCCCATCAGCCCGTGGATCTCGCCCGGCACCAGCCGCAGGTTCCCGTCCTTCAGAGCGGGTCCGGAGGCGAAGGAGACGCGGATGCCGGTCATCTCGACGACGGGTGCCGCGGAGCTCCGGGTCGTCCTCGATGAGATCGCCACGTGCCGTCCTCGGTTCGTGTGCGGCGCGCCGTCAGGGTCCGGCGTGCCAGGGGCTGCCGCCGATGATACGCGAGCGCATGCGGCGGGACGGGAACAGGAGGGTCACGATCGGGGAGCGGCCGTGGAGGAGCGGATCACCAGCTCCGTGGGGATCCGGGTGCGCTGCGGGATCTCCTGGCCGCGGATCCTCGCGTGGATCACCTCGGCGACCGTCGTCCCGAGCTTGTCGAAGTCCTGGCGGACCGTCGTCAGCGGCGGGAGGAAGTGGCGGGCGGTGGGCAGGTCGTCGAAGCCGACGATGCTCACGTCCTCGGGCACGCGGATTCCGCGCTCGACGAGGCCGTGGATCACTCCGAGCGCCATCTCGTCGTTCGCGACGACCATCGCGGTGAAGTCTGGCACCGACTGCAGGCTCGCGGCGAAGTCGTACCCGGAGTCCGGGGTCCAGTCGCCGATGACGATGGGGCGCTCGTGCATCCCCCACGACTTCGCGCGGCTGTGGAAGGCGCGCTCGCGGGCGCGCGCGTCGAGCCAGTCGAGGGGGCCGGAGAGGTGCAGCACGTCGCGGTGGCCGAGGTTGCCCAGGTGGTCGACGGCCTGGAACATGCCGGCCTGCTGGTCGACCGAGACGGTGAGGAAGCTCGGATCCTTGTCGCTCTTCACCACGAGCGTCGGCACGCCGATCTCGACGGTGCGGAGGGTCGCCACGGAGGAGGAGCGCGGCGCGATCACGCAGAGCGCGTCGATCCCGAGGCCCATCAGGTGGTCGATCGCGTCGGTGGGGGTCATCTCGAGGTCCGGCCGCAGCGCGACGGAGGTGATCGAGTACCCCTTCTCGCGGGCGGCGCGCTCGATCGCGCGGAGGGTGCTCGACGGCCCGTACTCGGCGCCGCTCTCGATCATCACGCCGATGCGGTCGGTGCGCTGCGTGACGAGGGAGCGGGCGGCGATGTTCGGCCGGTAGTTGAGCTCGTCGACCGCCTCGAGGACCTTCTGGCGGGTCGACTCCTTGATGTTGGGGTGCCCGCTGAGCACGCGCGACACGGTCATGTGCGAGACGCCCGCGACCGCCGCGACATGGCGGAGGTTCGGCCGATCGGCCATGAGAGGACCTCCTCCGCTCCCCGGGCGGGTGAGCCGCGCCACCCCGGCGCGGACGAGGCTCAGAGGGCTCGGCTGCCGGGGGTGGCACCAGCATAGTCAGGCGGGGCCGACCTCCCGGTGGGCGCCTCCTGAGCGGGCGGGCATCGTCCGATCCGCTGCGGGATCCGCCGTGGCGCGGGGCGGGCGGGACCGTCCCGGTCGCGTCGCTCTCACTGCGGTCCTCGATGATCGAGGGGGCTCCGGGGCGTCGTGAGCCCTCGCCAGAACACGTCGTGCAGGGAATGCTCGGCGACGAGCTCCGGAAGGATCGGGGCCGCGTCCGCTCCTCGTAGGAGGATGTCGTCCTACGAAGCGATGACGTCCACGACCGAGCGCGGAGTGAACTGCCCGGCGAGACGTTTCGCCTTCGCGCGGACGTTGTTGGGCGTGGGGCCCGCATCGATCACGGAGTGGTTCCAGAGCCGGCTGTGGTGAGCGCACCGGTTGCGCAGGTAGACGAGTGCGCGGACCCGGTAGGCGAAACCGGCTCGGGCGACTCCCAGACCGGACGCGACGTCCCCCGCAAGCGATCCTCGTGCCCCTCGCTCGATGCATCTCGACAGAGTTCCGAAGGACCAGGCCTCGACGGCCGACCACACCGGTAGCTCGCCGAAGGCGGCCGCGCCCCTGCCGCCGGGGAGCTCCGTGAAGCGGAGGACATGCCGTTCCCTGCTGCGCTCGATGTCGCGGAGGCACGAATCGATTGTCGACTCCGCGTTCGGAGACTCGGAGTAGAAGCTCTTCTCGAGATAGCACTCGTACGGGCCGTGCTCACGAGCGATGACATGAGCCGTACGGCTGCGGAGAAGGATCTCGGCACGGGCCAGTCGAGCACGCAGGCTCTGCCGCAGCGCTTCATCTGCGTCGCAGACCGCTCGGACCTCCTCGAACGGGACTCCGTCCGCGAACGAGTCGTCCCCGTCGTGCGGAGCCCGCTGGAAGTAGCGGGCGTACCCGGAGAAGCGGTAGTAGTTCTGCGCGACCAGGTAGCTCGTGCAGGCCTCCCCGTCGGCGATGCCGAGCCCGCGGTCACGGAGGAGCTGGACCTGCTGCTTCCACGACAGGCTCGGTTTCCGTGCCATCGCAGTACCTCGGTGCCGAAGAAAAAGGCCCCTCCCATGTGAGCATCGCGGAGAGGCTTGGGAGGGGGTCGATCGGATCGAATCTACCAGGCGTCCCTCAGCCGTGGTCCCTGCGGCGCCACTCGACCAGCAGGTGGCACGAGTGCTGATCGGACCATCGCCGCAGGACGGAGAGGGCCGACCGCCGCGGCGCCGAACGCTGCGGGTCTTCGAAGGCGCGGGGCGGGCGAGTACTCTCGGGAGCCTCATGGCACGCGACAACGAACCGACCGTCACCCTCACCGATCCGCTCGAGGAGCGCCTGCGCGCGCAGGTCGCCCGCGAGGGGGAGCGCAACGTCGCTCTGCGATCCGCGGCCCTGCTCACCGGCGGGTACGAGGGCGAGTCCTTCCTCCTCACCGTGGGCGGCGAGCACGCCGACGGGATCCTCAAGGGAGCGCCCTCCCTCTACTGGCCCGAGCTCTGGGGCGCCCGCGCGCTCCTCTACGTCTGGGACGACGACGCCGCCGACGCGGTGACCGCCGGACTCGCGAACCCCTCCTGGCGCGTCCGCGAGATGTGCGCCCGCGTCTGCGCCGAGCGCGTGCTGGGCGGGCAGAAGAAGCTGTCCCGCCTGACCACCGACGAGCACCCCCGGGTCCGCGCGGCCGGAGCGCGCGCTCTCGTGGCGGCCGCTCTGGCGGGGATCTCCTCCGGTCGCGACGCGAAGGGCGAGTTCGCGGCGAGCGTCGAGGCCGTCCTGACGGGCATGCTCCGCGACCCGGACCGCGACGTCCGCCGCGCCGCGCAGCAGTCGGCCGACGCGCTGCGGGACGCCCGCTCGGCCTGAGCGGACCGCCCGCCGGCGGTCGAGGCGTCGCGAAGGGCCGCCTCCCGGCTCCGATGACGACCGTTCGTGACGCCTCGGAGCCCCGGGGGCTCAGCCGACCAGGTGCGTCGCGCGCTCGAAGGCGCGCTTCAGCTCGTCGCGCTTGCGCGGCTGGCTCATCGCCCGCTGGCCGGGGCTCCACGAGTCGATGACCGTCGGGCCGTCGACCAGGTACGGCTCGATGTTCTTCTTCCAGCCGCTGGTCGGCGCGGTCCCGGCGTTGACGACGACCCGCAGGTCGGGGAGCAGCGGCAGGAGCCGGCGCAGCTCCATCGCGCCCTGCCGCACCTCGTCCGCGTCGGGGGCGCCGTCGAGCTGCCACGGCACGATGTTCCAGACCAGGGTGCGGGCGTGCAGTCCGACCTCGTCGCGGAGGGTCCAGGTCGAGGCGGCGGTCGCGTCGTCGTTGTCGACCGAGACGAAGCCGGAGCCGTCGGGGCCGGCCGACATCGGTCCCGGGGCCTCCAGCACGATGAGCGCACGCGCCTCGACGCCGGCCTCGGCAGGGTCGAAGTCGGGCACCACGGCACCCGGATGCCTGCGGGTGCGCCGGGCGAGGAGCTCCTCGCGGAACGCCCGGAGGGGCTGCACCGAGGGCTCGTCCTCGAGCAGGGCCCGGCGCTCGTCGAGGGCGGAGCGGTCGCGGAAGCCGTACGGCTCGGTCAGGAACACCCTCCGAGGCTAGTCGCGATCCGCCCAGCCGCGGGAGGCGGGCCTGCGGGCGCCCTCCTGGGTGACCCCGGCAGGGCCTGGCTCGCGCCGCCCCCGGCTCCTACGGTCTGACTGCAGTCGAGAATCTGGACCGGAGGGGGTCACCGTGTCGGACGAGCCGTCAGTGAGCATCGGGGTTCCGTACGTCGAAGGGGGGTCGTCGCCGCAGGTGCTGGACGTGTACAGCAGGTCGGTTTCCCCGGCCGAGGACGCCGCTCGGCCGGCCGTCGTGCTGATCCACGGCGGCGGGTGGTTCCGGGGGGACAAGAGCAAGGAGCGGGCGCTCGCGACGATGCTGGTCGACGCCGGCTACCTCGTGTTCGCGGCGGACTACCGCGAGGCTCCGGACTCGGTCTTCCCGGCCAGCAGGGACGACGTGCTCGCCGCGGAGCGGTGGGCGGTCGCCTCCGAGTGGGCGTTCGACCGGAGCAGGCTGGCGTTCTTCGGCGGATCGGCGGGCGGGAACCTGGTCGTGGAGGCCGCGATCGCCACCGGCCGGCCCGCCGTCAGCTGGTCGGGGATGTTCGACCTCCTCGGCATCGTCGAGGCGACCGACGACCTCCCGGCCACGCCGACGACGCAGGACCTCGACGCCATGAAGAGCGCCGACATCAACCAGACCGGCCGGAACGACGCCTTCCTGCGCTGGACGATCCTCAACGAGGTCGGGGGCGACCGCGGGCTGCTCACCGCCGCCTCCACGACGCGTCACGCCTCCCCGGACGGCGGGCCGGTGTTCCTGGCCAACTCGCTCGGCGAGTTCGTCCCCGTGAGCGACGCGCAGGCCATGCAGGCGGCGCTCTCCGCGGTCGGAGTCGCCAGCACGCTGCAGCTGATCCCGGGCACCCGTCACGCCGAGGGGTACACGGAGGCGGCCATCGGCCCCTCGCTCGCCTTCCTCCGCGACGCCCTCCCGCCGGCCCGAGCATGACGACGACGGAGTTCGCCGGAGTCGGAAACGTCTTCTACTTCGTCGACGACCTCGACGCCGCGATCGCCTGGTACTCGGCGCGGCTCGGGCGCGAGCCCGTCGTCCGCGGCGGGGCGCTCGTGGCCTACGACCTGGACGGCATCCGCCTGACGCTGCACGAGCGGGACGAGCTGAACCGGCCCGGACCCGACGGCACGAGCCCGTACTGGACGGTCCCCGACGTCGACGCCGTCGTCGCCGACTGGACGGCGAACGGCGCCGTCGCCCACCGCGGTCCGAAGACGGTGTTCACGGGGGAGCGGCTGTGCCAGCTGCTGGACCCGTTCGGCAACCTCTTCTCGGTGCGGCAGGCCGTGCCCCGTGACTGAGGACGTCGCTCCGGCTCCGGCTCCCGCTCCCGCCGCCCCGGCGCAGACCTCCGCGCCGGCGCAGCCGTCGGCCTGGGCGCCCATGGCGATCACGGCCTTCCGGGTGCTGTGGTTCGCCCAGCTGGGCAGCAACATCGGCACCTGGATGCAGACCGTCGGTGCCCAGTGGTACCTGGTCGAGGCGGCCGCGGGCGCGGCGGTCGTCGCGCTCGTGCAGACGGCGAGCCTGGCGCCCTCGATCCTCGTCGCCCTCCCCGCGGGTGTGCTGGCCGACTCGCTCGACCGGCGGCGGCTGCTCATCTGGGGGTCTTCGGCCAGCGCGCTGCTGGCGGCCGCTCTGACGGTCGTGGCGGCGGTCGGCGCGCTGACGCCGTGGACGATCCTGGCCTTCACCTTCCTCCTCGGCATCACCTCCACCCTGACCTCGCCGGCCTGGCAGGCGATCCAGCCGGAGCTCGTGCCCCGGAACCTGATCGCGGCGTCGTCGGCCCTCGGCGGGGTGACGGTGAACGGCGCGCGCGCGGTCGGCCCGGCCCTGGCGGGCGTCGTCCTCTCGGCGTTCGGCGCTCCGGTGGTCTTCGGCATCAACGCCCTGAGCTTCATCGGCGCCGTGCTCGCCCTTCTCTGGTGGAAGCGGCCGGCGCAGACCGGCCTCGACGACCGCGAGCAGTTCGGCGCCGCGCTGAAGGGAGGGATCCGGTACGTCGCCTCCGCGCACCTCGTCCGCCGGATCCTCCTCCGCTCCGCGCTCTTCGCACTGCCGGCCAGCGCGCTGTGGGCGCTGCTGCCGCTCACCGCGAAGCGCCTCCAGCTCGACTCCAGCGGCTACGGCTTCCTCCTCGGGGCCCTCGGTGCCGGTGCCGTGCTCGGCGTCTTCGCCCTGCCGCTCGCCCGCCGGAAGCTCTCGGACGACGTCGTGATCGGGGCGAGCGCCGTGCTGTTCGCGGCGGGGACGCTCGCGGCGGCCTTTCTGCCCCTCGTTCCGGCACTGCTGCTGCTGGTCCTCGCGGGGCTGGCCTGGATCGGCACCCTCACCGTGCTGAACGCGGCGCTGCAGCTCACGCTGCCGCAGTGGGTGCGGTCCCGCGGAGCCTCGATCTACATCCTGGTCTTCATGGGGACCATGGCGGTCGGCTCGATCGGCTGGGGCCTGGCCGCGCAGGTGCTCGGCACCGCGCCCGCGTACGCCGCGGCGGCCGCTCTGCTCCTCCTCGTGGCGGCCAGCGTGCGGGTGCTGCCCCTGCTGCCGGGGACGGGCACCGTCGACCGCAGCATCTCGATGTCGTGGCCCACGCCCACGCTGGTGTTCGAGCCGGAGCCGACGGACGGGCCGGTGATGGTGCAGATCTCGTGGACGGTCCGCCCCGACTCCCTCGCGGACTTCCGATCGGCCATGCGGCTGCTGGAGAGCTCCCGCCGCCGGACCGGCGCCTCGCGCTGGGCGCTCTACCGGAGCGGGGAGGAGGCCGACGTGCAGCTGGAGACGTTCATGGTGCCCTCGTGGGGCGAGTTCCGGCGGCAGGAGACCCAGCGGCTGACCGGCCGCGACCGCGAGATCCGCGCGGCGGCGCTGACGCACGCCGACGGCGATCCCGTCGAGCGGCACTTCTTCCCGAGCGCGACGCCCTCCTCCTGAGAGAGGGAGCGGCGGCGAGCCGTCCCCGTGGTCGTCGAGACGCCGGCGTGCGAGCGGTGTCCCGGCGGCAGGCGGATGTCTCGGCGCGCGTCCCGGGCGCGAGGGCGGAGGTGCGCTGCGGTCAGCCGCCGACGGTGGAGCCGAAGCCGGACTTGCCGGAGGAGCCGAAGCCGCCGGAGAGGGTCGCCTTCGAGCCGACGGTCGAGCCGGCCGGCGCGCGCTGCACGACGTCGGGCTGGGTCGCTCCGCGGGCCGCGAAGCCGCCGGACGCGACGGGCGCCCAGCTGGTCGCCCGCGTCGAGTTCCAGCGCGAGGACGCGAAGATCAGCGGGCCGAGCCAGAAGCCGCCGGCGTAGTGCCCGCGGTACTCGTCGGTGGCCTCGCACAGCTGCTCGGGGTCGTCGCCGACCTCCTCGCCCTGCGCCTGGAGCTGGGCGATCTGCTCCCGCACGTCGGCGAGGCAGTCCTCGCGGCTCGCGTAGACGGGGCGCTCGGCGTTCTCGGGGATGACGTAGTCCTGGCCGTCGGCTCCCGTGGCGACGACGCCGTCGGTCGAGGGGCCGCCGTTCGCGAGGGCGACGGCGAGGCCGACCGCGCCGACCGCGACCGCGCCGCCGATGAGCAGGCCGCGACGGTTCCTCGCGATGCCGCTGATGCCGACGCTCCGGGAGCGGTGGGGAGCGGTGCGGGTGGAGCCGTCGCCGCGGCCGGTGCCGCCGCTCGAGCCGCCGCTCGACGTGCCGGAGCCCGCCCCGGGCTCGCGGCTGCCCCAGTCGTTCCCGGAGCTCGGCGTCCCCGAATCGCCGGGGGTGCGGTCGTCGTCCGTCATCGGGTCTCCTCGTCCTGCGGGCGGGCCGCTCGGGTGTCCTGCGGCCGGTCGTGCTCGGGGGCGCCGTACTCGGGCGCGGGGGTGCCGGGCGCGGGAGCGCCGTAGGCGGGGGCGGCGCCGTGCTCGGGGTGGGAGGCGGCCGACGCGGCGTCCGCGTCCGTCGCGGCCCCGTCGCTCCGTCCGCCCTCGATGTAGTGGGGGACGAACTCCGCCAGGTCGCCGGTGATCAGGCCGCTCGTCTCGCGCACGTCGATGCCGGCCGGGGTCTCGCCGACGATCCAGCTGCCGATGACGACGGTCTTCCCGTCGACCCGGGCCAGCTCGGCGCGCTCCTGGTGGATGAAGCCCTCGGCGCCGTAGCTCCCGCCGTTCTCGGCGACGACCGAGCCGTCGGCGTCGAGGACCGTCACGTTGGCGCCCTCCCGGCCCAGGCGCGGCTTGCGCACCTGCGCGGTGCCGGGCAGCGGATGCACGGAGGCGGGCAGCAGGTTCGGGTGGCCGCGGAACATCTCCCACAGCACCACCAGCAGCTGCTTGTTGCTGAGCAGGAGCTTCCACGCCGGCTCGACCCAGCGGGTGCGCTCGCGGCGGTCGAGGAGGAGGCCGCCGAACTGCTCGCCGAGCATCCACTCCCACGGGTACAGCTTGAAGACGTGGCGGATCGGCTCGCCGTCGCCGTCGAGGAAGCCGGCGCCGTCGAGCTCGTAGCGGATGTCCTCGACGAAGATCAGCTTGGGGTCGAAGCCGGCCTGCGCCGCGGTCTCGGCCATGTAGGCGACGGTGTCGGCGTCCTCGACGATCAGCTCGCCGTCTCCGGAGTCGTGCAGCGACGCGAGGTGCAGGCGGGCGCCCTCGTCGAGGCTCCAGCGCTCGAGGCGGAGGTGGCGCCACTGCTCGACGAGCTGCTCGTGCAGGCTGTTGAACTGGTCGGCGTCGGGCCCCTTCGTCTCGACGAGCCACTGCCACTGGGCCGCGGCGGTCTCGACCAGCGAGGTCGGGGTGTCGGCGTTGAACTCGAGCAGCTTCACCGCGCCCGCGCCGTCGTAGGCGAGGTCGAAGCGGCCGTAGACCGTGGGGTCGTCCTCGTCCCACGAGGTGCGCACCAGCTCGTGGAAGCGGGGCGGGATGCCGAACTCGGCGAAGCGGCCCTTCCGCACCACGAGCTCGCACGCCTCCATGCAGAGGTCGAAGAGCTCCGAGGTCGTGCGCTCGAGCAGGTCGATCTCGGCGGGCTCGAAGGAGTACGCCGCGGACTCGTTCCAGTAGGGGCGGCCGCCCTCGGAGGGGAGGTCGTAGAAGCTGAAGCCGATCTCGTCGCAGCGGGCTCGCCAGTCCGGTCGCGGAGTGAGGGTGTGTCTGCGCATGATGTCCGGCAAGTGTAGGTCGGGTGTCCGCGTGAGGGCAGGGGGTGGCGCCGTCCTCCGCGCTAGCCTCGACGGGAGCGAAAGGCCGTGCCATGACCGCACCCCTCCCGCTCGCGGGCGTCCGCGTCCTCGAGCTCGGCAACTTCATCGCGGCGCCCACGGCTGGCCGGCTGCTCGCCGACTTCGGCGCCGAGGTGATCAAGGTGGAGCGGCCCGGCACGGGGGACGAGCTGCGCCGCTGGCGGCTGCACGAGGGGTCCGAGACCTCGCTCCTGTTCCACACGATCAACCGCAACAAGCGCTCGATCGCGCTCGACCTGCGCACGGACGAGGGGCGCGACGCCGTCCGCCGCCTGGTCGCCGAGTGCGACGTGGTGCTCGAGAACTTCCGGCCCGGCACGCTCGAGCGCTGGGGGATCGGACCGGACGTGCTCGACGAGGCCCGGCCCGGCATCGTGATCGGCCGCATCTCCGCGTTCGGGCAGACCGGCCCGCTGTCGGCCCGGCCCGGATTCGCGGCGGTCGCGGAGGCGATGGGCGGGTTCCGCGAGCTGGTCGGCGACCCGGATCGGCCGCCCGTGCGCGTCGGCGTCTCGATCGGCGACTCGATCGCCGGGCTGTACGCGGGCTACGGAGTGATGATGGCGCTGTTCCAGCGCGAGATCCGCCGCTCCGCCGGACTGGATCCGGCACCGCTGGCGGAGCGGGTCGTCGACGTGGCGCTGCACGAGGCGATGTTCTCGATGACGGAGTCGCTGATCCCCGACTTCCAGGCGCACGGCATCGTCCGGGAGCGCGTCGGCGGGCGGATGGAGGGCATCGCCCCGACCAACGCCTACACCTGCGCCGACGGGGCGAGCATCGTGATCGCGGGGAACGCGGACGCGATCTTCCAGCGGCTGATGGCGGTGATCGGCCGCGCCGACCTGGGCGGGGACCCGGCGCTCGCCTCGAACGAGCAGCGCTGGGCCCGGCGCGACGAGCTGGACGCGGTGATCGGCGCGTGGACGGCGGGCCGCACCGCCGCCGAGGCGCTCGCGGTCCTCGACGACGAGGGCGTCCCCTCCGGCCCGATCTACACGGCCGCCGACATCAGCGCGAGCGAGCAGTACGCGGCGCGCGACATGATCCAGGCCTTCGACGTCGAGGACGCCGGCGGCACTCTGCGCGGCGTGGGCTTCCCGGGGATCGTGCCGGTGCTCGGCGGCCGCTCCCTCCCCATCCGCTCGCTCGCGCCCGACCTGGGCCAGGACACCGAGGAGGTGCTGGGGATGCTCCGGCGCACCGGTCCCGCTGCTCCCTCCGCCGGCGGGGCTGCTGCTGCTCCCTCCGCCGCCGCTGCCGAGGAGGCCGGCCGGTGACCGCGCTCGCCTCCGCGCGCCTGCGCGACGTCACCCTCCGCGACGGCCTGCAGCTCACCGGCAAGCTCCTGACGACCGAGCGCAAGGTCGACCTCGCGCGCACGCTGCTCGCCGCGGGGATGCCCGAGCTCGAGATCGGCTCGCTCGCGCGCGGCGACCTCGTCCCTCCGATGGCCGACACCCTCGACGTGATCGCCGCGCTCACTCCCGAGGAGCTGGAGCGGTGCTGGGTGTGGGTCGCGACTCCGCGCCACGTCGAGCGTGCGGCCGCCGCGGGGGCGCGCCGCTTCCAGTACTGCTTCTCGGCGTCCGACTCGCACAACCTCGCCAACGTCGGCAGGCCGACCGAGGCGAGCCTGGCCGCGATGCCGGAGGCGGTCGCGCTCGCCGAGAGCGCAGGCGGTCGGATCCAGCTGTGCATCGCCACCTCGTTCACCTGCCCGTTCGAGGGCCCGGTCGACCCGGAGCGCGTGCTCGCGATCGCGCGTGACCCGCGAGCGGCGGGAGCGGCCGACGTGGTCGTCTGCGACACGCTCGGTCAGGCGCACGCCGGCCAGGTGGCGTCGCTCGTCTCGCGCGTGGCCGCGGAGACCCCGCCCCGCGAGATCGTGTTCCACGGCCACGACACCTGGGGCTCGGGCGTCGCGAACGCGATCGCCGCCGTGCAGGCCGGGGCCGCGGTGGTCGACGGCGCGCTCGGCGGCCTCGGCGGCTGCCCCTTCGCACCGGGCGCCAGCGGCAACACGGCGACCGAGGACCTCCTGTTCGCCCTGCGCCCCGACTGGTTCACGCCCGGCGCGCTCGCGGTCCTCGTCGGCGAGTCGGAGGCGCTGCTCGCCGAGCTCGGCGAGCCCGGCCGCTCGAAGGCCGCGCAGGGCGCCCGCTCGAACGCCCCCGCCTTCCCCTGGGCGCTCTGAGCGGATCGTCCCCCGCTCGTCGGTCCGAAGCGTCACGAACGGCCGCCTCCCGCCGCGGAGGACGACCGTTCGCGACGCCTCGACAGCGTCGTGCGGGTCAGCGCGCGAGCAGCACGCCGAGGCGGGCCCGCTCGGCGCGGAGGACGTCGACCAGGAGGGACCCCTCGGGTGCGACGAGCCAGCGCTCCAGGGCGAGGTCGAAGAGGGCGGAGGCCGCGAGGGCGGCGAGGGCCGCGTCCTCCGGCGCGACTCCGGCGTCGACGAGAGCGGAGCGCATGCTCTCGGCGAGGGCGGCCGACTTCAGGAGCTCGCGCTCGCGCAGCTGCGGCTCGGAGCGCACGACGGCACGGCGGGCGGCGATCGGAGCGCGCCAGGTCTGGAGGTCGCCCGAGGCGGCCGCCTCGAGGCCGTGCATCACGAGGTCCATCGGCGCGAGGCCGGCGGGGGCGCCGGCGAGCAGGCGGCCGACGATCTCGGGGAACTCGCGCTCGCGGAGGAAGAGGACGTCGCGCTTGTCGGCGAAGTGGCGGAAGAAGGTGCGGGTGGTGAGCCCGGCGCGCTCCGCGATCGCGGGGACGGTGGTGCCCGCGTAGCCGTGCTCGGCGAAGAGCTCCATCGCCGCCTGCTCGAGGCGGAGGGCGGCGTCGGGGGCCCAGCGTGACATCCGCCCAGGATAGCTGACGACACGACGTGTCATCAGGAGTAGTGTGACGACACGTCCTGCCATCACTTACGACTGGAGCCGCCCGTGCCCGAGAACGCCGCCGCCCTGCTGACCGCCCCGCGGGCCGACCTCGTCGTCCGCCCCGCTCCGATGCCCGTCCCCGGTCCGGGGGAGGTCCTGCTGCGCAACCGCGCCCTGGCCGTGAATCCGGTCGACGAGATGAAGCAGTGGACGGGCGATCTGATGTTCCGGTGGGTGCCGTACCCGGCGGTGCTCGGGGAGGACGTGGCGGGAGTGGTCGAGGCGGTCGGCCCTGGAGTGACGCGCTTCGCCGTCGGCGACCGGGTCGTCGCGTACGCGGTCGGGATGGAGCGCGGGCGGCGGAACCGCGACGAGGGCGCGTTCCAGGAGTACACGGTCGTGCGCGAGGACCTGGCGGCGCCGATCCCCGACCGGCTGGGCTTCGAGGAGGCGGCGGTGCTGCCGCTCGCGGTCTCGACGGCGGCGACGGCGCTGTTCCAGCGGGACCACCTCGCCCTGCCGCACCCGAGCGCCCCGGTCCGGCCGACGGGCAGGACGGTCGTGGTCTGGGGTGGGACGACGAGCGTGGGGAGCAACGCGATCCAGCTCGCTGTCGCCTCCGGGCACCGCGTCGCGACGACCGCGTCGCCTCGCAACCACGATCGGATGCGCGAGCTGGGCGCCGAGATCGTGCTCGACTACCGCAGCCCCTCCGTCGTCGCCGACCTGGTGGCGGCGCTCGCGGGCCACGAGGTCGCGGGGGTGCTCGCGATCGGGACGGGTTCCGGTGCCCCGTCGGTGGCGGTGGCCGCGGGCACCGGAGCGCGACGGGTCGCCCTGGCCAGCCCCTCCGTCTCGTTCGGCTCGCTCCCGCGCCGGCGCGGTGTCAGCGCCGCCTTCGTGCGGACGATGCTGCGCGTGGTCGGCGGCACCGCGGCGCTGCAGATCGCGGCCCGGCGCCGCGGCATCCGCGCCCGCTTCGTCTGGGGCGGCTCGCTGATGACGAACGAGGTGGGGCCGATGCTGTGGCGCGACCACCTGCCGGCGGCGCTCGCCGAGGGCCGTCACGTCTGCGCCCCGGCGCCCGAGGTGGTGGGTGAGGGGCTCGCCGCGCTGCAGCCCGCCCTCGACCGGCTGCACGAGGGTGTGTCGGCGGTGAAGCTGGTCGTCCGCCTCTGAGGGGCGGGTCGCCGCCGCCTGCCCCGCCGTGCCACGGACCGGCTGCTCCGCCCGAGCCGTGCCGCCGAGTGGCCGCAGCGCCGGAGCCTCGGTATCGTGGCGCGCTCCGACGCGACCCGAGGAGATCCCGTGATCCGCCGCACCGCCCCCGGAGCCGCTGCGCTCCTCCTGCTCGCCCTGACCGGCTGCTCTGCCGGGTCGTCGCCCGCGGCGTCCCCGTCCGCCACTCCGGAGCCCGTCGGCGGCCTCGGGGTCGCCGTCTCGGCGCTCTGCGAGCCCGGCTCCGATCCGCAGTGCGTCCCGGTCGGCGGGCAGGACGTCCTCGTCGATCCCGAGGACTTCACCCGCGCGGGCGTCGCCGCGGTCGAGGCCGATCCGAGCACGGGGGTCGTCGACGTCCGGTTCGACGAGGCGGGCGCCGCCCTCCTGCGCCGCGGCTCGCAGGCGGCCATCGACGAGGGGGCCGACGCCCGGCTCCTCCTCCGCGTGGGAGACCGGGTCGAGTCTGCGCTCTCCGTCATGCAGCCGATCGAGGGCGACACCGTGCAGATCGTTCCCGCGGAGGGCGACGCGCAGGGGCTGGTCGACCGGATCCTCGCCGGCTGACGCCCGCCTAGGATCGGCGCATGGCGAAGGGTTTCCGCACGGAGCGCGCGCAGGCGCTCCTCCTCGCACAGCCCTGGGCGCTCTCGCTGGTGAGCGCCGTCTTCGTGGCGGGGATGCTCTGGCTGGCGGCGGACGCGGGCTGGGATCTCGGCGCGGTCGTCGGCGGCGGACGCCGGCACGCGCCGCTGTGGCTGGTGCTCCTGCTCGGCCTGCCGCTGTTCGGCGCCGGAGTGGTGCTCGGCGCCGTCCGGCAGGTGCGGCTCCTGCGGCGGCCGGCGGCGCCGCCCGTCCCGAGTCCGGAGGCGGAGCGGCTGCGGCGCGAGGGCCCGGGCTGGCTCAGCCGGCGCGAGGACGAGCGAGCGGCGCAGGGCGGGACCGGGCGCGCGCAGGGCGGCACCGGCGGCACACCGGACGTGATCGGCAGCGCTCCCGACGGCACGGACGACCCGCGCGACGAGGCCCGCTGACCGCGCCTCAGAGGTGCAGCATCCCCCAGTCGATGATCACGGCCAGCGCCGTGTAGGCCGCGGCCACTGCTCCGACCGCCTTGCCCGCGCGGTCGAGGTCGGCCTGCGGGTCCGGACCGGCGTCGGCGACGACCCGGAGCAGCGCTCCGACCAGCGCGATCAGCGTGATCGCCAGGATCCAGACCTTGAGCGACGCGTGCGGATCGACATGCGCGAGCGTCAGCGCGACGACCGGCACCGCCACCACGAGCACCGACGCCAGCACCAGGAGGCAGCCGCGCCGGGTGAGGCCGGTCGGCCCGAAGGAGCCGCCGCGCATCCAGGCGCGCACGCGCTGCCTCCGCGACGCGGGCGGACCGCCGGCGGAGTCCGCGTCGGTCGAGGGCCCCCAGTCCTGCGCGGTCGTCATCGCGCGGTGCCGGAGCGGTCGGGAGTCGGGCTGGGCCGCATCGGGTCCTCCAGGAGACGAGGGGGCACGTCGGACGGTGGTGCCGATCCCTCAGTCTCGGGAGCGCCTCCGGCAGCGGCAAGCGCCTCTTCCGGACATGTCCGGAAGAGGACGCTCAGGCCCGTCCCTGCAGGATCAGGTTCCAGTACACCCACGGCAGGACGCGGCGGTCGGCGAGGTAGGTGAGGCGCCGCTCCTTCGCCAGGCCCGTCCAGAAGGGGACGGTCGGCTTCGGGCGGTAGCGGTCGTCGAACTCGGCGAACACCACGCTCGAGCGCGAGACCACGAAGGGGCAGACGGAGTAGCCGTTGTAGACGCGGGGGAGCGGGCGGCCCTTCTGCGCGGCGACGAGGTTCTTCGCGAGCGTGGTGGTCTGCTGGCGCAGTGCTCCTCCGGACTTCGAGTTGACCGTGGCTGCCGCGTCGCCGAGCGCCCACACGTCGGGGAACCGCGGGTGCCGCAGGGTCAGCGGGTCGACCTCGACGAAGCCGCCCTCGTCGCCCTCGGCGGCCAGTCCGGTGCCGGCCAGCCAGTCGGGGGCCGACTGCGGGGGCACGGCGTGCAGCACGTCGTACGACAGCGTCTCGCGCGGGCCGTCGGTCGAGCGCCGCGCGCGGTCGGGGCCGGGGAGGGCGGTCGCGCGCTCGTCGACGGCGAGGACGACCCTCCGCTCGGCCGCGTCGACCTCGACCAGCTCGCGGCCGTAGCGGACCTCGATCCCGTACTCCGCCACCTTCCGCTCGAGCTCGGAGTCGATCAGCGGCATCCCGAACAGGGTGGGGGTCGGCACGACGAGCACGACGCGGATGCGGTCGAGGACGCCGGTCGCGCGCCAGTAGTCGCAGGCGAGGTACATCGGCTTCTGCGAGGCGCCGGAGCAGGTGCCGGGGCCGCCGGGCTGCGTGAAGACGACGGTGCCGGAGCGGACCTCGCGGAGCACCTGCGACGCCTTGCGGGCGTACTCGTACTCGTAGTTGGACACTCCGAACGGCGAGTCCATCGCCTCCTGGAGCCCGGGGACCGCGGCCCAGTCCTTCTGGATCCCGGGGCAGACGACGAGCTGCCCGTAGCCGACGGTGCGGCCGGAGAGGAGGGTGACCGTGTGCGCGACCGGGTCGATCGTCTCGACGCGGTCCTGGATCCAGACGACTCCCTTCGGCGTCACCGAGCCCTGGGGCCGGGTCGCCGCGGAGGCGGGTGCGGTGCCGCCCGCGACGTGGGAGAGCATCGGCTGGTAGACGTGGGTCGACCGGGGCTCGATCACCGCGACGTCGTCCACTCCGGAGCGCCGCAGCCGTCCCGCGGTCGAGAGTCCGGCGTTGCCGCCGCCGATGATGAGGACGTCGTGGCGGGCCGCGCCGGGATCGGTCATGGCCTCACCCTAGGGGTGCGCCGGGGTGAGCGGACGGGCTTGCGCAGACCCGCGGAAGGGGGGTGCGCTAGGAGGGCCCCGGGACGGTGATCCCGCACGGCCGCCCGGCTCGCGTCAGGCCGCCTCGAGCGCCTGGATCGCGGTCCTCGCGGTCGCGCAGGGGTAGGAGTCGTACCCGTCGTGGGCGTCGAAGGCGCGGCACTCGGCGCAGCGCAGCCGCACTCCGGCGCCGCCCTCGAGGACGCGCTCCGGGCGGTGCCCGTGCAGGATGACGGCGAGGCTCGCGACGAGGGGGTCGCTGCTCACCAGCGCGCTCCGCAGCGCCTCCGACCGGCGGCGGAGGTAGTCGTCCGCCACGGCGTCGATCGACTGCTCGGGGAGGTCCGGCTCGGGCCAGGAGGCGGGCCGCTCGACGGGCAGGTCGAGCTCGTCGAAGCCCATCGACCAGTCCGGGAACCGGCGCTGCTCGTGCACGCTGGTCCAGACGGTGACCACTCCCTCGTGCCGCGGGTCGGCGAGGATCCGCGCGTAGAGCGAGCGCACGTCAGACTCCTCGCCCTCGAGCAGCTGCATCACGCGGCGGCCGCGGAAGACGAGCATCCCCGAGACGCCGTGCTCGACGTTGTTGCGGCGGCTCGTCTCGAGCAGCCGGCGGATCTCCCCCGAGCCCAGGTCGCGGTCGAGCGTGCTGACGTAGACGACGGTGAAGACGAGGGAGTCGCGCCGCGGCGAGTGCTCGACGAGGTGGAGCGTCGCGGGGGAGTGGGCGCCGGCTTCGGGGTCCATCAGGGCCGCGACCTCCGGGAACTCGAGCCAGATCAGGTCCTCCGGAGCGCTCGGCTCCACGGCGGTGACCGCTGGGACCGCGTCCAGCCACTGCGTCCGCTGGCGGAGGTCGGCGGCGACCGCCTTCTCGTCGAGCCCGGGCAGGAGGCCTGCGGCGCCGGAGACGAAGAGGCTCGTCGCGGAGTTGAGCAGCAGCGTCACGACCGTCGCGTGGCCGTCGCCGCCGAGCACGGGGAGCTCGACACTGTCGGTGCGGCCGTGGGCGGCGAGCCCGGAGGCGTAGGAGACGAGTGCGTCGGCGACCGCGTCCCCCACCTGGAAGGTCGCGCCGGCGTACTGGATCTGCTTCATAGCCCTACGATGCGCCTGCGGCGGATCCACGGGTAGGGGTACCGGTGCCGGGTGGAGCGTGCAGGGGTCGCGGCTGCTCCGGTCCGAGGAGCACGGAGCGGCGGGACCGCGCCCAGTCGGCCGTCGAGCGGGCCGGCGTCCCCGTGATCCGCTCGACCTCGTCGGTGAGCACGTCGACGCCGTCCAGGCCGCGGCGGGCGACGACTCCGAACTGCCGGCGGAGCCCCTCCGCCTGCCACGCGGACATGCCGGTGAGGCGCAGGACCCCGGCGAACACGCGGCTGGGCAGGTGCAGGTAGCGGACGCGCCGCCCGAGCCCCGCGGTCAGCTCGCGGGCGGCACCGGGCCCGTCGAGGAGAGCCGGTCCGGTGAGGACGGGCTCGGCGCCGGTGTGCCCTCCCGCCTCGAGGACGCGCACGGCGACCCGGGCGATGTCGGCGGTGTCGATCCACGGGATGACGCCGCGCCCCATCGTCTGCGGGAGCAGACCGCGCGAGATCGCGGGCGCCGAGGGCTCGAGGTTCGTCAGGAAGCCCGAGGCGTGGAGGATCGTCGCGGGCAGCCCGGAGGCGCGCACCCGCTCGTCGGTCCGCCAGATCGCGCGGCCCCAGGGGAGCGGCGAGTGCTCGGCCGCGTCGCCGCCGGAGAGCTGCACGAGCGCGCGGACGCCCGCCTCCTGGGCGGCGCGGACGGCGGTGGCGCCGTGCTCGGCCTGGCGCGGGGTGGCGGCGGTGACCAGGAAGAGCTGGTCGGCGCCCCGGAGGGCGGCGGTCAGTGCGGCGCCGTCGCCGAGGTCGGCGATCCGCGCGTCGAGGCCGCGGGCCGCGAGGGCCGCCGCCTGCTCCGGCCGGCGGACGATCGCCCGGACGGGCGCGCCGGCCGCCACGAGCCGCTCTAAGGTCTTGCCGCCGACGTCGCCGGTGACTCCGGTGATCGCGATCACGTCGCTCATGATTCCTCCTAGGTATCAACTAACTGATACTCGAAGACTACGCCGCTACGCTCGGTCCATGTCCTCGGAGTTCTCCCTGACCCGCGACGACGTCGACGCGATCGCCGCCTGGACGGTCATCCGCGCCGCCCGCGACCTGGCGAGGCGGGTCGGCGACGCGCTCGCGCCGGTCGGGCTCAGCCCGGTCGAGTTCGGCGTGCTGGCGCAGCTCTCGGCGGCCGACGGGCTGACGCAGGCCGACCTCGCCCGCGCCGTCGGCGTCCGCCCGCAGAGCATGACCGCCCTGGTCGCCGGGCTGGCGGAGCGGGGCCTGCTCGACCGGGGCGCCGAGCGCGGCCGCGGCCGTCACTCCCGGATCGCCCTGACCCCGGCGGGGCGCGACCTCCTCGAGGCCGCCTACCCGCTCGTGCGGGCCGGCAACGCGTGGTTCGGCGGCGAGGAGCGCGCGGACGCCGTCGCGACCGCGCTGCGCCCGCTGCTCGGCGGGCAGGCGGGCCGGGGGCACGAGGTCCCCTGAGCGGACGGGGCGGGGAGGCTCGGCAGCGGGAGAGACGGCTCCTCCTCCGAGCGCTCGTGCACACCCGGCCCCCTCGCGGGTGCCACCGGTACCCTGGTGCGGTGCCCCTGACCCTCCCTCCGCTGAGCCGCGCCCGCGCGCGCGCCGCCGCGGCGTACCCGACCCGGCAGCTGCTGACCAAGCGCGCCTCGGGCACGAACGGATGGCTCAGCTCGTGGGGGACGAACGCGCACGGCGAGATCGCCGGCTGCCCGCCGCCGCGCGGCTGACCCGCGACCGCCCCTCCTCCGGAGCCCGCGGCCGCGTCCCCGCGCACGCCCACCCCTCCGGACGGAACCCCTCATGCCGCACCAGCCCCTGCCCGCCGATCAGGCCCCCCACTCGATCTGGCGGGGACTCCGCCAGACCCTCCAGAAGGACACGGTCGGCGGAGCGTTCCTGCTCACCGCGACCCTCCTCGCCCTGATCGTCGCCAACAGCCCCGCGTCCGCGCTCTACAGCGCGGTCCGCGACTTCCGCTTCGGCCCCGAGGCCCTGCACCTCGAGCTGAGCGTCGGGTCGTGGGCGGCCGACGGCCTGCTCGCGATCTTCTTCTTCGTCGTCGGGCTCGAGCTCAAGGAGGAGTTCGTCGCCGGCAAGCTCCGCGACCCCAAGACGGCGCTCGTGCCGATCGTCGCGGCCGTCGGCGGCGTGGCCGTCCCCGCCCTGATCTTCACCGCGGTGAACCTGCCCCGCGGAGGAGCCGCGCTGGACGGCTGGGCGATCCCCGCCGCCACCGACATCGCCTTCGCCGTCGCGGTGATCGCCGTGGTCGGCCGCTTCCTCCCGCCGGCGCTGCGGACGTTCCTCCTCACGCTCGCCGTGGTGGACGACCTCATCGCGATCACGATCATCGCCGTCTTCTACACCGCCGGCATCGACGTGCTGATGCTCCTGCTCGCGCTGGTGCCGCTGGCGGTCTTCGCGGTCTGCGTGCAGCGCGGCGTGCGCGCCTGGTGGGTGCTGATCCCGCTCGGAGTGGCGACGTGGGCGCTCGTGCACGCCTCGGGCATCCACGCCACGGTCGCGGGCGTGCTGCTCGGCTTCACCGTGCCGGTCGTCGCGTCGAGGCGCGCCCGGGTGCAGGTGGGGTCGGACGCGGAGGGGCGCCCGGTCTACGACGGCCTCGCCGCCCACTTCGCCGATCGCTGGAGCGTCCTCTCGACCGCGGTCGCGGTGCCGGTCTTCGCGTTCTTCTCGGCCGGAGTGACGGTCGGCGGAGTCGCGGGCCTGGTCGACTCGTTCCAGGACTCGATCGCCGTGGGCATCATCGCGGGCCTCGTGCTCGGCAAGCCGCTCGGCATCGCCGGGAGCACCTTCCTCCTGACCCGGTTCCGCGGCATCGGCCTGGATCCGTCGCTGCGCTGGGTGGACGTGATCGGCATGGCGTTCGTGGCCGGCATCGGATTCACGGTGTCGCTGCTCGTCGGCGAGCTGTCGTTCGGCGCGGGCAGCGAGTCCGACGACCATGTGAAGGTCGGCGTCCTGGCCGGCTCGTTCCTCGCGGCGGTGATCGGAGGCGCGATCCTCTCGGTCCGCAACCGCCACTACCGCCGCCTGCAGGACTGACGGCCGACGGGATCTCGCGGCCCGGGCGGCTCGATCGGCACGCGCCTCCTGCTGGTCGAGCAGCCGCTGCAGGCGCCCTGTCGAGGCCCGCGCGGCTCAGCCGTGCAGGCCGTGGACGACCGCGTGGCCGCGGCCGCGGGAGATGAGCAGGCGGTTCACCGGGGTCGTGACGACGAAGGCCAGGGCCAGGGCGCCGGCGAGCGAGCCCCAGAAGAGGCCGGACGAGAGGCCCGCGTCCATCGCTCCGGGGATCGCGAGCACCACCGTGTTGTCGACGACCTCCATCACGGCGATCGAGACGGTGTCGGCCGCCAACGCGATGCCGACGGCGGCGCGCCACGTCACTCCGGAGCGGAGCACGCCCCGCAGCGTGAGCGCGTAGCCGAACACGAAGGCGAGGACGATCGAGAGGGCGACCGTCGCCAGGGCGGGCAGCCCCAGGGCGGAGCCGATCACCATGCCGAGGACCTCGCCGATCGCGCAGCCGGTCAGGCAGTGCAGGGTCGCGAGGGCGGCGGCGCGCCAGGTGGTCGGGTGGTGGTGGGCGTGGTCGGTCATGGTGTCTCCTCCGGTTCGGTCCAGGGGAGTGCAACATACCCCCGGGGGGTATATTCCCGACTCGGTCGCCCGCGTGTCCTCCGGCTCCGCAGGCGCGCGAGCTGTTCGCCCGGGCGCGCTACCCTCGCTCCGTGCTCCTCCGAGCACCGCCCCTCGACACCAGGAGCCCCGATGGCCGCCCCCACCGTCCTCTTCGTCTGCATCCACAACGCCGGCCGCTCGCAGATGGCCGCCGGCTACCTCCGCGCCCTCTCCGGCGGCGCCGTCGAGGTCCGCTCCGGCGGCTCCGAGCCCGGCGACAGCATCAACCCGATCGCGATCGAGGCGATGGCGGAGGAGGGCATCGACATCTCGCAGGCCGTCCCGCAGCTGATGACCACCGAGCAGGTCCAGGCCTCCGACGTCGTGATCACGATGGGCTGCGGCGACGTCTGCCCCGTCTTCCCCGGCAAGCGCTACGAGGACTGGGACCTCGCCGACCCGAAGGGCCGGCCGCTCGAGGAGGTCCGCTCGATCCGCGACGACATCAGGGCCCGCGTGCAGGCGCTCGTCGCGGAGCTGCTGCCCGCCTGAGCCGGTCGATCCCGTCCGGCCGCGTCAGCGTTCGGCGCGAGGCGGGAACATCCGCCCGACCGGAGGCGAGCCCGCAGGGAGCGCCGCGCGCGCCCGGTGCAGGAAGACGGCGGTCATGACGACCCGGGCGCGGGCCGGCGACGAGTCGAGCGGGCCGATCAGCTCCTCGATCCGCGCGAGCCGGTCGTAGAGGGTCTGCCGGCCGATGCCGAGCGCGGACGCCGTCGCCGTCTTGCTCCCCCACAGCGACGCGAAGGCCTCGAGGGTGGCGAGCAGCTCGCCGCGCTGGGCGCGCAGGGGCCCGAGCACCTCCTCGATGAGGTCGTCCGCCTCCGGATCGTCCTGCAGGGAGCTCGCGAACCGCTCCAGGCGGTACTGGCGCGAGTCGACGACTCCGCCCGCGGGCGCCCACTCGAGCGCGCCGCGCACCTCCGCCAGCTCCCGGGGCACCCGCTCCTGCCCGCCGAGCCCGCTTCCGACGCAGAGCAGAGCGTCCGAGTCGAGGGCGGCGCCGAGGTGCAGGAGCTCCGTCCGGCCCTCCTCCATCGCGGCGGCGGTGGCGAACGGCAGCAGCGCCAGCAGCTCGGAGCCGACCACGCAGAGCACCGGGCCGGGATCCGCTCCCGCGCCCGTCAGGAGGCGGAGCAGAGCGCGGAGCCGCCGGTCGTCGTGACCGGTGTCGGCCCGGACGCCGAGGTAGCGCTCCCGGGAGCCGGCGCCGAGGCGGCCGAGGAAGGCGTCGATCTGGAGGTCGGCCGCCGGGTCCGCACGCTCGACGGACGCGATCGCGAAGAGCTGGGCGGTCAGCCGCTCGGTGACCGACGGCGGGCGGTGCCGGAGCACGGCGATCGCGAGGACGTCCGGCGCCCGGTCGAGCGCGACGGCGACGGCGTGGAGGTCGGCGTCGGCGTGGGCCCGCAGATGCAGGGTGCCCAGGAGGGAGTCGCCCGCGTGCAGCACGTTCGAGAACGTCCCGGCCGTCGGCTCCGTGTCGACGCCCGGCCCGGGCGAGGCGCGGGCGATCTCGTCGCCCGTGAGCGAGACGAGCGAGGCGGAGGCGCCCGTCGCGGAGGCGACGACCTGCAGGAGCTCGTCGACGCCGGCGTCCCCGGAGGCCGCGTCGGCCAGCAGACCGGACACTCTGTCCGCCAGTCGGATGCTCCGGAACTTCTGCTCGGTGAGGTGGGTGTTGATGCTCTCGCAGACCTGCACGAAGGGGACGCGCCGGGGCAGGGCGAGCACGGGGAGGCCGAGCTCGTCGGCCGCCGCGACGATCGGCGGCGGCACCGCGGGCAGGCGCGGCGAGAGCTCGAGAGCGAGGGCGCCGACTCCCGCGTCGACCAGAGACCGCACATAATCGCGGCACTCCGCCGGGTCCTGGTCGGTCGAGAGGAGCGCGCCCTCCATCAGGAGCAGCTCGCCTCCGAGGAGGAGGGGCGCGATGTCGAGCTGCTCGCTCGTGTGGGCCCAGCGGATCACGGCGCGCTCGGCGGCCGCGTGCCCGGCGGCCACCACCGGGAGCATGGCGGCGAGGCGCGGATCCCGCATCGCGTCCGACAGCAGGTAGGCCATACAGAACGTCCTCTCGCGTCACGGCGAATTTACACGCGGACGCGCCGCCCGAAACGGGTCCGCACGAGAGTGGAGCCTCACCGGGCGCCCCGCCCTCCCCTTCATCCCCCTCCCCGAGAGGATCCGCCATGAGCACCGACACCCTGCACGGCACCGCCGACGCCGAGGACGCGCTGAGTTCCCTGCCCGACTCCCGACGCACCGCCCGGCTCGACGGGCAGTTCTGGATCTGGGCCGGCGCCAACATCGCCCCCATCAACTGGGTGCTCGGCGCCCTCGGCGTGAACATGGGCCTCGGCCTGGCGGACACCGTCACCGTCCTCGTGCTCGGCAACGTCGTCGGGATGGCGGTGTTCGGCTTCTTCGTCCTCCTCGGCCAGCGGACGGGGGCGACCGGGATGCTCGTGGGACGGGCGATCTTCGGCCGGCGCGGCAACTACGTCCCGGCCGCGATCCAGGCCGTGGTCGTGATCGGCTGGTGCGCCATCAACACCTGGATCGTCCTCGACCTGGTCATCGCGCTCCTCGGCTCCGTCGGTGTCGTCGACCCGGAGCAGGCGAACGTCGGCTGGAAGATCGCGGTGGCGGCGGTGATCATGGCGGTGCAGGTCGCGATCTCCTTCCTCGGCTACCGCGCGATCGCCGCCTTCGAGCGCTGGACCGTGCCGCCGACCCTCCTGGTGCTGGCGATCATGTCGGTCGTCGCCTGGTTCTTCCTCGACATCGACTGGTCCTACGCCGGCCCCGCGGAGGGCGCGCTCACCGGAGGCGACCGCATCGCGGCCATGTCCATCGTGATGACCGCCATCGGCATCGGCTGGGGCCTCACCTGGCTCGCCTACGCCGGCGACTACTCCCGCTTCGTCGGACCCCGCTCCTCGAAGCGGGGGCTCTACCTCGCCAGCGTCCTCGGCCAGTTCATCCCGGTGGTCTGGCTCGGCGTCCTCGGCGCGACCCTCGCGACGAAGAACGGCTCCGTGGATCCCGGGGAGCTGATCGTCGAGAACTTCGGCGCCCTCGCGATCCCCGTGCTGCTCCTGGTGGTGCACGGTCCGATCGCGACCAACGTCCTGAACATCTACTCGTTCGGCATGGCGACCCAGGCCCTCGACATCAGGCTCGGGCGCCGCGCGCTCAGCCTCATCGTCGGCGTGCTGGCCTTCGCGGCCGCGGTGTTCTTCGTGTTCCAGGACGACCTCGCCACCACGCTCGACGCGTGGCTGGTCGGCCTCGTCGGCTGGGTCGCCCCGTGGGGTGCGATCGTGCTGGTGCACTACACGGTGTTCGAGCCGCGCGTCCGCTCCTTCGGGCACCTGTTCGCCCCCGTCGGCTCGCCGCTGCTGCCGGACGTCCGCTGGCGGGCGCTGCTCTCCTTCGCGATCGGCGCGACCCTGACCTGGCTGTTCATGAACGGCTCGGTGCCCGCCCTGCAGGGTCCGGCCGCGACCGCCCTCGGCGGCGTCGACGTCTCGTGGCTCGCGGGCGGAGTCTCGGCCGGCATCGCCTACCTCCTGCTCGGCCGGGACGCTCCCGCCTGGGTCGAGCGCCGGGAGTCGGCCGCGCCGGTCGCCGCGGAGCCCGAGCCCGTCCGCGGCTGAGCCCGAGCCCCTCCGCGGGCCGGCCCCCTCGCGAGCCGGCCCGCTCCGTCCCACCCCGCACCACGAACGGACCCGCCATGCCCCTCTTCCTCTCCGACGCCGCCGTGATCACCATGGACCCGGTCTCGGGCGCCGTCCCGATCACGGCGAGCATCCGCATCGTCGACGAGCTGATCGTCGCGATCGGCCCGGGCCTCGTTCCCGAGCCGGGCGACGAGGTGATCGACGGGCGCGACCGCCTGGTCGTCCCCGGCTTCGTCAACGCCCACACCCACTCGTGGGAGTACCTCTACAAGGGCCGCTACGACAACCTGCCGCTCGAGCTGTGGATGCTGCTGTCGTACCCGATCCTCGGGAACAGCCGCGTCGCTCCGGATCTGGTGCGGCTGCGCTCGTCGCTCTTCGCCCTCGAATCGCTGAAGGCCGGGGTCACGACCCTGGTCGACGACGTGCTCGAGAACCCGGACCAGGACGCTGAGCAGCTCGCCGCGGTCTTCGATGCGTACGACGAGATCGGAGTCCGCGCCAACATCTCGGGCCACGTGATCAGCAGGCCCTTCCACGAGACGATGCCGTTCCTCGAGGAGTACGTGCCCGCGGAGATCCTCGACCAGGCGCGGTCGGCGTCGCGCCCGACGACGGAGGGCTACCTCGCCTTCAGCCGCGAGGCGTTCGCGACCCAGCACGGGAGGGGAGGCGGTCGGCTGCGCTACATGGTCGCGCCGTCCGCTCCTCAGCGCTGCGGGCCCGAGCTGCTCGTCGGGGCGACCGAGCTGGCGCTCGAGCACGGGGCGGAGTGCCACATCCACGTCCTCGAGACGAAGACGCAGCTGGTGACCGGCGAGCTGTCCTACGGCTCGACCCTGGTCGAGTACATGGAGCGGATCGGCGCGCTCTCCCCGAACACGACCTTCGCCCACGGGATCTGGCTCACCGACTCCGACATGGAGCGGATCGCCGCCGCCGGCACGTCCGTCTCGCACAACCCGATCTCGAACCTCAAGCTCGGCTCGGGCATCGCCCCGTGGCGCGCGCTGCACGACGCGGGCGTGAACCTCGGCCTCGGCACCGACGGCTGCTCGAGCAGCGACTCTCCGCGCATGCTCGACGTCGTGAAGGCCGCGGCGCTCCTGCACAAGGTGACGGATCCGGACATCGCCACCTGGCCGACCGTGTCCGAGGTGCTCACGGCCGGAACGATCGGAGGCGCGCGCAGCGCCGTGCTCGACGACGTCACCGGCAGCATCGAGGTCGGCAAGCAGGCCGACCTCGTCGTCTACGACCTCGAGACGCTGAACTTCACCCCGCGCCAGCGGCTCGAGAACCAGCTCGTCTACTCCGAGAACGGCTCGTCGATCGACACCGTGATCGTCGCGGGCCGGATCGTCGTCTCGAAGGGCGTCTCGACCACCGTCGACGAGGCGGCCCTCCGCGCGGATCTCGCCGCGCAGCTGGGGGAGATCGTGGCCTGGCAGGACTCGCTGGACCGCACGAACGGCGTGCTCACCGAGCCGTTCCGGCGGATGTACGAGCGGGCGATGCGCCACGACGCCCCCGTCGACCGCTTCAGCGGCCGCCGGCTGGTCTGAGGGCGGTCCGGCTCCCGGCGGACTCCCGGCTCGGCACACGGACGGGCGGGGGCGCGGCTCCAGTAGGTTGCGCACATGAGGTGGCGAGCGGGAGCGGTGGCGGTGCTCGTCCTCGCGCTCGCCGGGTGCACCGCGCCGACCGACCCCGAGCCGACGACCGGGCCCACGGCCGCCCCCGTCTCCGGGCAGGTGGTCGGCGGCTACGGCGACCTGCACGTCGCGCCCGACGGGTCGATGATGTTCTGCTACTCCGACCCCGACCCGGGATTCACGGGCGTCTGGCGCGAGTGCCAGGACGGGATCCGCACTGTGGGCGTCGACCCGGCCGCGATCGATGCGACCCTCGGGGAGACGGCGACGGCCGATCCGGGCGGGCACCGCTGGGTCGGCGCGGCGGCCGGGAAGCGCACCACCGAGGACGGCACCGACGTCTACACGGTCTTCCTCGCGGGGACCCGCACGGACGACGCGTTCTCCGTGACCGCGGTCGGCGAGGGCTCCTACCGCGTGCCGTCCGAGTACCAGGAGCTGCAGCCGGGAGTGCCGGGCGGGTTCCTGGTGCGGCTCGAGCCGATCGGCTGAACGGGGGCGCCGGCGCAGGTGGAGGAGCCGAGCGGGGTGCAGCGGCCGGGAGGGACGGAGCGGGCGGAGTCGCGCACCCCTCCGCCCGACCTTCACAGCGGGCGCGGCCGGTACCGCTCGATCAGCGCGTCGAACAGGCCGTTCATCCGCTCGTCGACCACGCGGCGCGACTCGTCGGCGTCGTACCACTCCACGATCTCGCGGGCGCCGTCGCTGAAGCGCACCGAGGGGGAGTAGGCCGGGACGAGGCGGCGGATCTTCGCGTTGTCGAACACCATCGAGTGCGCCTTGTCGCCGACGATCCCGGCACCGAGCTCGGGGTCGGCCGCGGCGATCGCGTCGGAGGAGACGTGCACGAGGCGCGGCTCGACTCCGGCCGCCGCGGCGAGGTCGCGGTGGATCTCGTCCCAGGTCGGCGTCTCGTCGCCGGTGATGTGGAAGGCCTCGCCGATCGCGGCGGAGGCGCCGAGGAGGCCGACCAGGCCGACGGCGACGTCGTCGGCGTGCGTGAGCGTCCAGAGCGAGGTGCCGTCGCCGAGGACGACCACCTCCTGGCCACGCCGCATCCGGTCGACGACGGTCCAGCCTCCGTCGACGGGCAGCGCAGTGCGGTCGTAGGTGTGCGAGGGGCGGACGATCGTGACCGGGAAGCCGCTCGCGCGGTACTCGGCCACGAGCAGGTCCTCGCACGCGATCTTGTCGCGGGAGTACTGCCAGTAGGGGTTCCGGAGCGGAGTCGACTCGGTGACCGGGACGCTGCGCGGCGGCTTCTGGTAGGCCGAGGCCGAGCTGATGAAGACGTACTGGCCCGTGCGGCCGGCGAACAGGTCGATGTCCTGCTGCACGTGCTCGGGCGTGAAGGCGACGAAGTCGATCACGGCGTCGAAGCTCCGGTCGCCGAGAGCGGCGGTGACGGAGTCGCGGTCGCGACCGTCGGCCTGCACCTCGCGGACGCCCTCGGGCAGCGGGCGGAGCGACGTCCGCCCCCGGTTCAGCACGGTCACGTCGTGGCCGAGCCGCAGCGCCTCGCGGACGCAGGCGGCGCTGATGATGCCCGTCCCGCCGATGAACAGCACGCTGAGCGACATGGATCCTCCTCCGGCGGCGCCCGCGGCGGACGCCTCCCGATCCGATTCCCCCACATCGGGGCGCCGCACGCGAGTCCCTTGACCCGGCTACCGCTCGACGGGACGCCGTTGCTCGTCCTCCGGCTCGGGGGCGAGCAGCGCCTCCGGAGCGGCCGCCGCGGTCGGCGCGTCGGGCGCCGTCCGCTGCTCGAGGGAGCGGCCCCAGGCCGTGCCCGCGAGGATCAGCGCGATGCCGAGGAAGCCGACCGGCGCGATCGGATCGCGGGCGAGCGCGACTCCGACGACCGCGGCCCACACCGGCTCGGTGCCCAGCAGCAGGCTGACGCGGGAGGGCGAGGTGCGGCGCACCGCCCACGTCTGCACGAGGAAGCCGAAGACGGTGCAGACCAGGACGAGGTAGAGGAACAGGCCGGCGCCCACGGGGTCGAGCCCCGCGACGTACTCGGGGATCGGCACGCCGACGACGAGCGACGCGGCGCTGAACACGACGGCGCAGGTGCCGAGCTGCACCGTGGTCAGGCGGAGGGAGTCCATCGGCGCCCGCGCCGAGAGGCGGTGCATCGACGTGACGTGCACGGCCCGCACGACGGCGGCGCCGAGGATCAGCAGGTCGCCGGGGGAGAGCGGGCGGAGGGAGCCGTTGCCCGCGAGCAGCGCGACCCCGACGACCGCGACGAGGCATGCGAGCAGGAAGCGGCCCGGGAGCCGGCGCTTCGAGACGGCGGAGTCGAGGATCGGCGTGATCACGATCGTCAGGCTGATGATGAGGCCCGCGTTGGTGGCGGAGGTGCCGGCGATGCCGTAGGTCTCGAGCGCGAAGATCGTCGCGAGCAGCGCCCCGATGGTCACGCCGACCCGCCACTCCGCCGCGGTGATCCGGTGCCGCCGCGCCGCGACGATCACGGCCAGGCACAGGGCGGCGAGGGTCATCCGCGAGCCGAGCAGCGCCATCACGCTGGAGTCGGTGACGAGCTCCTTCGCCGCGAAGTAGGTCGAGCCCCAGGAGGCGGCGACCACGAGCAGGAGGAGGTCGACCCGGAAGCGGGAGAGGAGAGCGCGCACGGCTCATCGTGGCGGCACGGAGACCCGCAGGACAAGACTGCATCTTCTTCGCCGACGCGTAAGTTGGAACTCATGGAACTCGGACAGCTCAGGGCTCTGCGGGAGCTCGGCGAGCGCGGGAGCATCGCCGCCGTCGCCGCCGCGATGCGGGTGTCCCCCTCCTCCGTCTCGCAGCAGATCAGCGCGCTGCAGCGCCGCACGCCGACGGCGCTGACCTTCCGCGACGGGCGCCGGACCGCGCTGACCCCCGCCGGCCGCGCTCTCGCGGCCGCCGTGGTCGAGGTGGAGGTGGCGCTCGAGCGCGCGGCCCGGGCGGTCGCGGACTTCGAGGGGGAGCCGAGCGGCACCGTCTCGGTCGCCGCGTTCCACAGCGCGGGGCTGGCGATGTTCGGCCCGCTGCTGGAGGCGCTGCGCGCACCGGGTCTGCCGGGCGTCGCGCTCGCCGACTTCGACGTGGCGCAGAGCGCCTTCGCCGGGCTGACCGCGGATCACGACCTGGTCGTCGCGCACCGGCTCGCCGGCAGCGCCGAGTGGCCCGGGACCGTGCGGTCGACGCCCCTCCTCTTCGAGCCGCTCGACCTCGCGCTGCGGCGCGACCATCCGCTCGCCGCGAAGGACGTCGTCCGCCCCGCCGACCTCCGCGACGAGGAGTGGGTCGCGGTGCACGAGGGCTTCCCCCTGGAACGGGCGATCGACGCCATCGCGGTCCTCGCGGGCGGCGACGCGCGCATCCCGCACCGGATCAACGACTTCCTGGTCGCGGCGGCGGTCGTGTCGGCGGGCGACGGCGTGGCGCTGCTGCCGCGGTACACGACCGACCTGCGGCGCACGCCGGAGGTGGTGCTGCGGCCGCTCGGGATCCCGGGGCTCGGCCGCCACATCGACTGCCTCGCCCGGCCCGAGACGCTGGAGCGCTCGGCCGTGCGGGCCGTGCTCGAGCAGCTGACCGGGATCGCCGCGGGGCTCGCCGCCGCGCCGTAGCATCGTGCCGTGCACCGCCTGATCGAGACCACGGCCGGAGACCCGGCAGCCACGGACCTCTTCGCCCTGCAGGAGGCCGACCTCCTCGCCCGCTACGGCGGCGACGACACCGGTCCGCGCCCTCCCGCCGACGCTCCGACCCTGCTGCTCGAGGTCGACGGCGGGCTCGTCGGCTGCGTGGCGCTCGCGGTCGAGGACGGCATCGGCGAGATCAAGCGGATGTTCGTGGTGAGCGCCGCGCGGGGCCGCGGGCTCAGCCGCGTGCTGCTCGCCGGCGTCGAGCGGCTGGCGGCCCGCGAGGGCGTGGAGCTGCTCCGACTGGTCACCGGCACGGAGCAGCCGGAGGCGATGGCGCTCTACGCGAGCGCCGGCTACGACCCGATCGCGGGCTACGGCTACTGGGGCGACGAGCCGAGCGCCCGCTGCTACGCGAAGCGGCTCGACCGCGAGGCGCTGCTCGCCGACGCGGGCTGACGCCGGGCTGGCGCTGGGCTGATGCCGGGCTGGCCGTTCGGCCGTCGGGGCGTGACGCCGGGCTGACGCCGGGCTGCCCGTTCGGCCGTCGCGGGCCGGCGCCGGACTGACGTCGGATTCTGCGCTCGCCCGTCGCGGGCTCTCCGGGCCGCTCGGTCCGGGGTGCTCGCGAGTCGGGCCGCCCGCTCGGAGGGTCCGTATCGGCGAGTCCGACGGGGCATCTGCGACGTCGTGCACGACTGGTCGGCGCTGCGGAGAAGTCGCTGAGGATGAGGCGCGGGAGGCGCGGCGCGCCGCCTCAGGGCAGGTTCGCGCCAGAGCGGCCTCGAGCGGCGTGCCCCGTCGCGGAGCAGGCGACTCTGTCGGAGCGGCACGGGCATCCTCCCGCGCCTCTCACCCGACTCTGCCCCCGATACCCAGGGGTGCACGATGACAGAAGGACTCCGATGCAGAACGAAGACACCAGCACGCCGACCGGCGCCCCCGATCGTCTGACCCAGCGCCGAACCGTGGTGAAGGGCGCCGCATGGGCGATTCCTGTTGTGGCCGCCTCGATCGCCGCTCCGATGGCGTCGGCCTCGACCGCCCCCCAGTGCGCCCTGCAGGACGCGCAGCGCATCGACGCCACCTCGACCACCGCGCTCGCGGCCCGGACGATCCCCGTGCCCGCGGGAACCCAGTGGGTCCGCTTCACGGCGGTCGGCGGAGACGGCGGCGGCGTCCGCAACGGGTCGGACGTCAGCACCGCCGGTGCGCGGGTGACGGGCACCATCCCCGTCGACGCGCTCGGCGGAGCGTCCGAGATCGTCATCACCGCGGGCTCGGGCGGCAGCAACCAGGCCGGCGGCCGGGGGCTCGGCAACGGCGGGGCTCCGGGCACTCCGGGCTACATCGGCTCCGGAGGAGGGGGCGGGGCCAGCGGGATCACCGCTGCGGGCTCCCTTCTCGTCATCGCGGGCGGCGGCGGCGGTGGCGGAGCCGGCTTCACCTCGAACGACTTCACCCGGTCCTTCCGCGCCGGGCCGAACGCGGCGTCCGGCGGTCCCGTCGGCGGCTCCGGCTACGACAGCGCCGTCTCGCGCGCGGACAGCAGCACCGGCTCCACCGAGCAGGCCCCGAGCACCGGTGGAAGCCAGACCGGGCCGGGGCAGCCCGGTGTGACGACGGTGAACGTGACCGAGTCGGTTCTCGGCAGCCCGGGCTCCGGGCGCGACGGCGGTGCCGGCGCACCGAGGACGAACGCGAGCCGCCAGGTGACCTATGCGTCCGGTGGCGGTGGCGGCGGCTACTTCGGCGGTGCCGGCGGCGGCACCTCCCTGTGGGTGCGGGGTGGCGGCTCCTACGCGGCCAACGCGTCGACGGGCGCAGGAGGCAGCAGCTTCGCCGCGTCCGGCGTGACCGTCGAGAACTCCGACGTCGACACCCGTTCGCAGACGATGGGCTACGTGGAGGTCGCCTTCTTCGTCTGCGAGTAGCGCCTGCCCGAAGGCCAGGTGAGCCTCCGTGGTCGCCCGCTCCGGCGTGCGACCACGGAGGCTCGTCGTCGTCACCGTCCGCTCCACGTCGTCCCCGTCCTCCTGATGTCTCAGCACCATATCAGTATGGGACGGGAGGCGCCAGCCCTCACTCCTCCTGCGGCTCCGCGCCGTCGTGCTGCAGGCGCACCAGGACGCGGCGGAGGTGCATCGCCGCGAGGACGCCGGGCCCGAGGGTCCGGGAGGTCGCGGCGGTCCGCTCGTCGACGACCTGCACGAGGTGCCGGATCGCGCGGGCCGCGCCCCCGATCGCCCGGTGCGCGGCGGGGGAGCCGGCGTCATCGCGGTCGATCGCGTCGGCGACCGCCCGGCAGGCCTCGCTCAGCGGCGGGCCGAGGGCCGGATCGAACGGGAGCGCGCCCGGCCGCTCCCAGATGGTGTCCGCGAGGGCGCCGCTCAGATCGCGGACGTGGAAGAGGATCGCGTCGAGCGTCTCGAGGCGGAGGTGGTCGGGTCGGGAGTCGCGCCGGTGCAGCAGCGCGCGCGGGTTGCCCTTGCGGCTCTCGTCCGCGTCCGCGAGGGCCGCGCGGACCTCCTCCGCCGTCCGGGCCAGCTCCTCGCCGTTGCGCGCCCACGCCTCGTGCTCGGGCGGCCACGTCTCCTCGAGCGCGGCGGCCAGCTGGCGCAGGTGCTCCGCGAGCTCGCGCTGGAACGCGTCGACCCGGGCGGACGCCGCCTCGACGGTGAGCCCGGGGGCGACGACCACGTTCACCAGCAGCCCCACCACCACGCCCACCGCCATCTGCACGAGGTAGCCGAGGGAGTAGTCCTCGGCGTCGGCCCCGCCGATGATCAGCACGAAGAGGGCTGCCATCGGCACGTACTCGCGGCCCGCGCCGAACCACCCCGTCCCCGAGAGGACCACGCCGATCCCGACGACGAGCGGGATCGTCCACCAGGTCGGGCCGACGGTGACCACCACGAGGGCGGCGAGCCCGATCCCCGCCGCCAGACCGAGCAGGGTCTGCAGTCCGGTGCGGACCGAGCCCATCAGGGTCGGGTACATGCTGACCAGGGCGCCGAGCGGCGCGTAGTACGGGTACTGCTCCGCGACTCCGGGAGCGAGCGGCGCGACGGCCCAGGCGATGCCGACCGCCAGCGCCGTCTTGAGAGCCAGCATCAGGCGCGAGCCGGTGACCGCCTCCCGCCAGGCGAGGGCGGCGCGGGACGTCCGGGTGCGGGGCATCCCGGCACCCTAGGCGAGGGGCGCGGCCCGTCTCTCCCCTCTTGACAGCGGCGGCGGAGGAGGCGTGGAGCGGCGGTGGCGGGCCGAGGACGGCGGCTCGGGACGGCAGTGCTGTTCCCAACAGAGGAAGAACGTCCGATCCGGCCCTCCTGATCCGCGCCGTTCCGCGGGGCACCGCGAATCCTTCCTCCGTTGCGACCGCGACCGCGGATCGTGCGGCCCGCGTGAGGCGGAGCCACACCTCGACGATCGTGCCGGCCGTCTCGACGGCAGGGTCCCGAGCCCCGTCTCAGCGCGCCAGATGCTCGAACAGGGGATCCGTGTACGTCGTCACCGCCGCGTATCGGGCGGTCAGCCGCCGGTACTCCTCCGCCCGCTCGGGGTCCGGCTCGACGCGGTCGCGCTCGGCGACGGTCGCAGCCACGGCGGTGTCGAAGTCCGGATGCACGCCGGCGCCCACGAGCGCGCAGATCGCGGCACCCGTGCCCGCGGCGTCGGTCACGCGCATCCGCCGGGCGGGCCGGTCGAACACGTCGGCGACGATGCTCATCACGAGGTCCGAGCGGGAGCCGCCGCCCGAGACCACGATCTCGGCGAAGCGGCGGCCGAGCGCCGTCTCCATCCGGTCGACGTGCCCCCGCATCGTCATCGCGATGCCCTCCAGGATGCTGCGGTGCACGTGGAAGCGCCCCTGCCGTCCGTCGAAGCCGAGCAGCGCACCGCGGCGGTCCGGAGCGTCTCCGGGCGCGAGCCAGTCGAGCAGCGCGATCAGGCCGTCGGCGCCGGGCGGCACCAGGGCTGCTCCCGCGTTGAGCTCCTCGTCGGTGAGGCCGCCGGCGAGCAGCTCGCGCCACCAGCTCACCGTCCACATGCCGCGGCGGATCCCTCCGCTCTCGTAGAGGTAGCGGCCCGGCTCGCTGCCGAAGTTCACCCAGTACGCGTCCGACGAGGGGGCGAAGGGCCCCGTCGACATCGCGGCGATGTAGGTGCCGAGGGAGAGGAGCAGCTGGTCGTCGGAGCGCAGGCCGCTGCCGAGCGCCTCGACCGCCTTGTCGTTCGCGGTCCCGAAGACCGGGAGCCCGGCAGGCAGCCCCAGGGCTCCGGCCGCCTCGGCGCTCACCCGCCCGAGGAGCTCCCCCGGGTCGACCAGCTCGAACAGCTGCTCGGGCCGGAGGCCGGTCGCCTCGTAGGCGGCGGGGTCCGTCGACCAGCGCCGTGTCGCCTGGTCGATCGGCCAGACGCCCTGGTGGTTGGCGGCCGCGTCCCGGCGCTCGCCGGTGAGGCGGTGAGTGATGTAGCCGGAGGAGGTCGTGACGGACGCGACTCCCGGCCGCTGCACGTGCGGGCGCGAGACGCGCTCGTCCATCCAGCTCAGCATCGGCTCGGCCAGGCGTCCGTCGGCGTCGAGCAGCGCGCGGCAGAAGCGGATCGTGCACAGCCCCAGGCCGACCAGTCGCGCCGGATCGCCCCGGAACGACGCCATCGCCTCGGCGCAGGCGTCGACGATAGACTCCCAGACGTCGTCGCCCGGATGCACGACGTGCCCCGGCTCGGGCGTCTCGTACCCGCGGAGCCGGCGCTGCGCCGAGGCGTGCACCGTCCCGTCCTGATCGAGGATCAGCACCTTCGTGCTCTGGGAGCCGTTGTCGACCGCGACGACGTAGCTCGCCTGGTCCGCGGCGCTCACGAGTCGAGGGCGATCAGCGTGCCGGCGTTCATCACGCCTCGCGGGTCGAAGGCGTCCTTGAGCGTGGTCAGCATTCCGAAGGCGGAGCCGTGCTCCTGCTGCGTCCAGGGCGTGCGGTACTTGCCGATGCCGTGGTGGTGCACCATCGAGCCGCCCAGGCGCAGCGACTCCTCGACGATGATCGCGTTGAGCGGGACGTGGTACTCGTCGATCTCCTCGCGCGGGGACACGTGGATCGCGTAGTCGTAGACGAAGTAGAGGTTCGTGCCGGTCTGGTAGCTGTGCGACGAGTGCGCGCCCAGCATCGTCAGGTCAGCGGCGCGAGGGAACTCCCCGCGGATCCGGGTCATGACCGCGTCGTAGAGCGCGCGCACCCGGGACCAGTCGATCGAGACCTCGGTGGTGTAGCCGAGGTGCGCCTCGCGCAGCATCGTCTCCTTCTCGGCGTCGATCTTGTCCTGGCCCCAGTTGAGACCGTCGAACCAGCGCTCGATCAGTGCCGTCTCGACGCGCTGGTGCGGACGGGAGGCGAACATCTCCTCGATCGCCTCGGCCGTGGCGTCCGCGATCCGCTTCGGGCCCTCGGCGACCAGGATCACGACGCTCCTCCCCCCGGCGAAGTGCGCGAAGTGCTGGGCGGCGTCCTCGGGCGAGTACGCGCGGCAGACGGAGGGGCGGTAGCCCGCGGTCACCAGCTCGCGCAGCGCGTCGACGCCGTCGGCGAAGTCGTCGACGAGGAAGCCGAAGAAGCGGTTGTTCTCGGGCTGGTACCGGAACACCTTGATCGTCACCTCGGTGATCACGCAGAGCGCGCCTTCGTTGCCGATCACGATGTGGCGGAGGTCCGGTCCCGCGGCGCGGCGCGGCACGTTCTTGATCCGCGCGACCGTCCCGTCCGGGAAGACTGCCTCGAGTCCGACGACCATGTCCTCGATCGCACCGTAGAGCGTCGAGAACTGGCCGATCGAGCGCGTGGCGACCAGGCCGCCGTACTGCGCGAGCGGCTTCGACTGCGGCGAGTGCCCGGTCGTGAGCCCCTGCTCGCGCAGCTCGTCCTCGAGCCGCTGCAGCGGCACTCCGCACTGCACGGTCGCCATCATGTCGACCGGGTCGATCGAGAGGATCGCATCCATGCGGGAGCCGTCGAGCACGATCGTGTCCTCGATCACGGTCTCGAGGCCGCCCTCGGTGGCCGTGCGGCCTGTGCGGGGGACCACGTTGACCAGGTTCGCGTCCGCGAACCGCAGGACGGACGCCACCTCCTCGGCGGTGCGCGGATAGGCGATCACGGCGGGGATGGGCCCGTCGAAGATCCCGTGCACCGACTGGTACTTCTTGAAGCGGTCGACGGAGGCGAGCTCCAGCTCGCGCGGGTCGGTGTCGACCGATCCCGCGCCGAGCAGCTCGGTCACGGCGGCGACGATCTCGTCGCGGCGGAGGGGGGAACGGGAGGCGGCCATGCGGTGGTCCATCGCTTTCGGGAGGGTCGGGAGGGAGGTCATCAGCGGACGAGATAGCCGCCGTCGACGACCAGGACGTGGCCGTTGACGTAGTCGGAGGCGCGCGAGGCGAGGAAGACGGTGGCGCCCATCAGGTCGCCCGGGTCGCCCCAGCGCTCGGCGGGGATGTGCTCGAGGACCCGTCGGTCCGCGTCCGGGTCGGCGCGGGTGGCGGCGGTGATGGCGGTGGCGAAGTAGCCGGGAGCGAGAGCGTTGACCTGGATGTTGTCGCGGCCGAGCTCGTCGCAGTAGGCCTTGGTGAAGCCGACGATCCCTGCTTTGGTCGCGGCGTACGCGGGGGAGCCCTTGCCGCCGAGGAACGAGAACAGCGAGGCGATGTTGATGATCTTCCCGCCGCCCTGCGCGCGCATCCGGACCGAGGCCTCGTGCGCCAGCTCGAACGCGGCGGTCAGGTTCACGGCGAGCATCGGGTCCCACTGCTCGCGGCCGAAGTCGTCGACGTCGGCGAGCAGGCAGATCCCGGCGGAGTTCACCAGCACATCGATCGCTCCGAAGCGCTCGACGCAGGTCTGCACGACGCGGGCGGGGGTGCCCCGCACGCTGATGTCGGCTTCGACGAACTCGTAGCGCGCGCCGGTCGCCTCGACGAGCCGACGGGTGGTGCCGTCGTCCTCGGCGAGGCTCGGCACGAGCACGTCGGCGCCGGCGGTGGCCAGGGCGAGGGTGAAGGCGCGGCCGAGGCCGGTGTTGCCGCCGGTGACGACCGCGGTCCGGCCGGCGAGCGAGAAGTAGTCGGTCGAGAAGTCGGTGATCTCCATCGAGAGGTCCTTTCCGGGGCTCAGGCGCGGTGCGGATCGGCGATGCCGACGTAGCGGGTCTCGAGGTACTCCTCGATGCCCTCGGCCCCGCCCTCGCGGCCGAGGCCCGACTGCTTCACGCCGCCGAAGGGCGCGGCCGGGTTGGAGACGACGCCGGCGTTGAGGCCGAGCATCCCGGTCTCGAGCTCCTCGGCGAGTCGGAGCCCGCGGTCGAGATCGCGGGTGAAGGCGAAGGCGACCAGGCCGAACGGCGTCGCGTTCGCGAGCTCCACCGCCTCCGCCTCGGTGTCGAAGACGACGATCGGGGCGACCGGGCCGAAGATCTCCTCGTCGAGGATTCTCGCGTCGCGCGGCACATCCGTGAGCACGGTCGGCTCGTAGAAGTAGCCCGCACCCGGGACGGCGGAGCCGCCGAGGGCGAGCGTCGCCCCGTCCTCCAGGGCGCCGGAGACGAGCTCCGACACCTTGCCGCGGGTCGCCTCGTCCACGAGCGGTCCGAGAGTGGAGCCGGGCTCGGTGCCACGGGCGACGCGGAAGCCGGCCATCCGTTCGACGAAGGCCGAAGTGAAGCGCTCGGCGATGCCGCGCTGCACCAGGAAGCGGTTGGCTGCCACACACGCCTCGCCCCCGTTCCGCATCTTGGCGAGCACGGCGCCCGAGACGGCGGAGTCGAGATCGGCGTCGTCGAAGACGAGGAACGGGGCATTGCCGCCGAGCTCCATCGAGACCCGCAGGACCTGGTCCGCCGAGTCGGCGATCAGGCGGCGGCCGACCTCGGTCGAGCCGGTGAAGGACAGCTTGCGCAGCCGCGGGTCGCGCAGCAGCGGACCCGTGACGGCTCCGGCGCTTGTCGTCGGCAGCACCGTCAGCACGCCGTCGGGCAGGCCCGCCTCGCGGAGCACCTCCGCCAGCAGCAGGGCGGTCAGCGGTGTGAGAGCGGCGGGCTTGAGGATCATCGTGCACCCGGCCGCGATCGCCGGCGCGATCTTGCGGGTGGCCATCGCCAGCGGGAAGTTCCAGGGGGTGATGAACAGGCACGGACCGACCGGGCGCTTCAGCACCAGGAGGCGATTGAGCCCGTCGGGTGCTGTGGCGTAGCGCCCGGAGATCCGCGGTGCCTCCTCCGAGAACCAGCGCAGGAACTCGGCGCCGTAAGCGACCTCGCCGCGCGACTCCGCCAGCGGCTTGCCCATCTCGAGGGTCATCAGCAGCGCGAAGTCCTCGGCGCGCTCGGTGACGAGCTCGAAGGAGCGGCGGAGGATCTCGGCGCGGGCGCGGGGTGCGGTCGCGGCCCAGTCGCGTTGCGCGGCGGCCGCGGCGTCGAGCGCGCGGGCGCCGTCCTCGGGTCGGGCGTCGGCGATCTCGAGCAGCGTGCGGCCGGTGGCGGGATCCTGGACGGCGAAGGTGGAGCCGTCGGCGGAGTCGGTCCAGCCGGAGCCGAGCAGCAGCTGCACGGGGATCCGGGCGAGGAGGGCGGCCTCGTCGGCTGCGGTGGTCATGGGGGTCTCCGGGGTGGTTGTCGTGGCGGTCACAGGCGCAGGTCCCGCCCGATGAGGTCCTCGTAGAGGCGGAAGGGCGTCATCTCTCCGGCGCGATCGCCGTAGGAGGCGCGGGCGCGGCGGTAGATCTGCTCCACCAGGCCGCTGAGCTCGGCGGGCACGCCCACCGAGCGGGCGAGGTCGATCGAGAGGCCGAGGTCCTTGCAGGCGAGAGCGATGGCGAAGCCCTCGTCATAGTCGCCGGCGGTCAGGATCGAGAGCACGTCGCGCTCGACGAAGGTGCTGTTCGCGGGGCTCGCGATGAGGGAGTCGCGCAGCACTCCGAGGTCGACGCCGGCCTTCGTGCCGATCGCCAGCACCTCGGCGGTCGCGACCAGGTGGGAGAACCACAGCTGGTTGATCATCAGCTTCACCGCGTATCCGGTGCCGTGGCCGCCGACGTGCAGGATCCGCTCCGGATCGCCCATCGCCTCGAGCACCGGGCGGACCCGGGCGACGTCCTCGGCCTCTCCGCCGACGAAGATCTGCAGCATCCCGCTGGCGGCGCCGACGGCCATGCCGCTGACCGGCGCGTCCAGGACCCGCAGGCCCCGGTGCCGTTCCTCGGCGCGGACCCGGTCCGCCACCTCGGGGACCGAGGTCGACATGTCGATCCAGGTGCCGCCGTCGGCGATCCCGGCGAGGATGCCCGAGGGGCCGCCGACGACGTCCGAGACGTGGCGCGGAGTCGGCAGCATCGTGATGACGAGGTCGCTCGAGGCCGCGACCTCGGCGGCGGTCGCCGCCCAGACGGCGCCGCCCGCCACCAGCTCGTCGGCCGACTCGCGGCGAATGTCCGTGACGACGAGCGGGAAGCCGGCCTTCTGCAGGTTCCTGGTCATCCCGGAGCCCATGTTGCCGAGGCCGATGAACCCGACGGTCGGGGTGGTGGCGGGGGGCATGGTGATCGTGTCTCCTGTCATGGGACGGCCGGAGCCGTGTAGAACGGGTTCGCCGGAGCGCCGCGGACGGCGAGGACGTCCTCCAGCGGCGGCAGGCGTCGGGCGCCGTTGCGGAGCGCGGTGGCGGTCGCCTCGCGGTTGTGGCGGTAGACGGCGTCGGCGTCGTCGGCCGCTGCGTTCACCCAGACCGCGGCGATCACGACGCACTCGTCCACCACGGCGGGATCGACGGAGCCGTCGGCCACCGCGTCCGCCACTCCCGCCGCGACGCCGGCCTGCGCCGGGCCCCAGATCATCACGCCGTGCTCGTCGCCGGCCGGGGCCGACTTGGTGACGAAGAGCGTGAGCGGCTTCACCGGGAGCGAGGGGCGCAGCACCGCGACGAAGGGGACGTGGCCGGCGCTGGGAGTCGCGAGCGCGGTCGCCCAGGCCGTCCCGGCCGGGCCGGTGCGGGCGCCGAGAACGGTGTTGATGTGGGCGGCGTTGACGCCCTCGCCGACGAAGCTCTCGCCGACTTCGAGGATCGGGGCGGTCATCCGAGGAGCCCCTGCTCGTCGAGCCACTCGCTCGCGACGTCCTCCGGGTCCTCGCCGTCCACGTCCACGCGGGCATTGAGCTTCTGCATCTCCTCCGTGGTGAGAAGCGGGGAGACCTCGGCCATCACGTCGGCGATCGCCGGGTACTCGTCGAGCACCGACTGCTGGAGTGTGAAGCCGCCCTGGTAGACGGGGAAGAACTGCTGGTCGTCCTCCATCACGGTCAGGTCGAGGGCCGAAATGCGGCCGTCGGTCTGGAAGACCTCGCCGAAGTTGCAGTCGTCGCCCTTCTGCGTGGCGGTGTAGATGACGCCGGTGTCCAGGAGCGTGACGTTCGAGTCAGGCACGTCGAGCCCGTAGGCCGTCTTGAGGCCGGGCCAGCCGTCGTCCCGGGTCGAGAACTCGCTCTCGATGCAGAAGGTCTGCTCGTCGGCGGGCAGCTTCGCGACGTCGCTGAGGCTCTTCACGCCGAGCTCCTCCGCCTCGGAGGAGCGGATCGCGAAGGCGTAGGTGTTGTTGAGGGGCGCGGGGTCGAGCCAGGCGATGTCCTTCTTCGCGTCGGCCTCCTTCACCGCGGCGAACTGGGCCTCGGCGCCAGGGATCGGCGACGTGTTGCCGTTGTAGGTGATCCAGGAGGTGCCGGTGTACTCCCAGTAGCCGACGAAGTCCTTGTTCTCGAGCGCCTGGCGCACGTTCGCCGAGCCGACGAGCTTGGTGTTCGCCTCGAGATCGGCGCCGTGGGCGTTGAGGAGGTCGGTGGTGATGTGGGCGAGGATGTACTGCTCCGAGAAGTCCTTCGACCCGATCTCCCCGGAGAGGCCCGAGAGCTCGTCCCCCGCTCCTCCCGAGCCCTGGGAGGCGCCCCCGGAGCATCCGCTCAGGGCGGCGACGCTCGAGACGGCCGCGGCGACGATGACGACGGTTCGCTTCTTCATGGTTGTTCCTTCTGTGCAGGGGTGTGCGGGGGTGCGGATGTGCAGGAGTGAGGGGGGCGGGCCGGCGGCTAAAGGCCGCGCGGGCGCACGGCGTCCTCGACCAGGCCGGCGGCCCAGTCGATGAGCACCGCGATGCAGGCCACGAGCACGGCGCCCGTGATCAGGACGGGATAGCGCTGCAGCTTCAGGCCGTTGACGATCATGTCGCCGAGCCCGCCGGCGTTGATGAAGGTGGCGATGGTGGCGACGCCGACGCAGAAGACGAGCGAGGTGCGGAGCCCGGCGAGGATCACCGGCGAGGCCAGCGGCAGCTCGATCCGCCGCAGGACCTGGTTCGGGGTCATCCCCATCCCGCGCGCCGACTCCCGGACACCGGCGTCGACCTGCTCCAGCCCGGTCAGCGTGTTCCGCAGCACGGGGAGGAAGGAGTAGGCGACCAGCGCGACCAGTGCGGTGGCGAATCCGGTCTGCCACACGATCGCCAGCAGGATCACCACGCCCACCGCGGGCGTCGCCTGGCCGATGTTCGCCAGGCCCAGCACGACGGTGTGGAACACCTTCGACTCCGCCCGGTAGACGGCGATGCCGGCCGGGATCGCGAGGACCGCGACGAGCGCTGAGGCCGTCACGGTGAGCACGACGTGCTCGCCGACGCGGGCGAGGATGTAGCCCGGGTTGAGGGTGCGCTGCTCGATCGAGTCGAGGGTGCTGCTGCTCAGCCAGAGCAGGGTGACGGCGAGCACCACGACCACCGACAGTGGAGCGGCGACCCGGCGGAGCACACGGCCCGAGCGGCCCGTCCGGAGCGCGACGGGGGGAGCGATGACGGCCATGTCAGCGGTCCTGTCCCGGCGCGGCCAGCGGATCGGAGTCGCCGGTGAGCACCGCCGAGATCGCGGCGTGGTCGAGGGAGCCGCGGACGGTTCCGCCGCCGTCCACCACGTCGACGCAGGGTGCTCCGGTGAGCACGAGCAGGTCGAGGGCGTCGCGGAGGGTGGCCGAGAAGCCCACCCGCGGCGACCCCGAGGGGCCCGCCGCCCCGAGGCGGGCGCCCCGCACCGGGATCAGTGCGAGGCGCTTGAGCGCCGCGCCGCTGCCGATGAAGGAGGCGACGTAGTCGTTCGCCGGCGCCGCGAGGATGGCTGCCGGAGTGTCGAACTGCTCGATGCGCGACCTCTCGCTCATCACGGCGATCCTGTCGCCGAGGCGGATCGCCTCATCGAAGTCGTGGGTGACGAAGATGATCGTCTTGCCGATCTCGCTCTGCAGGCGCAGGAACTCCGCCTGCAGCTTCTCCCGCGTGATCGGGTCCGTCGCGCCGAACGGCTCGTCCATGAGCATGACCGGCGGATCGGCGGCGAGCGCCCGCGCGACTCCGGCCCGCTGCTGCTGCCCGCCGGAGAGCTGCTTGGGGTAGCGCTGCGCGAACTGGTCCGGGTCGAGCTGCACCGTGCGCAGCAGCTCGTCGACGCGCTCGGCCGTGCGCTGCTTCGTCCAGCCGAGGAGCCTCGGGACGACCGCGATGTTCTCGGCGATCGTGAGGTGCGGGAACAGGCCGATCTGCTGGATCACGTAGCCGATGTGCCGTCGCAGCTGGTTGGGATCCAGGCTGAGCACGTTCTTGCCGTCGATCCGGATCACTCCGCTCGTCGGCTCGATGATGCGGTTGATCATCTTCATCGTGGTGGTCTTGCCGCATCCGCTCGGCCCGACGAACATGACCAGCTCGCCGGGCTCGATCCGCATCGAGAAGTCCTCCACAGCGGGTGCCGACTGGCCGGAGTAGGTCTTGCTGACGCCCTCGAGCTCGATGGCGACTCCTCCCTCCCGCTGCGAGATCGCGGAGAGGAAGCCCGTGTCGGTGGGTTCGGGGGTGGTCATCTCAGGCACGCAGACCTCTCGAGGTGGTGAAGCGGGTGATCAGGAGGAAGGCGGCGTCGACCAGCAGCGCCAGGACGACGACGGCGACGGTGCCGGTGAGGGCGTAGTTGAGCGCGTTCTTCGAGCCGAGCGAGGAGAGGCCCTTGAAGATGTACTGGCCGAGGCCGGGACCGGCGACGTACGCGGCGATGGCGGCGATGCCGATGGTGAGCTGCGCGGCGACGCGGACGCCGGTGAGGATGATCGGCCAGGCGATCGGCAGCTGGGTGGTGAGCAGGACCCGCAGCGGACCCATTCCCATTCCGCGCGCCGCCTCGAGCACGTGGCTCGGGACCTCGCGGAGGCCGACCACCGTGTTCCGGATGATCGGCAGCAGCGAGTAGAAGACCAGCGCCACCACGGTCGGCGCCCAGCCGAGCCCGAGCACGGGGCTGAGGATCGCCAGCAGGGCCAGCGAGGGGATCGTGATCGCTATGCCGGCGGCAGTGATGGCGAGCGAGCGGGGAATCGGGCGGTCCCACACCAGCAGGCCGATCACGACGCCGAGCACCAGGGCGATGGCGAGCGAGACCGCCACGACGAGCACGTGCTCGAGGACGAGCTCCGCGATGTCGTCGAAACGGCGACCGAGGAAGACGACGAGTCCGGAGACGTCGGATCCGGGCACGGATGACTCCCTTCTCTTCATTGAGCGGGGCCGCCGAGTGGCGACGTGGTCAGAGTACGAAGAGCGGTGCCATAAAGACAATGGATGTTGCTCATATGACAACTGCCGTCTACCGTGGCGTCATGCAGGACGACAGCGCGGCACCCCGGCGCAATTCCTCGGGCCTGGCCCGCGACATCGAGATCCTCGAGATCCTGGGCGGTCCGGAGGCCGAGGAGTCGGGCGGGCTGGGCGTGATGCGCATCGCGCAGCTCACGGGCCGCGACAAGGCGGTCATCTCGCGCAGCCTCGCCACTCTCTCCGACGCGGGCCTGCTCGACCGCGATCCCGTCACGCTCGGCTACCGGCTCGGGAGCCGGATCTTCTCGCTCGCCGCCCGCACCCTCGAGTCGCAGCTGATCGCGCGGTCGCGCCCGCACCTGCGGAGGATCGCCCGCTCGACCCGGGAGACGACGCACCTCTGCGTCCTCCGCGGCGGCAATGTGCTCACTGTGCTGAGCGAGCTCAGTCCCCACGAGGTCCGCACGACCGGCTGGGAGGGAGTCATCACGGCCGCCTGGCGCACGCCCTCGGGGCGGGTCCTGATCAGCGACTGGGACCGCGCCTCCCTCTCGGCCTGGTACGACGAGCACGGGCACGACCGGCCGGTGGTGGGGCCGGTCGATCCGGCCATGGCCGCGGCCGGCTTCTCGGTGCTCGAGGAGCCGCCGGTCGACAAGGCGGTCGTCTCGGATTTCGACTCGCTCATCGCCGAGCTCGCGCGGATCCGGGAGCGGGGCTGGGCCACGCTCGACGAGGAGCTGGAGCGGGGGGTGGTGGGCGCCTCGGCCCCGGTCCGCGACTTCTCGGGCCGCATCGTCGCGGCGATCAACGTCAGCGCTCCGAAGTCGAGGATCGGGTCGCAGCTGGACGCGCTCGGTGCCTACGTCTCGCTCACGGCGCGCGAGCTGTCGACGTACCTGGGTGCGCCGGCCTGAGCGCGGCGCGGTCGGCGCTCCGGGCGGTCGAGCTGTTCCCAACAGAGGAAGAACGTCCGATCCGGCCCTCCTGATCCGCGCCGTTCCGCGGGGCACCGCGAACCCTTCCTCCGTGACGAACGCGACCGCGGGGACCGCAGGTGCCGCGAGCCGATGCCACCCCCTCTGACGGGGGCCGTTGAGTTTGCGCAAACGCCCTGTTACCGTGAACAAACCGTGCGGCCAGCGGCGTCGGAGACCTCGAGGTGGAGGTCGCGCCGAATCCTGCGAGTCACGGCCAGTCCTTCTCCGAGGTCCACCGGGCCTCTCTCCGCGGCGCCCTCCGGCGCCTCTCTCCGCGGCGCCCTCCGGCGCCTCTCCGGAGCCCCTCCGCCCCCGGGGGCGCGCCGCTCACGGTGCGCCCCCGGGCCCCACGCCGCCCCCTGACGATGGAGTCACGATGACGACCGCACCGACGCCCGCCGACACCGAGCGCCCCCGATCCGCGGGGCTCCGGCGCCGCCTCACGGCCGGGCTGCTGATCCTGCTCGCCGCGGTGGTGGCCCTGCCCTTCACCGCCGCCTCCCCGGCCGTCGCCCTCGGCGAGCCGACCTTCACCAACCCGATCGCTCCGGACACCGCCGATCCCACGATCGAGTTCCACGACGGCAACTACTACATGGTCGCGACGACCTGGGACAACCGCGTCGTGATGCGGAAGGCGCCCACCCTCGCGGCGCTCGGCACCACCGCCCCGACCACCGTCTACACCGACACGAACCCCGGCCGGAACGCCAACATGTGGGCGCCCGAGCTGCAGCGGCTCCAGGGCCCGAACGGCTGGCGCTGGTACCTCATGTACACGATGGGGACCGCGGGGAACTTCGACGGCCAGCACCTGCAGGTGATCGAGAGCGCCGGGGACGACCCGATGGGCCCGTACACCTACAAGGGCCGCCCCGTGCCGACCGACCGGTGGAACATCGACGGCGCGTACCTGGAGCTGAACGGCGAGCTGTTCATGACCTGGTCCGAGTTCCAGCCCGGGAACGGCCTCCAGAGCAACTACATCGCCCGGATGTCGGACCCGTGGACCGCGACCAGCACCGGCACCGTCCTCTCGGAGCCGGTCGAGCCGTGGGAGACCATCGGCATGCCCGTCAACGAGGGTCCGATCCCGCTGCAGAAGGACGGCCGGACCTGGATCGTCTACTCGGCGAGCTTCTGCGGCACCGAGGACTACCAGCTGGGCACCCTCGAGTACGACGGCACCGGCGACCCGGTTCTCGCCTCCTCCTGGACCAAGAGCGACGGACCCGTCTTCTCGAAGGCGAACGGCGAGTACGGCACCGGTCACAACGACTTCTTCGACTCGCCCGACGGCACCGAGACCTGGAACCTGTACCACGCGAACCCCGGCCCGAACGACGGCTGCAGCCGCCAGCGCTCGGCCCGCGCGCACATCGTGGAGTGGACGGCGACCGGCGAGCCCGACTTCGGCGCTCCGCTCGGCACCGCGGCCCGCATCCCCGTCCCCAGCGGCGAGAACGCCCCGATCACCGCTCGCGTCGAGGGCGCCCCGTGGCAGCTCGTCAGCCGCAGCACCGGCCTCTGCGCCACCGTCTCCTCCGCGCAGAGCGGCGACGGCGCCGGCGTCGTGCAGGGCTCCTGCTCGACCCCGCGCGCGAACTGGATGCTCGACGCCACCGGCGAGGGCACCCTCCGCGTGATGAACGCCTCGAGCGGCAAGGCGCTCGGACCGGTCGGCTGCGCCACCGGAACCGCCGGGCTCCAGCAGTCCGCATGGCTCACCACGAGCTGCCAGCAGTGGACGGTCGCCCCGGCCACCGGCGGCTACTCGACCCTGACGAACCGCACCAGCGGCAAGCTGCTGGAGGCGTCCGGCTCGACCGTCCGCCAGGCGGCCGCCACCTCCGCCGCGGCTCAGGAGTGGGTGCTGCGCCCCGCCGGACCCGTCGCCGTCACGTCCTTCGTCACCGGCAAGTCCTTCGACCTGCCGAACTGCTCCACGGCCGACGGCGCCCTGCTCCAGCAGCAGGACTGGCTCGGCTCGCCCTGCCAGCGCGTCACCTTCGGCTCCGCCGCCGACGGCGCGCTCGAGATGCACCCCGTCTCGGCCGCCGCCAAGTGCCTCGCGGTCACCGGGGGCTCCACCGCCGACGGCGCGACCGTCACCCAGGGCGCGTGCGGCGTCACGGGCAGCAGCTGGCGCCTCCGCCCGGGCAACGACGGCACCGTCGAGCTGCGGGCCGCGCACAGCGGCAAGGCGCTCGACCTGTCGAACTGCTCCGCGCAGAACGGCACCAGGATCGGTCAGTGGAGCGTCCTGAACAACGACTGCCAGCGCTTCCGCGTCTCGCTCGGCGCCCCGGCGTCGACGGTGCCGCTGCAGCCGGTGGCGACCTCGGCCGCGCGGTGCGTCGCCGGCAAGGTCGTCGTCACCACGGTCGTGAGGAACGCGGACGACCTGCCCGTCGACGTCACGATCGGCACCGGTACCGCGGCGAAGCGGGTCACCGCGCTCGCCGGCGGAGTGAGCACGTCGACCGCCGTGACGACCCGTCAGACGAGCGTCCCGGCCGGATCCACGACGGTCGCCGTCGCGGGCACCGACGACGCCGGCCGCACCGCGACCGTCACCGCGAGCCACCCCGCGCTCACCTGCGGCTGACCCCCTCCTGCCGGTCGAGCAGCCGGCGCAGCGGCGTATCGAGACCTCCTGCTCCGTGCACGGGTCTCGATACGCCCCTCACGGGGCTCCGCATCAGCAAGGACTCCGCCGTCTGAGCCGCCCCCTCTGCCGGTCGAGCAGCCGCTCAGCGGCGTGTCGGGACCCCCGTGCTCCGCACGCAGGTCCCGACACGTCCCTGACGGCGCTGCTCGACCCAGCAGGGCCCTGCACCCCGAGACCCTCCCCTCGAACAGCACCACTCCACTGAAGGAGCACCATGCCCCCCACCACCACACCCGCGCGGCGAGCGCCGCTGCGCGCAGCGCTCGCCGCGCTCGGCCTCGGAGCAGTGCTGCTCTCGGGCCTCGTCGCCCCTGCTCCGGCCGCGCAAGCGGCCGATGCCGTGATCCCGCAGCAGGGCCTCCTCGCCGACTACCGGTTCACGCAGACCACCGGCAGCACGGTCCCGAACACCGTGAGCGGAGGCGTGGGAGCCGCCACCGTCCGCAACGCGACCGACGCGCTCTGGACCGGCACGTCGCTCCGCCTCACCGGCGGCCCCAAGAGCAGCACCACGGCCCCCTGGGTGCAGCTGCCCGCGAACCTGCTGACCGGCCGCTCGTCGGCCACCGTCACGATCGAGACCCGCGCCGACGCGTCGATGCTCTCGAACTTCCACTTCCTGTGGAACATCGGCAGCGACAGCACGAACCAGTACTGGTTCGCGTCCGTCCGCGATCGCGTGCGCACCGCGATCACGACCAGCGGAGGGAACGGCGAGAACAACGCCCGCAGCGCCTCCGCCCTCACCGCCGACCGCTGGTACAACCTCACGTCGGTGATCGACGGCAGCGCCGGCACGATCTCGTTCTTCGTCGACGGCGTCCAGGTCGCCTCGGCGCCCACCGCCCTGCGCCCCTCGTCGGTGGCCGACCAGTCGCTCAACACGATCGGCCGCGCACCGTACCCCGACCCGTTCTACACGGGCGAGGTCTCGGCGTTCCGCGTCTACGACCGCGCGCTCACCGGGGCGGAGGTGGTGGCCGTGTCGACCGTCGACGCGAAGCCGCACGCCTCCACGTTCTCCCCGATCGCCGCCGCCGTGCTGGCCGGGGTCGCCCCGCTCACCGTCGACGACTCGACCACGAACCTGCCCGACTACGGGGGAGCGGTGACCTGGTCCTCCAGCGACCCGACCCTGCGCGTCTCGGCCGACGGCCGCACCCTCAGCGCCGACCGCCCCGCCGTGGGCCAGGCCGCGCGCGCCTCGACGCTCACCGCGACGGCGTCGATCCGCGGAGTCGTGCAGACCCGCTCGATCGCCGTGACCGTCGAGCCGCAGGTCGGCGTCGACACCCCCTACGGCTACCTGATGGTCCACTTCGTCGAGGACTCCGAGGGCTACGCCGAGAAGATCTACCTCGACGTCTCCCGCGGCGACGACCCCGAGAAGTGGGACCCGCTGAACGGCGCGAAGCCGATCCTGGCCTCCGACCTCGGCACCACCGGCGTCCGCGACCCGTACCTGACCTACAACCCCGACACGAAGAAGTACTACATCATCGCCACGGACCTCCGGGTCTTCGGCGGCGACCGGGGCCCCAGCACCTGCGACACCTGGTGCTACTGGACCACCGAGGGCAGCACGAAGATGAACGTCTGGGAGTCGAGCGACCTCGTGTCGTGGAGCGACCTGCGCCAGTTCGACGTGGCGCTCGACGCCGCGGGGACGAAGAAGCTCGAGGCCGGCATGATGTGGGCTCCCGAGGCCACGTGGGTGCCGGACTACGCGGGACCCGGCAAGGGCGCGTTCGTCGTCTACTGGTCCTCGACGGTCTACCCGACCGCGGCGCACACGCCGGGCACCGGATCCTCCCGCGTGCTCTGGGGAGCGACCACGGACTTCACGCAGGCCACCTACTCGTACGGCGGCACCTTCATCGACACCGGGGCCGACACGATCGACACCACGCTGATCCAGGACTCCGGCACGACCTACCGGATCTCGAAGGACAACGGCACCGGCAAGGGCATCTACATGGAGTCGACCACCTCGGCGACCTGGTGGCTGCCGACGACTTCGTGGACGCAGATCCAGTCGCGCATCGGCGCGGTATGGTCCGGCGGCAACCCCGGTGGGGTCGAGGGCCCCGCGGTGTTCAAGGACCACGGCGAGGACACCTGGTACCTCTACGTCGACGTGATCCCCGCGACCGGCTACAGGCCGATGGTGACGAACGACCTCGACGCGGGCTGGACCCAGCTGACCGACCCGGGCTTCTCGCTCGCCTCGTCGACCAAGCACGGCGGCATCGTCTCGCTGACCGCGGGGCGGTACGCCGAGGTCCGCTCGGCCGACGCCGCCTCCGCGGTCCGCTCGGACCTCGGCGAGGTGACGGTCGCCTCCGGCGCCGACGCCGCGGCGGCTCTGCCCGCCCGCGCCGACGTCGTGCTCGCCTACAACCGCGGCACCGCCTCGCAGCCGGTCACCTGGGACACCTCCGCGGTGGCGACGGCGCCCGGCCGCTACTCCGTCACCGGAGTCGTCCGCACGATCGGTGCGAACGACAACCAGTGGGTGGGCGCGAACGGATCGACGGCCTACGACGCCGCCGACCGCCGGCTCTCGAGCTCCACGGCCGTCACGGTCACCGCGACCGTAGTGGTGACGGCACCGACCTCGACGCTCACCGCCTCCACCCGCTGCGTCGCGGGCAGGGTCGTCCTCACCGGAGTGGTGAAGAACACGGGCACGACGCCCCTCTCGGTCGTCATCCGCTCGCCGTTCGGCGCCTCGCAGACGCTGACCGCCGCCCCCGGCGCCAGCGCCTCGGCCGCCTTCACCACCCGCCAGGCCTCCGTCCCGGCCGCCGCGCTCACCGCGGGCGCCCTGACCGCGGCCTACCCGGCGCGCACCTGCTGACGCACGCGCGCCGCTGACGCCGAGACGGCCCGCCCCCGCCGAGACACCGCCCCACCGCGGTGCCTCGGCCGGGAGCGGCCGTCTCGGCGTCAGGCGCCTCAGCGCTGCGCGCGGGCCGCCCCACATCCCGGCACGGCAGGCTGTACGGATGAGCGCGCCTGGAACCACCGACCCCCTCGACCGCGTCCGCGTGCGCGGCGCCCGCGAGAACAACCTCCGGAGCATCGACGTCGACGTGCCGCGCGACGCCCTCGTCGCCTTCACGGGGGTCTCGGGATCGGGCAAGAGCTCGCTCGCCTTCGGCACGCTCTACGCGGAGGCGCAGCGCCGCTACTTCGAGTCGGTCGCCCCCTACGCGCGGCGGCTGATCGACCAGGTCGGCGTGCCGGACGTCGACTCGATCGAGGGCCTGCCGCCGGCCGTCGCCCTCCCGCAGCGGCGCTCCGGAGGCTCGGCCCGCTCCACGGTCGGCAGCGCGACGACGCTCTCGAGCGTGGTGCGGATGGTGTTCTCGCGCATCGGCGCCTACCCCGAGGGCGCGCCGATGCTGCTGGCCGAGGACTTCTCGGCCAACACCGTGCAGGGCGCCTGCCCGAGCTGCCACGGCATCGGCCGGGTCTACGACGTCCCCGACGAGCTGATGGTGCCGGACGACTCGCTCTCGATCCGCGACGGGGCGCTCGCCGCCTGGCCGACCGCCTGGCACGGCAAGCAGCTGCGCGACAGCCTGATCTCGCTCGGACACGACATCGACGCTCCGTGGCGCGACCTGCCCGCGGAGGACCGCGACTGGATCCTGCACACTCCTGACTCCCCGCAGGTTCCCGTGTGGACCGACCGCTCTCCCGCGGAGGTGCGCGCGGCCGTGGCCGCCGGTGACGAGCCGCGCTACATGAGCACGTTCCTCGGGGTGCGCCGCTACGTGCTCGACACCTTCGCCGGCTCGAAGAGCGCCCGGATGCGCGAGCGCGCGGCCTCGTTCGTCGTCAGCGTCGCCTGCCCGGTGTGCGGCGGCCGGAGGCTGAAGCCCGACGCGCTCGCCGTCACCTTCGAGGGGCTCGACATCACCGAGCTGTCGGCGCTCCCGCTCGAGGAGCTGGTCGTCGTCGCGCGGCGCGTGCTGGAGCCCGGCTGGACCCCGGCCGACGGCGCTCCGCAGACCCGCCTGGCCGCGCAGCGGCTGGTCGAGGACCTCGTCGCCCGCCTCGCGCCGATCGTCGACCTGGGCCTCGGCCACCTCTCGCTCGACCGCTCCACGCCGACGCTCTCCTCGGGGGAGCTCCAGCGGATGCGCCTCGCGACGCAGGTGCTCTCGCGCCTCTTCGGCGTCGTCTTCGTGCTCGACGAGCCGTCCACGGGCCTGCACCCCGCCGACACGGAGGCGCTGCTCGGCATCCTGCGGACCCTGCGCGCGACCGGCAACACCGTCTTCTTCGTCGAGCACTCCCTCGACGTCATCCGCGAGGCCGACTGGATCGTCGACATCGGCCCGGGCGCGGGGTCGGGGGGCGGCACCGTCGTCTACTCCGGCCCGCTCGACGGCCTGCCGGGCGCCCGCGGCTCCGTCACCCGCCGCTACCTCTTCCCCGAGGGCGACCCGGCGCCGCTGCGCTCCCGCCGCACCGCGGAGCAGTGGATCGAGCTCGCCGGAGTCTCGCGGCACACCCTCGACGACCTCTCCGTCGCGTTCCCGGTCGGGGTGCTCACCGCGGTCACCGGCGTCTCCGGGTCGGGCAAGTCGACGCTCGTGAACCAGGCGCTGCCCGATCTGCTGCGCGCCTCGCTCCGCGCCGACGTCGCCGAGGACGCGCCGGCCGAGGAGGGCGGGGAGGCGGACCCGCTGCTCGACGCGGCCGCGGCGGCGACCCGCGGCACCGCCTCCGGGCCCGCGGACCGCCTGCGCCGGGTGGTGCAGGTGACCCAGACCCCGATCGGCCGGACCTCGCGCTCGAACGTCGCGACCTACACGGGCCTGTTCGACCCGGTGCGGACGCTCTTCGCGGCCACCCCGGAGGCGAAGCGCCGCCGCTTCTCGGCGAGCCGCTTCTCCTTCAACCTGCCCAGCGGGCGCTGCCCCGTCTGCAAGGGCGAGGGCTCCGTGGAGGTGGAGCTGCTGTTCCTCCCGACCGTCGAGGCGCCCTGCTCGGCGTGCGGCGGCACGCGGTACAACGACGAGACCCTCGAGGTCACCCTCGGCGGCCGGACGATCGCCGACGTCCTCGCGCTGAGCGTCGCCGACGCGCGCGAGGCCTTCGCCGAGGACCGCGAGGTCGCCCGCCACCTCGACGCGCTGGTGGACGTGGGGCTCGGCTACGTCTCGCTCGGCCAGCCGGCGCCCGAGTTGTCCGGGGGAGAGGCGCAGCGGGTGAAGCTCGCCTCGGAGCTGCGTCGCGCCCAGCGCGGGGACACGCTCTACCTGCTCGACGAGCCGACGTCGGGCCTGCACCCCGCCGACGCCGACCGCCTGCTCGAGCACCTGCAGCACCTCGTCGACGCGGGCAACACGGTGATCGTCGTCGAGCACGACATGCGCGTCGTCGCCGACGCGGACTGGGTCGTGGACCTCGGCCCGGGGGCGGGCCGGGCCGGCGGCTCGGTGGTCGCGACGGGCACTCCGGAGGAGGTCGCCGAGGCCGCGGGCAGCCGCACCGCTCCGTACCTCCGGGCGGCTCTGGACCGGCGCCGCTGAGCGCTCGAGGACCCTGTCAGTCCTCTCACCGAAACCTCACCGAAAGATATTGTTAACGGTAACATTCGAGGCGGCCCGCCCCCCTGGGCCGGATTTCTCAACGACGAGAGGCCTCACGAATGAGACGACGACTCCCCCTGGCCACCGTGGCGGTGATGGCGCTGACGGCGGGTCTCCTGTCGGTCGGCCCCACGGCCCAGGCCGCCCCCACCACCTCGCTCGACGCCGCGAAGGTGCTCGAGCTCCCGTTCGACGGGTCGCTCGCCGACACCAGCGGTCGTGGTACCGCCCTCGGGATGCAGAAGGGCACCGCCTCCTACGGCACCGGCCTGAACGGCCGGGCGTTCGAGTTCACCGGATCGAACGCGATCTCGCTCGGCACTGCGGCGGCGCTGCAGCCCGCCGACCTCACCGTCTCGTTCTGGTACAAGCCGACCAGCGCGATGACCGGTGAGCAGGTCTTCACCTGGAACAAGACCGCCTACAACTCCGACGGCTGGTACCTCACCTCCGAGGGCGACGGCACTCCGCTCGCCCTCTCGATCGGCCCGTCCGGCGGTCAGCCGTACAAGGTCGCCGTCGAGACCGCCCGCTCCGGCTTCTTCCCCGCGGGGGAGTGGACGCACGTGGTCGCCACGTACGACAAGAGCACCAAGGCCGTCGCCTTCTACCGCAACGGGGTGAAGCAGACCGCCGTCGTCAAGACCGCGCCGTCCTCCTCCGCATCCGGCGTCCTCGGCTCCGAGAGCACCTCGACGAAGACCCTCGGCTTCAACGGCCCCCAGTACAACGGCGCGCACCTGCGCGGCCTGCTCGACGACTACGCGCTCTACAACGGCGTCGCGACCACCACCGACGTCGTCGCCCTGACGAAGGCCGGCAACCCCTCCTTCGACCCCGCGAGCATCGCCCGGGCCGACCTCGAGCTGGTCGCCCCGCCCGCGAGCACCAGCACCGGCTTCACCCTGCCCACCGTCGGCGCGAAGGGGTCCGCCCTCAGCTGGACCTCCTCCGACCCGGCGACCGTCGCGATCAGCGGAGGCACGGCCGCGGTCACGCCGCCCACCGGCTCCGCGACGCAGGTCGTCCTCACCGGCTCCGCCACCTACGGGGGCAGCACCGCGGTCACGAAGACCTACACTCTCCAGGTGCAGCCCCGGGGAGTGAAGACGTCGAACTACCTTCTGGAGGCCGGCCTGTCCGACGTCTCCGTGCAGGACCCGTACCTCGAGAACGGGGAGCAGCAGACCGTCGAGTACCTGCTGAGCCTCGATCCCGAGATGTTCCTCTACTCCTTCTACCGCGAGGCCGGGCTCGCCCCGACCACGAGCGGCGGATACGGGGGCTGGGAGCGCGAGAACGGCACCCGGTTCCAGGGCCACTTCTTCGGCCACTACGTGTCCGCGCTCTCGCAGGCCTACGCCACCACCGAGGACCCGACCACGAAGGCCGCCCTGCTCGCGAAGCTCACCGCCTCCGTCGACGGGCTGAAGAAGGTCCAGGACGCCTACGCGCTGAAGGACCCCGCGAACGCCGGCTACGTCTCGCCGTTCCCGACCCGCTACCTCCCCTCGGGCGGCGACGGCCTGCTCGTCCCCTTCTACAACCTGCACAAGGTGCTCGCGGGCCTCCTGGACGCCCACGAGCACGCCCCCGACGCCGTCTCGCAGAAGGCGCTCGTCGTCGCCGGCGGCTTCGGCAGCTGGATCACCGCCTGGGCGGGCCGTCAGGCGAACCCCGGTCAGCTCCTCAACACCGAGTACGGCGGGATGAACGAGGCGCTCTACCGCCTCTACGAGACCACGCACGACCCGGCGCACAAGCGCGCGGCGGAGTACTTCGACGAGACGGCGCTGTTCCGCAAGCTGGCGGACAACGAGGACGTCCTCAACGGGCTGCACGCGAACACCACGATCCCGAAGCTGATCGGCGCGCTGAAGCGCTACCGCGTCTTCACCGACGACCCGGCGCTCTACGCGACGCTGACCGACGCCGAGAAGTCGGACCTCGACATGTACCGCCGCGCCGCCGAGAACTTCTGGCGCATGGTCGACGAGACCCACACCTACGCCAACGGCGGCAACAGCCAGTCCGAGCACTTCCACGCCCCCGGCACCCTCCACGAGTACGCGACCAACGGCCAGACCACCGGCTACGGCGAGAACTCCACCTCCGAGGGCTGCAACATCTACAACATGCTCAAGCTCACCCGGTCGCTGTTCCAGGTGACGGAGGACGTGAAGTACGCCGACTTCTACGAGGAGGCGTTCATCAACGGCGTCCTCTCGGTGCAGAACCCGGACACGGGCATGGTGACCTACTTCCAGCCGCAGACCGCGGGCTACGCGAAGGTCTTCGGGCACGAGCACGACGAGTTCTGGTGCGACCACGGCACCGGCATCGAGAGCTTCACGAAGCTCGGCGACTCGATCTACTTCGAGAAGCCGAAGACCGTCTTCGTGAACCAGTTCCGCTCCTCCGTGCTCCGCTCGTCGGCGAACAACCTGAGGCTGAGCCAGACGGCGGACATCCCCGCCACCGACACCGCGACCCTGCGGGTCGAGGCGCTGGCGGGAGGAGCCGTGGCCGCGGGCACGACCCTGAAGCTGCGCGTCCCGTCCTGGATCGACGGAGCACCGACGCTGACCGTGAACGGCGCGACCCGCACGGTCACGGCCGAGGCCGGCTACGTCTCCGTCGCCGTCGCCGCCGGTGACGTCCTCACCTGGACGCTGCCCGCCGCGGTCGCCGCCGTCGCGGACACCGAGAGCGCCGACTGGACCGCCTTCCGCTACGGACCGGTGCTGCTGGCGACCGAGCTCAACCGCTCGAACGTCGAGGCGTCCTACGTCGCCGGCGTCCTGGTGCGGATGGGCACGGCCGACAAGTCCGTGAACTCGAACATCGTCGTGGGCGACTCCGCGGCCTGGACCTCGGCGATCCGCGACAACCTGGTGCGCCTGCCCGACGGCGCGGACGGCAACGGCCGCACCACGATGCGCTTCGGCATGAAGAACGTCGACGCCGCCTCCGCCGCCCGGGTCTTCACCCCGTACTACAGCCTCTACAACGCCCGCTACGCGACGTACATGACCCTGATCGAGCCCGACTCGGCCGCGGCGCAGGCGCTGATCCGGACCCAGAAGGAGCAGCTGCGCGTCGACGAGACGACCATCGACTCCCTCACCTCGTTCGACAACAACAACAGCGAGGCCGACAAGAACTACAAGAGCGCGCGGTCCGGAGTCGGCACCTGGCGCGGGGAGGGCTACCGCGACGGCGAGCGCTCGGCGGAGGCGTACTTCCAGTACGACATGATCGTCGACCCGACCCTACCGGCCAACCACCTCGGCGTCCGCTACTACGGCGGCGACGCGGGACGAACCTTCGACGTCTACCTCAACGACGTGAAGCTCAAGACCGAGGTGGTCTCGGGAGCGGCCGGAGCGACGAGCTGGTACGTCCAGTACGACCGGATCCCGGCGTCCGTCCTCAGCGGCCTCGCCGCGAAGGACAGCTACAAGCGCGACCAGAGCGGGAAGTACGTGCTCGACGCGCAGGGACGGAAGATCCCCGTCGTCACGGTGCGCTTCCAGGGCACCGGGTCCAGCTACGTCGGCGGCGTCTTCGGGGTCTACACCACGGAGTCGACCACCTACGCGGTGGACCCGGAGCTGACGAAGCTCTCCTCCGACGTCGGGACGCTCTCGCCGGCGCTCGCCGCCGGGGTGCGGGACCACACCCTGACGGTGCCGGCCGGCACGACCAGCGTCTCGCTCGACCTCGACCCGGCCGTGCCCAGCGGTCTGGTGAAGGTCGACGGCGTGCTGATCGACGACACGCTCCGCCGCACGGTGCCGCTCGCGGCGTCGGGCACGACGAGCGTGGTCGTCGAGTCGTCGGCGCAGGACCACACGACCACCGCGACCTACCGCCTCTCGATCGTCCGCGCCTCCGCGGCGACGGTGCCGACCACCGTGACGGCCACCAGCCGCTGCGTGGCGGGCAGGGTCGTGGTGACGGTCTCCGCCCGGAACGACGCGAAGGTCCCGGCGGCGATCGCCATCGCGTCCTCCTGGGGCTCGAAGTCGTTCACCGGGATCGCTCCGGGGTCGAGCGCGTCCCACGCCTTCACCACCCGCGCCGCCTCGGTGGCCGCGGGCTCGGCGACGGTGACCGCGACGGCCACCCTGGACGGAGCCGCAGTGACGACCACGAAGCAGGCCGCGTACTCCGCTCTCACCTGCAAGTGACGTGACGACGACGGCCGCCGGGGATCGCCCCCGGCGGCCGTCGTCGTCAGTCGGAGGCGCGGTAGAGGCCCTGGAGCAGCCCGATGACGTCGCCCAGGACGGGCGGCGGGTCGCTCCGGATCCACGCGGCGTGCACGGGGACCGGCGGGGCGTCGCGGACGACCCGGTAGGCGAGGCCCTGCCGTCGGTACTGGCTCACCGTCGATTCCGCGGTCACTCCGCGGGCGGAGCCGCTGCTGATCACCGTGAGCCAGTCGTCGACGTCGGTCGTCGGCACGGTGATCCGCGGCCGGTCGTGCTCGGGCCAGAGGTCGAGCCGGGTGCTCCCGGTCCGGTCGTCGAGCGCCAGCGGAGCGGTCGCCACCTGGGCGAGGGTGACCGTGCGCTTCGCGGCGAGCGGGTCGTCGACGGACAGCGCGCAGTAGCGCTTCTCGGTGCCGATCAGAGCCGACTCGACGTCCGCAGCCGGGGATCCGCGCCGGAGGATCGCCAGATCGCTGAGGCCCTCGGCGAGCCCCGCGGTGGGCGTGTTGGAGCGGATCAGCCGCAGCTCGTGCTGGGGGAGCGCGGCCGCCCAGCGGCGCTGGAACTCCTGGGTGTGCTCGCCGAGAGCCGACCAGGCGTACCCGATCCGGATCGTGTCCGTCCCGGCCGCCGCCTCCTCGCGCAGATCGTCGACGACGGCCAGGACGCGGCGGGCGTGCCGCAGCACCCGCTCGCCCGCCGGCGCGAGCTCGACGCTGCGAGTCGTCCGGTGGAGGAGCCTTCGTCCGAGGACGGACTCGAGCGCCGCGACGTTGCGGGAGACCGCCGTCTGGGAGATGCCGAGGTCGATCCCCGCGTCGGTGAAGGTCCCGGCGTCCACGACGCCGACGAACGACCGGAGGTGGCGCAGTTCCAGTTCCATGACCGCATCCTATTCATGCGGTTCCCGCATCGATCGGACCGGTTATGCATTGTGAGCCGGGGCCGGACGGCTCGCAGACTTCCGGCATGACGAAGCAGCTCCCCGGCGACGGCCGGACCGTCGGCGTCGCGACCGCCCTCGCGAGCGCCCTCTCGAACCAGCTCGGGGCGGCCTCCGGGACTCTGGCCTTCCCGGTCCTGGGGTCCGTCGGAGTGGTCGCCGTCCGGCAGATCGTCGCCGCGCTGATCCTCCTCCCGGTCGTCCGGCCGCGGATCCGCGACCTGACCCGCGCGCAGTGGTGGCCCGTCCTGCTCCTCGCCGTGGTGTTCGGAGCGATGAACCTCACGCTCTACGCGGCCATCGACCGCATCGGGCTGGGGCTGGCGGTGACCCTGGAGTTCTGCGGGCCGCTGGCGGTCGCGCTCCTCGGCTCCCGGAGCAGGACCAGCGCGCTCTGCGCCCTCGTCGCCGGAGCGGGCGTCGTCGCGATCGCCGGGCCGAGGCCCTCGTCCGACCAGCTGGGGATCGCGCTCGGTCTCGCGGCCGCGTGCTGCTGGGCCGCGTACATCCTGCTCAACCGGATCATCGGACTCCGGCTGCCCGGAGCGCAGGGGACCGCCACGGCGACCGGGATCTCCGCCGCCGTCTTCCTGCCCGTCGCCGTCTGGACGCTCGTCACGACGCGCCCCGACGCGGGCACCGTGCTCCTGGCGGTCGGCGCCGGCGTCCTGGCGACGGCCGTCCCGTTCGTGGCCGACGTGATCGCGCTCCGGAGGCTCCCGGCGAGCGTGTTCGGGACGCTCATGAGCGTCAACCCCGTCCTGGCAGCCCTCATCGGCGCGGTCGTGCTCGGGCAGGACGTCGGCGCGGCCGGATGGCTCGGCATCGCCCTCATCGTCACTGCGAACGCGGCGGTCCTCCGGCGGGGGCGTCGCGCGCGGTGAGGCCCGGCGGCGGGCCGAGCAGCTCGACGACGGCGTCGAGCACCGCATCGGTCCTCCGCGCCAGGGGGGAGTCGGCGGAGACGAGCGCGCTGATCCGCTCGCGGGCGACGCGGCCGAGCGGCGTGATCCCGATGATGCGCTGCCGCTGGTCCGTCGGCGACACGCGGCGCTCGACCAGTCCCCGCGCCTCGAGCTGCCGGCAGAGGAAGGTGACGTTCTGAGGGGTGCAGTGCGCTCGGGCGGCCGCCTCACTCATGGACGGCGCGGGCTCGTCGGGGTCGATGCTCCAGAGGAGGTGGGCGGTCGTGGCGGTGATGCCGTACTCGCGCAGTGCCGGAGCGAGCGCCTCGTCGGTGCGCGCCACCACGTCGTAGACCGCGGCCAGTGCGTCCGCCAGCCGCTCGTCCCGTCGCGTCGCCATGCGAGCAGAATATCGCTTCAAGTCCTGAAGCATGTACCTTGAAGCTTCAAGGATTGAAGGGAATCAGAGCCCTTCCGAGACCACCGCGCCCCTTCTCGGGCGCCGAAGGGAGACCGCCGTGGAGATCGCACGACTCGACGGGCGCACCGTCGTCGTCACCGGGGCCGCCGGCGGCATCGGCTTCTTCGTCGCGGAGGGACTCGCCCGCCTCGGCGCACGGGTCGTCGTCGCCGCCCGCTCGGCGGCCCGGGCGCACTCGGCCATCGGGTTGCTCCCCGAGCCGGGCCTGCACCGCCACCTGCCGCTGGACCTCTCCGACCGGGAGTCGATCCTGTCGGCGGGGGACGCCCTCCGGCGCCTCGGCACCCTCGACGGCATCGTCCTCAACGCGGGGATCATCGCCGCGCCGAGGACCGCTGCGACGGGCGCTTTCGGCGTCGAGTCGACGGTCGGCGTGAACGTCCTCGCGCACCTCGAGCTCCTGCGCTCCGCACTGCCGGCGCTCGAGGAGGCGCCGGCCGCGCGGATCGTCAGCACCGGCAGCATGCTCACCCGGCGGATCCCCTTCGACCCCGACGACTGGCTCTCGCAGAAGTCCTACCGCCCCCGCGTCGCCTACGCGATGTCCAAGCACGCCGCGGAGATCCTGGGGTTCGAGCTCGACCGGCGCCTCCTCGAGGCGGGGTCTCGGATCCGCTCCGTCGTCGCCCACCCCGGCGGCGCCATCGACGCCCTCACCCCCGAGCGGCCGCCGCTCCACGAGCGGCCGCTGCCCGTGCGGCTCCTCGCACCCGCCCTCGCGCCGCTGGTCTCGCGCCTGGTGCAGGGGAAGGACTCCGCGGCGCGACCCGCCGTCGCCGCCGTCGCCGCACCGACACTGCCGTGGAACGCCTACATCGGCCCCCGCCACGGAGCCGCGGGGGAGCCGGTGCTCGCGACTCCCGTGCCCAGCTCGACCGACGCGGCGCTGGGCGCGCGGCTCTGGCACGAGGCGGAGGCGATCCTCGGCGGCCCGGTCCTCGGGGCGCTCTGACGGACCGGCCCTCGCGGGGGCCGCTGGAAGAAGAGGCGTGGCGGCGAGCAGCCGACCCGAGCGGTCCGCGGCACCGTCACTCCGGACCGCGGAGGGGCAGCGGGACGCGAGTCCGTCGCGCGGGTCCGAGCGCGCCTGCGCCGAGCCCACCGCACGGGACCGGCGTCGACGATTCTCACCGTCGACGATCCTCGCCGTCGACGATCCTCGCCGTCGGCGATCTCGAGACGGATCCGGGCCGACGCCGGGCCGACCTCGCGGGTCGGCCCCTCGACCGACCCGGCCGCGGTCACGCCGCTGTGCGTTACCTGTTCGTTATGAAAAAGGCGCCTACACGACCAAACCAGGGACACCCTGGGAAACGGCAGGTCGCGGGAGAAAACTCTCCTCCATGAACCAGACAGCGGCACCCGTGCGCGAGCATCGAGCTCTCTACTTCCTGCTCGCCGCCCTCGCGGGCATCGTCACGGGCGGAGTCCTCCTCGCCGTCGCCGAGCTCATCGCCCTCGCGGTCGCCCGCACCGCGAGCCCCGTGCTCGCGCTCGGCGCCTTCATCGTCGACATCGTCCCGCGCCCGCTCAAGGAGTTCGCGATCGAGACGTTCGGCGAGAACGACAAGACCTTCCTGCTCGGCAGCGTGGGCGCCGCGGTCGTCGTCGCCGCCGCGATCGCCGGAGTGCTCCAGCTGGTCCGCCCGCCGCTCGGCCAGGTGCTGCTCGTGATCGCCGGCGGCCTCTCGATCGCCGCCATCGTGACCCGCACGGGAGCGTCGCCGCTCGCCGCGGTGCCCACGCTGGTCGGACTCGTCGTCGCCGTCGTCGTCATGCACCTCCTCTTCACGCGCCTGCGCGGCTGGCGTGCGGCCCGGGCCTCGGAGGCCAGGGGAACATCCTCCGAGGCCCGTCCGGGCGCCCTCGAGCGCCGCGGCTTCTTCCGCATCGCGCTGATCTCCGCCGTCGGCGCGGCAGTCGTCGGCACCGGAGCCCGCCTGGTCAACGCGGCCACCTCCTCCCTCGCCGGCGTCCGCGACGCCCTGCGCCTGCCGTCCCCGCGCAGCACTGTCTCGGTCCCCGCGGGCGCCGAGCTCGACATCGAGGGCATCACCCCGCTCTACACGCCGAACGCCGACTTTTACCGCGTCGACACCGCCCTCACCGTGCCCAACCTGGACCCGTCGGCCTGGTCGCTGAAGATCACCGGCATGGTCGACCGCGAGGTGACGCTCAACCTCCAGCAGATCTTCGACATGGGCCTCGACGAGTACGGCATCACCCTCACCTGCGTCTCGAACCAGGTCGGCGGCAACCTCGTCGGCAACGCCAAGTGGCTCGGCGTCCCCCTCCGCGACGTGCTGAAGATGGCCGGCGTGCAGAGCGGAGCCGACATGCTCCTCTCGACCAGCAGCGACGGATACACGGCGTCCACCCCGATCACCGCGGTCACGGACGAGAACCTCGACGCGATCCTCGCCGTCGGCATGAACGGCGAGCCCCTCCCGTTCGAGCACGGCTTCCCGGTGCGGATGATCGTGCCCGGCCTCTACGGCTACGTCTCGGCCACCAAGTGGCTCACCGAGCTCAAGGTCACCACCTTCGAGGCCGACCAGGCCTACTGGACCCCGCGCGGCTACTCCGCCGAGGCCCCCATCAAGATGTCCTCGCGGATCGACACCCCGCGGATCGGCGTCCCCGTCACCTCGGGCGCTCTCAAGATCGCGGGCGTCGCCTGGGCGCAGAGCATCGGCATCGAGAAGGTCGAGGTGAGCATCGACAACGGCGACTGGCAGGAGGCGACGCTCTCGACCCCGGTCAACCTCGACACCTGGGTGCAGTGGTTCGTCGACTGGGACGCCCAGCCCGGCTCGCACTACGTCGCGGTCCGCGCGGTCGACAAGAACGGCATGGTCCAGATCGAGGACCGCGCACCGGTCGCGCCCGACGGCTCCTCCGGCTGGCAGCGCACGCTCATCAACGTCACCTGACGCCCCGTGGAGGCGCCGATCCCCGTGGGGTCGGCGCCTCCGGTGCGTCCGGCGTCCGTCGCGAGGACGCCCCCGCAGTGCGGACGGCCCTCGACGCGACGACGCCTCCGCGGCACGTCCCGGCCCGGCGCGCAAGCCTCCGCGGCGGCGCGGCCCGCGAGCAGGCGCCGCCCTAGCCTTCGAGCATGCGCTCCCGGCTCCTCCACCTCCGCGAATCCTTCTGGTTCCTCCCGGCCCTGTTCGGCGTCCTCGCCGTCGGGCTGGCGCTGGGGCTGGTCGAGGTCGACCACCTGCTGGTCCGCGCCGGCGTCAGTGACATCCCCCTGATCGAGGACCTGTCGCCGACCGGCGGCCGGGCGATCCTCTCGGCGATCGGCGGGACGATGCTCGGCGTCGCTGCGACCTCGTTCTCGATCACGATCTCGGTGCTGGCGACCACGTCCTCCGCCTACGGGCCCCGGCTGGTCCGCAACTTCATGGCCGACCGCGGCAACCAGATCGTCCTGGCGGTGCTCACCTCCACGTTCCTGTACTCCCTGATCGTGCTGCGCGCGGTGCACACGGAGGAGGACGCGTCGCTGACGTTCGTGCCGGTGGTGGCCGTCTCGTTCTCGGTGCTGCTCGCGGTGGGCGACGTCGCGGTGCTCGTCTACTTCATCCACCACATCGCTCTGTCGGTGCAGGTGACGACGCTGCAGCAGCGGGTGCTCGGCGAGCTCGTCGACGTCATCGAGCGGCTGCACCCGGAGGACGGGGAGGAGCCGACGAATGCGGAGGAGGCCCTGCCGCCGGCGGGGCGCGAGCCGGTCGTGCTGCGGGCGGTGCGCGGCGGCTACGTCGAGCAGCTCGAGATCGAGCGGCTGGTCGCCCTGGCCCGACGCGGCGACGCGCGGCTCCGGGTGCTCGCGCTGCCCGGCGACCACGTCCTCGTCGGAGACCCGGTGCTCGAGGTCCTGGAGGGGTCCGTCGCCCAGGAGGAGGCGGTCGCCGCGGTCGTCGTCGCCGACGCGCGCACCCCGCACCAGGACCTCCGCTACGCCGTCCAGCAGGTGGTCGAGATCGGAGTCCGCGGGCTCGCGACCGGCACGAACGACCCGTACACCGCGGTCGGCGCCGTCGAGGCCCTGACGAGCGCGCTCGTCGACCTCTGCGGCCGTCCGGAGGCGCGCGGCCGCTACGCCGACGCCGACGGAGTCGTCCGCCTGGTCGTCCCGTGGCCCCGAGCGGGCGAGCTGCTGGCCGACGTGTTCCTCGCCCTGCGCTCGTACGCGATGGAGCAGCCGCTCGTCGTCCGCGCCGGCGTGCGCCTCGCCGAGCGGCTCGCGGTCGTCGCCCGCGGCGGGACCCGCGTCGAGCTGCACCGCCAGGTCCAGGCGTTCGCCGCCGCGCACGCCGCCGCCGACGGCGACGCCCTCGAGGCGCCGGCCCTGCGCGCGTCGCTCGCCGCGCTCGAGAAGCGCCTCGCGGCCTGACGCCCGGCCTGCCCAATGCTCCGGAAAGCCGCCCCGCCCGTGGAGTGCTCGAATCGATTCGAGTAGGCTCGGCGCATGACAGAGAACACCACTGAGCTGCGCGTGGGGGTCGTCGGCCTCGGCTTCGCCGGCACCACCCACCTCGACGCCTTCCAGTCCCTGCCCGGCGCCCGCGTCGTCGCGCTCGCCGGCCAGGAGGAGGCGCGCCTGCACGAACTCGGCGCGACCCGCGGCGTCCCCGACCTCTACGCCGACTGGGAGGAGCTCGTCGCTCGCGACGACCTCGACGTCGTCTCCATCGGCGTCCCGAACCACCTGCACCACCCGATCGCCGTGGCCGCGCTCGCGAGCGGCAAGCACGTCTTCTGCGAGAAGCCGCTCGCCACCACCGCCGAGCTGGCGGCCGAGATGGTCGAGGCCGCCCGCACGAACGACCGGGTGCTCGAGATCGCCTACAACCACCGCCGCCGCGCCGACGTCGCCTTCCTCCGCGACTACCTCGACGACGCACCGCTCGGCGACGTCTACCACGCCCGCGCGAGCTGGCAGCGGCGCACCGGCATCCCCGGCATCGGCTCCTGGTTCACCAGCAAGGAGCTCGCCGGCGGCGGCCCGCTGATCGACCTCGGCTCCCACGTGCTCGACATCGCGCTGCACCTGCTCGACGAGCCGCGCGTGACCAGCGTCTCGGCGGTCGCGTACGGCGAGATCGGCCGCTCCGGCCGCGGAGGGCGCCCGCACGGCGTCGCCGCCACCGGCACGCACGCGTTCGAGGTGGAGGACTTCTCGAGCGCCCTGCTGCGCCTCGACAACGGCCGCTCGCTCCAGCTCGACGCCTCCTGGGCCAGCTACTCGAAGGTCGACGAGGACATCGAGGTCGAGCTGCTCGGCTCGGCCGGGGGCGCGCGCCTCCACATCGCCGACTACGCCACGGAGGGGACTCTGACGCTCTACTCCGAGGTCGCCGGAGCGCCGACCGTCTCGCACCCCGACGTGAAGGTCCCCGCCGGACACCACCGCTCGGTCATCGCCGAGTTCCTGGAGGCGATCGCCTCGGGAGCCGACGCGCCCGCGGGCGGCCCCCGCTACTCCGGCCACTACGGCGAGTACGCGCTGCACCGCAGCCGGGTGGTCGACGCGATCTACCGCTCCGCCGCCGAGAAGCAGGAGGTGGCGGTCGCATGAGCGCCCCGATCGAGGTCCTCGTCTGGAACGAGTTCCGCCACGAGACCCGCGGCGACGAGACCGTGCTGCGCCACTACCCGGACGGCATCCACCGCGTCATCGCGGACGGACTCGCGGAGTCGCTCGGCGACGCCGTCTCGGTGCGCACCGCGACGCTCCCCGAGCCCGAGCACGGGCTCACCGAGGAGGCGCTCGCGACGACGGACGTGCTGCTGTGGTGGGGGCACATCGCGCACGAGGAGGTGTCGGACGAGGTCGTCCAGCGCGTCCTGCGGCACGTGCAGGAGGGGATGGGGATCCTGGTCCTGCACTCGGGCCACTACTCGTCGATCTTCAAAGCGCTCATGGGCACGACCTGCTCGCTGAAGTGGCGCAACGACCGCGACCGCGAGCTGGTCTGGACGATCGCGCCCACCCATCCGATCGCCGAGGGCGTGCCCAGCCCGCTGATCATCCCCGAGCAGGAGATGTACGGCGAGTACTTCGACATCCCGGTGCCGGAGGAGACGGTGTTCCTGTCGACCTTCACCGGCGGCGAGGTGTTCCGCTCCGGCGTGACCTACACCCGCGGCCTCGGGAAGGTCTTCTACTTCTCGCCCGGCGACCAGGACTACCCCGTCTACCACCACCCGGACATCCGGCGCGTGCTGGCGAACGCCGTCCGCTGGGCCCGCCCGACCCGGCCGCGCACGCCCCTCACGGCCGACCACCACCCCCGGGGCTGGTTCGAGTCCTGACGCGAGCTCCCGCGCCCTCCCCTCCCTCTCCGCGAGATGCCGCTCCGGTACGCGACACGCCGTGCCGGGCGCATCGACGTGGCGTCTCGCGGGGAGGTACTGGGGGGATGCAGCAGACGGAGGGGCGCGAGCCGGAGGAGGTGCGCCGGTACGGGGAGGCTCCGGAGCAGATCGCGGACGTCTTCCGCGGGGCGCCCGGCGAGGCGCGCCGGCCGGTCGTGCTCGTGCACGGCGGGTTCTGGCGGGCGCGGTGGGACCGGCGGCACGCCCGGCCGCTCGCGGCGGCACTGGCCGACCGCGGGCACGACGTGCTCCTCCCCGAGTACCGGCGCACGGGCGACCCGGGAGGCGGCTGGCCGGGCACCGGCGACGACGTCCTGGCCGTGCTCGCGGCGCTCCCGGCACTGCTGCCCGGCGCCGGACCGGTCGCCCTCGTCGGCCACTCCGCCGGCGGCCACCTCGCCGTCTGGTCGCAGGCCGCCCGTCCGTCGCCGCACGTCGCCGCTGTGGTGGCACTGGCGGGCGTGCTCGACCTGGCCGCCGCCTCCGCCGACCGCCTCAGCGACGACGCCGTGGGGGAGCTCCTCGGCGGCGACCTCGCGCTGCTCCCGGGCGCCGACCCCGCGCAGCTGCCCGCGCCGCCGCAGCCGACCACGCTGATCCACGGCGTACTCGACGAGGACGTCCCCGACGCCTACAGCCGCCGATACGCCGACCGGCACCCCGCCGTGCAGCTGCACGAGCTCGCCGACGCCGACCACATGGCGCTCGTCGATCCGACGACGCCCGCCTTCGCGATCCTCCTCGCCGCGCTCGCCTGACGCGCGATCGCACCCCCTCGCCCGTCGGCGTGCGCTGGGGACGGATCGCGACGCACCGCCCGCCGACGCGCGACGGGGACAGGCCCCCTACAGGACCGGCGGGTACAGGAAGAGCGGGACCTGGGCGGTGGGGAAGGTGCGGGTCACGTAGCTGTGCTTGCCGCCGTAGTTGTACTCCTCGAGGAGCACGGTGCCGTCGTCGTTGACCTTCTGCACGTAGGAGACGTGGTTGTAGGTCCACCACGCGACGCAGCCGACGATCGGGACGCTGCTGGTCGCCCAGCCCTTCGCGGCCCAGTTGTCCGGCCACTCGTAGGCGCTGCCGCCGAGCGGGGTAATGTTCCCCCACGTGTACTTCCACGGCGCGGAGGTGCGGCCGGCGTCGCGGTTGAGGCGCCAGGCCACGAAGTCGACGCACTCGCGGTAGTAGTAGCCGAGGGGCGAGAGTCCGCCGCCGTCGTCGTCGATGGTCTCGTAGGGCCACGGGTAGTCGTCGCCGACCGCGCGGGTCTGCACGGTCGAGAACTCTCCGCCGTTCGATCCGGAGAGCACGGCCGCCTGGCGGCTGGCCTCGTCGAGCTGCGCCTGGGTCGGTGCGGCGAAGGCGTCGCGGACGGCGGTCTGGCCGGCGGCGTCGGAGGAGACGGTGAGGTTCTGGAGGCCGACCCGGTTCGCGGCGGCGCGGCCGGTCGCGGTGGCGGAGGAGCTGCGGGCGCCGTACGCGGGGATCGCGGCCGTGGCGAAGAGGCCGCCGACCACCGAGAAGGTGCCGAAGGCCAGGGCGCGGCGGCTGAGGCCGCGGGCCCGGGCGGGCTCGGCGGCGCGGGGAGCGACGGGGCGGGAGACGGACGCGCGGCGCGGAGAGGCCGGGATCGACCGGGAGGCGGGGGAGGCGACGGCGGGGACCTCGACCGACACGGTCGGAGCGGTCGCCACGGCCGATGCGGCGTCGACGGTGGTGTCCGCGGAGTCGCCAGCGCCTGCGGAAGCGGCGGAGTCGTCCGATCCGCTGCCCTCGCCCGCGGCACCGGCGGTCGCCGCGCCCGTCTCCGCCTCGGCCCGGGCAGCACGGCGCTCGGCCTCGCGGGCCTCGCGCCGGGTCGGGGGTGCAGTGGTCGGGGTGCCGGCACTCTCCTCAGGGGTGGGAATGCCTGGCTTCGACACGCGTGCGTTCTCCTCGGATGACGGTGGTGACGGGGGTCGGGGGCCGGTGGGAATCCGGCGACGAGCCACTCTAGCCCGAGGCCCGCGCATAACGGAACGATCACGACGGATCCGGCACGGATGCTCCGACCGCTCGCGCCCGTGCGGTGCCAGGATGGGGCGCAACCGGGAAGGAGCTCCTCATGACCGCACCCACCCCCACCGGGCCCGTCCTCGTCGGCATCGTCGACGGCCAGCGACCCGAGGTCCTGCGCACCGCCGCCCGCGTCGCCGCCGACGCCGGAGCCGCCCTGCTGCTCGTGTCGGTCTCGGCCGATCCGTACCTCGTCGGCGAGTACGTCGATCCGATGACCGGCGGCATCCCGCTCGGCTTCGTCGGCGCCGCGGCCGACCGCGGCGAGGGCCCGTCCCTCCCGCCCGGGCTCCGCGAGACGGTCGAGCACGAGCTGGACGGCAGCACCGTGCAGTGGTCGCTGCGCGCGGCGCGGGGCGAGCCCGCCCTGGCGCTCGCCGAGGTCGCCGAGGAGGTCGACGCGCGGATGATCGTGGTCGGCACCCGCGACGCGGGCGTGCTCGCGAGCATCGCCGAGTTCCTCAGCGGGAGCGTCGCCGCCCACCTCGCGCACCGCCAGCACCGCCCCGTGCTCGTCGTCCCGCGCGCCGACCGCGACCCGTCGCGCCCGGCGCCCTGGGACCTCCCGGAGTGACGCGACCCCTCCACCTGCGCCCCTCCGCGATCCTCCTGGTCGCGGCGGGCGGTGCCGTCGGCACGGCGATTCGCGCCGCGATCGGCGCCGCACTGCCTCCGCTGGGCGTCGTGCCGGTCGCGACGCTCGCCGTGAACCTGCCGGGCGCGTTCCTCCTGGGCCTCCTGCTCGAGGCGCTGGCGCGGCGCGGACCGGACGAGGGCGGGCGCCGAACCCTGCGCCTCCTGCTCGGCACCGGCGTGCTGGGCGGATTCACGACCTACAGCACCTTCTCGCTCGACACGGTCGCGCTGCTCGAGGGCGGCCACGTCGTGGAGTACCTGCTCTACACCGGCGGCACGCTCGTGCTGGGCGTGCTCGCCGCGGCGCTGGGCATCGCTGTCGCGGGGCGGCGGAGGGCGGCGGCGTGACGCCCGGCCTGCTGCTCGCGGTCGCTCTCGCGGGCGGAGTCGGAGCGGCCGCACGGCTCGTCGTCGACGGGGTCGCGCGGTCGCTCGTGCCGGCGCGCTGGCCGGTCGGCACCGCGCTGATCAACGTCAGCGGGTCGCTGCTGCTCGGAGTCGTCACCGGGCTCGTGCTGGCCGGGGTCCTCGACCCGGTGTGGCGGGCCGTGCTCGGGACGGGCGTGCTCGGCGGCTTCACCACGTTCAGCACGGCGAGCGTCGAGACCGCGCGGCTGCTGCTCGACCGGCGCTGGGCGGCCGGCCTGGGCTACGGCGTCGGCACGGCGGCCGCCGCGACGGCGAGCGCCGCCGCCCGCGAGCCGACGCGGATCCTCGCGCGGTGACCCCCGGTCGAGGGACGCCTCGACTTCCGGAGCATGGGTGAAGATGGGCGGATGACATCCGTGGGGGGCGTTCCGGAGCTCAGGCTGGCCGTCGTCGACGACCAGCCCCTCTACCGGCACATGCTGTCGTCGCTGCTGCGCGCGGTGCCGGGCGTGCGGAGCGTCGTGGAGGCCGGATCCGCCACGGAGGCGCGGTCGGTGCTGCGGCCCGCGGAGCTCGACGTGGCGATCCTCGACATCGAGCTCGGCGACGGGGACGGCATCGAGCTCGGGCGCCGGCTGCGGTCCACCGCGCCGGGGCTGGGCATCGTCCTGCTCTCGGCCGTCGACGCGATGCACCGCTTCCTCCGCCTCGACCGCGCCGAGGCCCGCGGCTGGAGCTACCTCTCGAAGACCTCCTCCCTCTCCGCCCCCGCGCTGCTCGCCTCCGTCCGCGCGACGGCGGACGGCCGCACCGTGCTCGATCCGGCGCTGGTCGCCGCCCGCGCGGCCCGCCGCGACTCCCCGGTCGCCGCGCTGAGCCCGCGCCAGTACGAGGTGCTCTCGGGCCTCGCATCGGGGCTGACCAACGCCGCGATCGGCGAGCGCCTCGGCATCGCGGTCCGCTCGGTCGACAACCACGTCAACGCCGTCTACGCGTCCCTCGGCGTCCGCTCGGACGGCGAGCGCAACCCGCGGGTCGACGCGACGCTCCTCTTCCTCGAGCACACCGGATGAGCGCCGGCCCCCGCGACGCGCGCGAGGACAACCGCATCGTCCTCGGAGCGATGGCCCTCCTGGGCGGCGTCCTCTCGCTGCTGGCCGCGCTCCAGGCCGTCTTCGCGCTCGGGATGCTGTCGCGGACGCTGCGGGGGGTCGATCCGGGGCCGCTGCTCGACGTGACGACGCGCGTCCTGGTCAACGTGTCGACGATCGGGCTCGCGATCGCCCTGGTCGCGGTGCTGCGTCCCGAGCGCTCGACCGGCGGCGGCCGAGTGGCCCGGACGGCGGTCATCGCCGTGGGGATGGGCCTGGTCCGCTGCTGCCTCCAGGTGCTGACCGGCGTCTACCCGCACTCGGCACTCCCCGCTCTCGCGGTCGAGCTGGTCGTCGGATCCACGGTGATCGCGCTGATCACCGCCTACGGCTACCTGCTCGTGCGCGCGGCGCGGCGGGTTCGCGAGAAGGAGCGGGAGCACGCCCGCGCCTCCGTGCAGGCGCTCGAGGCGGTGCAGGCCCTGCAGCGGGAGGAGCTGCGGGTGCGGCGCGACGTCGCGCAGAGCCTGCACGGCGGCCTCCAGAACGGACTCGTGGTGCTGACCGCCGAGCTGCACGCGGTCGCGAGCGCATCCGACGAGGCGGCCTCGGAGCGGCTGCTCGCCATCGCCGCCCGGCTCGACCGGCTCCGCGAGGACGAGGTGCGCGCGGTCGGCCACGCCCTCTACCCGGTCGAGATCGACCACGGCCTGGTCCCCGCCGTCCGCGACCTCGTCGCGCGCCTCCCTCCCGAGATCGCCGTCGACCTCGACCTCGGCCGCATCCCGGCGCTCGCCGCCGAGGGCGCCGAGCCGCCGCTCGACCAGCGGATGCTCCTGGTCCGGTTCCTGGAGGAGGCGGTCACCAACGCGCTGAAGCACGGCGGCGCCTCCTCGCTGCGGGTGCGCGGCGACGAGGAGGCGGGCGTCGTGGTGCTCACCCTCGACGACGACGGCCGCGGACTCGTCGAGGGGTCGACGCGCTCGGGCCTGGCGCGGCTGGAGCGGCAGCTCGCGGTCTACGGGGGCTCGTTGGAGCTCTCGGACTCGCCCGTGCTGGCGGGGGCGCGGTTGCGGGCGCGGCTCCCGCTGTCCGGCGCGGCGCCCGGCGGGGACGGCGGACGGGCGCCGCGCCGGACAGCGGGAGC